>CAZWUN010000034.1:0-25855 GCA_964637145.1 uncultured Burkholderiales bacterium
TCATCGCTCAGGGCCGTCCATGATCAAGATGCCGATCGCCATTCTTGGCCTGTCTCTCATTCCCCTACACAGCCAGGAATTTCAGCGAGGACAGGAGCGGTCGACGGCTTTCAGCGACGACAGGAGCGTTAACCGGTCAGCTCGTCCCAGGTCTTCGTGAGCGTCTCGCATTCGGCCGTCAACGCCTGATACTTCTGCTCGAGCTCCCTGAGTCGAGGGCCGTTCTCGGGACGAGCCATCTCCTCAGCCAGGCTGGCAATCTGTTCTTCAATCCCAAAAATCTTGGCCTCCAGGGCGGGAAGCGACCACTGGCGCGGGCTCGCGGGAGCCCGCTTGCCCTTGGGCACCAGGTCACGGCCCTTCAGGTTCTGCTCGGCCATTTCTGGAGCAGCTTTGACGGGGGCCTTGCGGCGTCGCTGGAAATCGGAGTAATTGCCGGGGTGGCTGATCGCCTGCCCGTTCTGCAGCTCCACCACGCGGGTGGCCAGCGTGTCCATGAAAGTGCGGTCGTGGGAGATCAGCACGATGGTGCCGGGATACTCCTGCAGCGCTTCGGCCAGCGCCTCGCGAGCGGAGAGATCGAGGTGGTTGGTGGGCTCGTCCAGGAACAGCAGGTTGGAGGGGCGCACGATGCAGCGCGCCAGCGCCACCCGGCTGCGTTCGCCCCCGCTCAAGACGGATACTTTCTTGTGCACCTCATCGCCAACGAACAGCAGGCAGCCGAGCAGGGTGCGGAGCCGGGTCTGGTCGGTGTGAGGCGGGGCCACTTCTTCCAGGGCTTCAAGCACGGACAACTTCCCGTCCAGCGCCTCGGCCTGGTGCTGGGCAAAGAAGACCGGGGTCAACCGGTGGCCGTGCTTGATGCTGCCAGCGTCGGGAGGCTCGTGACCGGCCAGTGCCCTTAACAGAGTAGACTTTCCCGAGCCGTTGGGACCCACGATGGCCACCCGCTCTCCGCGCTCGATCAACAGACTCAAATTCTTCAATACCTGAATGGCCCCGTAGCTCTTGCTCAGGCTCTTTGCCTGCAAGGCTTCGCGTCCGCTGTCGGGAAAGGGGCGAAAGCTCAACCGCATGGGGCGAGGCTCGTCCTCGGGCAGCTCCACCCGGTCGATCTTGTCGAGCATCTTCTCGCGGCTCTTGACCCGACTGGCCAGGGTTGCCTTGTAGCGGAAGCGCTCGATGAAGCGCTCGTCCTGAGCCAACTTCCGCTGCTGGGTGTGGTAGGCGGCCTCCTGCAGCTCGCGCCGGCGCTCTTTTTCCTCGAGATAGAAGCTGTAGTTGCCCGCGTATTCCTCCAGCTCGCCCCCCGACAGCTCGAGGATCTTGTTGACGGTCCGGTCGAGAAAGGTGCGGTCGTGGGAAACCAGCAGCACCACCCCGGAGTACCGGGACAGGTATTGCTCCAGCCACTCCACTGCTTCCAGATCGAGGTGGTTGGTGGGCTCGTCCAGTAAGAGCAGGCTGGGGGCCATCAGCAAGAGACGCGCCAGAGCCCCGCGCATCTGCCATCCCCCCGAGAACTCGCGGCAGGGGCGCTCGAAGTCGCTCTGGGCAAACCCCATGCCTGCCAGCACCGTCCGAATGCGGGCGTCGATGGTCTGGGGCTCGGCGTGCTCATACTCGGCCTGCAAACGGGCGTAGCGGTCCATGACCGCCTTCAGCTCCGAGCCGGTCAGCGTCGCCATCTCGCCCTCGAGGGCCCGCAGCTCGGCTTCCATGGCGCGCACCCGGTCGAATAGAGCGTTCATTTCTTCGTACAAGCTGGCCTCGGGGCTCAGCTGACCCTCCTGGCCCAGGTAGCCGACCTCGACCCCGGGCGTGGCAGCCACGTGACCCGAGTCCGGCTCGAGCTGGCCGCTCAGAATCTTGAGCAGGGTGGTCTTACCGGTGCCGTTGCGCCCGATCAGGCCGAGCCGCTGACCCGCTACCAGAGCCAGGTTGACCTTGCTCAGCACGGTGTGACCCCCGTACGACTTGCTCACGTCCACCAGCGAGATCATAGAGCCCCGGCCGCCTTCAAGAGTGAGCGACCGAGCCGGATGCGGAGCTGAAAGAAGTCCTCCGGCACGGGATGGGGCTGGTCCACCAACACGGCAAAGTAGAGCGGGCCCTGCTCACGTTCCACCCAGCCCACCCACCAGCCGTAGTCGCGATCGGAAGTGCGGGCCCAGCCCGTCTTGGCATAGAGCCGATCTCGCTTGAGATCCATCAGGCCCACCACCACGTCGCGCGAGCGCTGCGAGACGGGCAGGCGCCCATCGTGCAGGCGTTCCAGGAACTCGACCTGCTCGCGGGGCGAGATGGCCAGGGGCCCGTCCAGCCAGAACCGGTCCACCCGCTCACCCACCCTGGCGTTACCGTAACCGAGCCGCTTCACCCAGCCGCGCATGGGCTCGAGACCGATCCGGCAGGCCACCTCCTGGTAATAGTGCACGGCCGAGACACGGAAGGCGCGGTCCAGGTCGAGATCCTGATTCCAGTTGGCGATCTCGCGCTCGACCCCGTCCCACTCGAGGTCCATGGGAAGCACCCCGGTCTCGAGGCCGATCAACGAATTGGGGATCTTGAAGGTGGAAGCCGGCACGTAGCGTCGCTGACAGCGCTCTGGATGGAACTCGCGAAAGCCGTGCTGTCGGTCATAGAGCACAGCCGCACCATCGACCTTCTCAGCGGCAAAGCAGGCGGAGAAGTCGATTTCGCCGGCCACGGCCGGAAGCGCGAGCGCCAGAACGAGGAGCCAGAGCCAGCCTTTCACCGCGCTGCCTTTCGTCGCCCGGCACAGGAGGCCTGCGCCCCGGCACGAAGCCTCAAGCTATGAAGAGAATGTTGCTTGCTCTATTGCTGGCGTTGCTGCTCCCCGCTCTGGCAGCCACGTCCACGGCCACCTTTACCGTCCAGGGCATGTCCTGAGGGGCCACCTGCGCCAGCCGTGTGCGGGCCATCGTGAGCAAACTGCCCGGAGTGAAGTCGGTGAATGTGAATTTCGGCAAGTCCACTGCCGAGGTGCGCTTCGATGACACCCTGACCGACCCCCAGAGACTTTCCGAGGGACTCAAGGATGCCAGTGGAGGGCGCTACTCGATGCAGGTTCGCCCCTGACCCCCCGCGAACGCGAGTCAGGGGGTAGTCAAGCTCACTAGGAGACCAACCAGCGCATGCCTCCGTTTAGCTCCGGTTTTCAACTGAAGATCATCGAGGGTACGGGCCGCGGGCAGGTGTTTCCGCTCGACACCAAGGAGCTGACCATCGGGCGTGCCGCCAATCCGGGCGAGCGCGCGCCGGGCTACGTGTTCCTTTACGACGACACGGTTTCTCGCATTCATGCCCAGCTGTTCTGGGATGACGAGCAGAACAGCTATATTCTTCATCATCGATCGCAGACCAATCCAACCATGATCAACGCGGCCCCCGCCGAGGAACCGCGCCTGCTCGAGCCGGACGATGCTATCACCATCGGCAAGGTGGTCCTGCAGATCCAGCAGATCGAGCGACGCTGGGCCGGTCCGGTGGCGCCGATGGTGGCCCCGGCCGCAGCCGGGCCGTCCTCGTCCGACGCCGCCCCCGGAATCGCTCCTTTGCAGAGCAAGAGGCCCCACGTTCCCATGCCGACCGAGACTCGCAAAGTTGCCGTGCGCATCTCCATGGGCGGCAACAAGGGGGGCCAGCGTAACGAATTCCGCCTCAAGGTGGTGGAGGGCCCCGATGAGGGGCAGTCCTTCCCCCTCAAAGGCACCATGGCCCTGGGCCGGGACATGGGGGAAGAGCAGTCCAACGCCGTGCTGCTCCGCGACGAGTTCGTCTGTCCTGACCACGCCGTGTTGCGCTGGAGCGAGCCGGACGGCAAGTATCAGCTCCTGCCCACAGCAAATCCCGTGGCCATCCAGCGCACGATGGAAGGGCTCGTCTGGGGCACCGAGGTGCCCATTGCGGGACGGCTCTTGCTCGAGTCCCAGGACCTTCTCCAACTCGGCAACACGCGCCTCGTGCTGGAGATGACCGTGGTCGATGAGGAGGAAGAGACTGCCCGGCTAACGTGAGCCGCACCCTGGAATGCTCGGCCACCTGCGCTTTCGGCCTGGAGGGGGTGGTGGCCCGCGAGTTGGAGGGAATCGGAGTCCAGGGCATCCGGTCGGACAACGGCAGCGTGTCCTTTCAGGCCAGCCCCGAGGAGCTTTGCCAGGCCAATCTCTGGCTGCGCACCGCGGATCGGGTATGGGTCGTGGCCGGCCGATTTCCAGCCCTCAGCTTCGAGGATCTGTTCAGCGGCGTGCGCGCCCTTCCCTGGCCCGACCTCTTGCCCCGCCAGGCGGCCTTTCCGGTGGAGGGGATGAGCCACAACTCCCAGCTCTCCAGCGTGCCGGCCTGTCAGGCGGTGGTCAAGAAGGCTATCGTGGAAAGCCTGAAGGCGCGTTACGCCGTGGAACGCTTCCCGGAGGACGGGCCGCTCTTCAAGGTGCGGGTGGCCCTGGTGAAGGATCAGGCCACCATTTCGCTGGACTCGAGCGGCCCGGGCCTGCACCGGCGGGGCTATCGCAAGCTGACCGCCGAGGCCCCCCTGCGAGAGACCCTGGCCGCGGGTCTGGTGCTACTGAGCTACTACCAGGCCGACCGGGCCCTCTACGACCCGTTTTGCGGCTCGGGCACGATCTTGATCGAAGCCGGCTGGATCGCGCTCGACCGCGCACCGGGGCTGACCCGCAACTTCGCCAGCGAGGGCTGGCCCTGGATCGGGCGGGCGCGGTGGGAACGGGCTCGGCGCGAGGCCGAAAGCCGTCACATCCGGGGCCGACGCCTGGCCCTGCTCGGCAGCGACGCCGACCCCCGGGTGCTGAGCCTGGCCCGCTACCACGTGCACGCCGCCGGACTGGGCAAGGTGGGCGTCTCGCTGTTGCGTCGCGAAGTGCGCGACTTCTCGCCCGATCAGGAATATGCCGTGATGATCACCAATCCGCCCTACGGCGAGCGCCAGCAGGACCGGCCGGCGGCCCGGGCCCTGGCAGCCGAGCTCGGACGAGTCACCGAGCGCTTGAAAACGTGGTCATTGTACTGCCTGACCTCCGACAGCGAGTTCGAGAGGGCCTTCGGACGCAAGGCGACGCGCAAGCGCAAGCTCTACAACGGCATGCTGCAGTGCAACTACTACCAGTACCCGGGGCCGCGTCCGCCGGAGGGCTTTGCAGCGATTCCGAGCGTGCTACCGGACGAGGTCTGATCTCCCACGAGTTGTGGTCGGCACGATTTGGCTGCTGCCGTGGGCGCTCCGGTCCGGTCTCTGAGACGCTCCCGGGTTCACCTGAAAAGGATCGAGACCAGTTTGTCCACCATCGGGTCGTCCTCATACTCGAAAACCAGACCCACGTGGAACTTCCGGTCCTGGGGCCGGTTGCGAATCGTCAGCACCTGGGCCGGAACCGCCAGGGCAGGCAAGACACCGCTCGCCTCCGTGTTCAGTTTGCATCGGGTGCCCAGGGACACTTCCGAGTCCGTCAAGAGCATGGCCCCACCCCTGCCGATATTGAGCATGGTTCCCTCGCCAATCGTCGTGTCGGAGAGATTGGTCAAATAGACCCGGTGACCCGACCGGACGCGCACCTGAGTCCGTCTCTCCTTGACGTTGTCCTGAGAGAAACCAGAGCTGACCAGGGTCTCTTTGAGCCAGGAGAGCGACTTGGCCTCTTCCGTGTCGTCAAAAACCAGGCCAGCCGCGTGCTGACCGTTCGGACGACCGGCCCAGACCGTTCGGCACCGCACCAGCCCCTTCTTCGACATTGGAACGCTCACGGCCACGTTTGACCGATTCGACAGGCGCTCAACGGGCTCGATACGAATTCCGGCCACGCTGATCTCGGTGATCGTGGCTGCAAACGAACTCTTCTCGGTGCGCAGCTCGGCCTGAATCTTGCACGCCAAGCGCCGGACGCGCCTTCGTTCCTTCGCAGGAGCCCGATGACCCGGTAGGAATGCCTTGATTTGTCGCCACAGGTTCAAGCCTGGTGCTTTCGCTTTGCTGGAAGAAGCATCCTCCGGTCAGTCGGCTTGCCGAGAAGATAGGCTATGCCAGCATCACTCTGGGAAACCTGTCCTCGGCAGGCTGATTTGCCTGGAAAGCCCGGTCCTCCTGGTCAGGCCTCGCTCTTGGCCCCGCTCAGCTTGCTGATGCCGCCCAGGGTTGTAAAAAAGCCGCCCAGGCCCATGGCTACGGCCGTGAGCCCGCCGACGTGGCCGAATGCGCCGGCTGCGCTGGCCATGCCGAGAACGCCACCGGCGCACAGCAGCGAGCCGCGCAGAACGCGGTTGTCATCGCCCTGAGCCCACTGATCGGAGGCGCCGCTGAAGGCCAGCAGGCCGCAGAAGCGCATGGCGCCGTTGAGCAGGGTGCCGGTCGGCACGGCGGCGATGGCCGGCAGGCCGAACATGCTCGGGATGCCGATGGAGGCAGCGGCCACCAGCCCGGTGCCGATGACGGCCAGGGCCACGCCGCTGGCGATGTTGCCCCTGCGGGGAGCTTCGTCCTGGGTCAGCGTCAGCTTGTCCTGCGGAGACGAAAGGCTGGGGGACGCCTGGGGCGTGGTGGGGCGATAGGCGCCGATGGCCGGGGTGGTGGCGGTCTGGATGGTCATTGGGAACTCTCCTTCTCTCTCTCTGGGCGCCATTGTGCCAGAGGTTGGCCAGAACCAGGTTAACCCTCTGTTTCCCCGGGTTAACGGCCTGTTGCTTTTCAGATCCCTTTCAGCCACTCGGACCATCATGCACTCATGATCACGTCGGTCTCAGGCAAGGCAACGGCCACCTGGCTCAAGCCCATTCACTGCGCCCAGGTCGAGGGCCAACCCGACCGCTTCGAGCAGTGCGAGCAAGCCCCGCTGAAGATCTGGCTGCTGCACGGCAGCTACACGGGCGGCCACGCCTCGGCCGCTCGCTCGGTCAAGGAAGCGCTGCAGGCCCAGTGTCCCGAGGCGCAGGTGGAGATCATCAACCACGCCGATCTCTCCAACAACCCGATCCCAATCTCGACGGCAGCCGAGAGGGCGCTGGAAGGTGGCCCCATCAGCAAGGCCGTGCGCAACTGGGGGTTCGAGCGGAACTTTGAGGGAGATCGCGTGCAGAAGTGGCTCTCGCGCCAAACCGTGAAGGTGGAAGCCTTCCTCACCGAGGACCTGCTGGAGCGCATTCAAGATGAGCAGCCGGACGTGCTGGTGGCCACCCAGGCCCCGACGGCTGACTTGCTGAGCTACTGGAGAGAATGTCAGGAGTTTGATACCCCGCTCCACGCCGTGGTAACCGACTTTGGAGCCCACCAGATCTGGAGCCAGGAAGGCGTCTCGCGCTACTACGTGGCAACCGACTCCACCCGAGACGACCTGACGCGCTTCGGCGTGGACAGCAGCCAGGTTTCGGTCACCGGCATTCCCATCCGGCCGGCCTTTGCTCGCCCCCCCCAAGACCGCACCGAGATGAAGAAGAAACTGGGCCTCGATCCGGAGAAGCCATTCGTGCTGGTGCTGGGAGGCGCCCTGGGGGCGGTCAACTTCAACAAGACCGTGGGGGCCCTGGACGACCTGCCCTGCGACTTTCAGATCGCGGTAGTGTGCGGCAAGAACGAAGAGGCGCGCAAGGCACTGGAGGCGGAACCCTTCAGCCATCCCGTGCAGGCGCTAGGGTTCGTGGACAACATGGTGGACTACCTGGACGCCTGCGACCTGATCGTCTCCAAGCCGGGCGGCCTCTCCACCTCGGAGATCCTGGCCCGAGGTCGGGCCATCCTGATCCTCGACCCCATCCCCGGGCTCGAGACGCAGAACGCCCGGCGGCTCACGGCAGCTGGCGTAGGCCGCTGGGCCAGCGACCTGACAGACATGGGCAGGCACGCCCAGGAGCTCCTACAGAGCCCGGACAAGCGCGCAGAGATGGAGAAAGCCGCCCTGGCGATAGGCCGCCCCAACTCGGCCGCCGACGCAGCTTCGCAAATTCTGGCAGCCGGCTGGGAGCACCGCGAGCGGTTCTACTACAGCGGCATCTGATCAACCAGCCACCAGGCCGTCGAGATAGACGTGCAGCTGGCCCATGACCTCCTGGGCCTGCAAGAAGGTGCGCACGCACTGGGCCATGGCCTCCTGAGAAGGGTTGGCCACGTACTCACCCAGCGCGTCCACGGCGATCTGGGAGATATCCAACGCGGTGCAGGTCATCCGCTGCTGCTCCTCAAGGGCCTCGCGCACTTCCTCGGGGCCGGTAACGGCCGTCACGGCCGCGCGCGAGTCGCGCAGCTCGGCCGCCAGGGCGCTCTGGTAAGTGAGCAGGGCGTCGGCCGGAAGCCGCCCCTCGTGAACTTCCTTGAGGGCGGACAGCAGCGACCCGAAGCTGGGGTGCTCGAGGTCGACCGGAGCGCTCTGGTAGTTCATTTCGTGTAGTAAATCCCGCTGTTGGGGTCCTTGTTGCGTTCCGAGATCACCTGGTGACCGGGCCGATCGTTGTTGGAGCCGATGGTGCGCGTGCCGCCGGCGGCCGTGACCAGCTCCACGTGACCGCGCGAGTGATTCATCCAGACATCGCCCGGCTTGGCCTGGCTGGCGGGAATGCGGCGCCAGCCCTGCTTGATGAGAGCCTGCTCCATCGACTTGACGTTGACGTGATGGCCCTGCAGCTTGCCGGTGTTCTCCAGCAGCGAGCTGACGAAGTCGGCGCAGTTGTTGGTCTGGCCGCCCGCGGCCGTGAACTTGGGAAGCTTGCCCTTGATGTCGGCCGAATTCTGGCCGATAAACTTTCGCCCCAGCTCGACCGCGTCGTTGCCGGAGTTGCCGCTGGGGGTCACGCTACCGGCGCTGCCGGTGCTGCCCGAGCTGCCCACGCCCGAAGGCGAGCTTCCACCACCGCCCCCGCCGCCGTTGTTGAAGAGCGGCACTCCAGCCAGCCCGCCCGGGGCGATCCCGCTCTCGGAGGTGCCACCGCTGCCGCAGTTGGCGCAGCCTCCGCCGCCCATCCTCGCGGAATTGCCAACCATCAGGCCCATCAGCATCCCGATCAGATACTGCTGCATGTTGTACTGCTGCATCATGGCGCCATCGGCCCCCATCGGGCCGCCCAGACGATTGACCGCCGCCCCCAACCCCATGGGAGCGTAACCGCTCATCCCGCTGAGATCTCCGGGGCCGCCCAGGGCCGTCAATGCAGTGAGTGGGTCCATCGGTCAACCTCCTTGTCGTGTCTGCATCTTACCATCCCGAGCGGGGCTCTCCCAAGGGGGCAGGTTAAGAAAATGAAACCGATGTGAATTCTTTGTATCCGACATGCGAACAGGGGAGGCCGCCAGCTGGCGAGAAGTGCCTCATGCGTCGGGAGTTCGGGAAGCCGGTGAGAATCCGGCACGGTTGCCGCCACTGTAAGCGAGGAGTCCGGAAGCGCCACTCTCCCAGGGGAAGGCCTTCCAGGAGGGCACGGATCCGCGAAGTCAGGAGACCGGCCCGGCGCGTGACCAGCGGCCCCCTCCGGACAAGAGGCGGGCAGGGCGCCGCTGAGCCTGAAAGAGAGGCGGGGCGCCCCGAATGCGGATACTGAGCGCGCTGATCGCGCTGGCCCTGCTCTGCTCCTGCGCCTCTGCTCCTCGGGCGACGACGCCCGGGCCGGCCCAGCGCATCATCAGCCTGGTGCCCAGCCTGACCGAGGTTCTCTTCTCACTGGGCGCGGGCCCGCGCGTGATCGGCGTGACGGCCAACGACCACTATCCCCCCGAGGTGGAGGGGCTGCCCCGAGTGGGGGACATGGCCCCCGACTACGAGCGCATCCTGGCTCTGCAGCCCGATCTGGTGGTGGCCGACCCGGGCATGCAACCGCGCGAGATCACTCGGCTTCGCGAGCTCGGCCTGCCGGTTTTGAGCCTGCCATCTCAGAGCCTCAGTGGCTTGCAGAAAGCCCTGGTCGAGTTGGGCAAAGCCACCGGAACCGAAGCTCGCGGTCTGGAGCTGCAAGGCCAGCTGGCCCGCCTGAAACCGCCCCCCGGACCGGGCGTGCGCGTCTTCGTGGAGATCTGGGACAAGCCGCTCATGACCACGGGGGGCGGCACGTTCGTGGACGAGCTGATCACCCTGGCCGGAGGTCGCAACGTCTACGCCGACCGCCAGCAGTACCCGAGCATCAGCGTGGAAGACCTGCTGCTGCGCCAGCCCGAGGTGATCGTGCTGACCGTGAGCCAGGTCGAGGAGGCTCGTTCCCGGCCGGGCTGGGATCGCCTGGCCGCCGTGCAAGGCGGGCGGATCTACCGCATGGAGTCAGACCTCCTGGTGCGGCCCACCCTGAGGCTGCCTCAGGCCGTGGAGCAGCTTAAAGGCTTTCTGAGACCATGACCGCTCGCCTGGGGGGCGTGATGCTGGTTGGATTGCTCGGACTGGCCGTCTGCCTGGTGCTGGCGGTCTCGCTGGGCAGCGTGGGCATCAACCTGCTCGACCTCAATGACGTGACCCGGGCCATCCTGCGCGACATCCGGCTGCCGCGAGCGCTGCTGGGAGCCTGCGTGGGCGCCTGCCTGGCCAGCGCCGGAGTGGCGTTCCAGGCTCTCTTGCGCAATCCCCTGGCCGACCCTTACGTGGTGGGCGCCAGCTCGGGTGCAGCCCTGGGGGCGGCCCTGGCCATCCTGTTGGGACTCACCGCGGTCCTGCCCCTGGCAGCTTTCGCCGGGGCCGTGGGAGCCATGCTCTTCATCGTGCGCCTGGCCCGCATCGGTGGCGCCCTGCCCGTGGACACGTTCCTCCTGGCGGGCGTGGTGGTGGGTTCGTTCCTCTGGTCGCTGGTCAGCTTCATGCTCACGATGGCGCGCCAGGATATGGCCCGCATCGTGTTCTGGCTCATGGGCAGCCTGGCCGATGCGCGCTGGAGCCAGTTGCCCCTCATCCTCCCCTACCTGGTGCTGGGCCTGGGGGGGCTCTATTATGGAGCTCTGAGCCTGAACCTGCTGACCCTGGGCGAAGAGGCGGCCATCCCCCTGGGCCTCCCGGCCGAGCGGGCCAAGCTGTGGGTCTTGCTGGCGGCCACCCTGCTCACGGCTGCAGCCGTCTCGGTGAGCGGGCTGATCGGCTTTCTGGGACTGATCGTGCCCCATCTATGTCGCGGCCTGGTGGGGCCCGACCACCGCCTGCTGCTGCCCGCGGCGGCCCTGGGCGGGGCCATGTTTCTGGTCTTGTGCGATACCCTGGCGCGCAGCTTGCGCTCCGGCCTGGAGCTGCCCGTGGGCGTGATCACCGCATTGCTGGGAGCGCCGTTCTTCTTCTGGCTGCTCTATAGTCGTCGGAGGCTGACGTGAGCCTGCGTGGCTCCGACTTGAGCTACAGCTACGGCTCCACTCGGGCCTTGAGCAAGGCATCCATTCAGCTCGCGCCAGGCGAGCTGGTGGGCATTCTGGGGCCCAATGGGTCGGGCAAGTCCACCCTCCTCAAGGTGCTGGCCGGCGTATTGACCCCTGCCAGCGGTGAAGTGCTGTTGGAGGAGCGTCCGCTGAGCCAGTACCGGCGCCGCGAGCTGGCCTGTCGGCTGGCCTACGTCCCCCAGCAGGTGGAGCTGCCCTTTCCCTTTCGCTGCCGTGAGCTGGTCATGATGGGACGCTATGCCCGCATGCGCGGCCCGGGGCTGCAGGAAGCGGCTCACCTGGAAGCGGTGCGGCGGGCCATGCGGGCCACCGGGGTGGAGGCGCTGGCCGAGCGCCGCTTCGGCGAGCTCTCAGGGGGAGAGGCTCAGCGCGTGCGCATCGCCCAGGCCCTGGCCCAGGAGGGCCAGATCATGCTGCTCGACGAGCCGACCTCTCACCTGGACGTGGCCTTCCAGCTGGAATTGATGGGGCTGCTTTCCTCCCTGGCGGCCCGAGGGCAGGCGTTGGCCGTCACGCTACACGACCTCAACCTGGCCGCCATGTTCTGCCAACGATTGGTGCTGCTCAAGTCCGGAATCGTCGTGGCGGCCGGCTCTCCTTCTGAAGTTCTGACCGAGGATCAGCTCGAGCATGCCTTTGCAGTGAGGCTGGAGGTGCAAGCCGGTCCCCCGGTCCGGGTGTTCGCCAGGAATCCGGAGCCCCCGGGCTATGAATGACTGTGCCGCCCTCGTGGGCCAGCAGCCAACACTTGACTTCCAGGCCCCCGGCGTAGCCGGTGAGCTGGCCGTCGCTGCCGATCACTCGATGGCAGGGCACCACGATGGCCAGAGGGTTGCGCCCGTTGGCCGCGCCCACGGCCCGCACCGCGCGCGGCCGCCCGATGAGACGGGCCACATCGGAGTAGCTGGCGGTCTGGCCGAACGGGATCGTGCCCAGCGCGCTCCAGACCTGCTGTTGAAAGGGCGTTCCGCTGGCCCCGAGCGGGAGGTCGAAGTCACGCCTGCTGCCGGCGAAATACTCCTCGAGCTGGCGGCGGGCTTCACGCAGCACCGGGTCACCCGATTCGCTCCCGGCCGCCTCGCCAAACAAGATCGATACCAGTCGGTTCTGGCGGGCGGTCAGGGTCAAGGGCCCGAGCGGGCTCGGCATGGTCAACATCAGGGTAGGTTTCCTTTCGTCCAGAGATGCATCACGGCGTAAGCGCGCCAGGGACGCCAGCGCTCGGCCAGCTCGAGGGCGTTCGGGCCCAGCAGCTTGCGAACGCCCAGGTCGGCCACAGGAAACGCATCCGGCCAGTGCAGAGCCCGCAAAGCAACGTAGTGTGACGTCCAGGGGCCGATGCCGGGCAGGCTCTCCAGCCTGGCCAGCGTTTCCTGAAGCGGTCGGCTGCCGTCCAGGCGCAGCGCCCCTTCGGCCACCTGGCGCGCCAGGGCGACCAGGCTGCGGGCACGCGCCGTGGGAAGACCCAGCGAGGCCAGCCCTTCGGGGTCCTCGGCCGCCAGCGCCTCGGGGTCGGGGAAGAAACCTCCGTAGCGGGCCACTAGCCGACCCGCCAGAGTGGTGGCGGCCCGCACGCTGACCTGCTGGCCCAGAACTGCCCGGAGCGCCATTTCGAACGAGTCGAACGCACCCGGCACGCGTAGCCCGGGATCGTAACCCGGCCCCAGCACCAGCGCGATCTCCGCCGGATGAGCGTCCAGGTCGAACAGGTGGCGCAGGCGGGCTCGCAGGCTCAGAGCCTGGCGGGCCAGCGTGAGCGGCAGCCGGGCCACCAGCGCCGGCCTGCCGGGATGGTGGTCGACCACAATCTCGCCTTGCGGCGTGAGACGGCGATACTCCCGCTCGCTCACCGACTCCAAGCCAGGCACGGCCCGGATGCGTAGAAACGCGAGTATCCCTGCCCAATCATAGGGTGGACGATAGTCCAGCCTCAGGCTCAGGCCGCTGGTCGAACCGCACTCGCGGCGTAGCGAGGAAGGAGGGCGCCCGAACTGCTCCTGGAACAGGGCGTTGAAGCGGCGCAAACTGGCGAACCCGCACGCGAACGCGACCTCCGTCAGGCTCAGCTCGGAATCGCGCAAAAGCTGGCGGGCCATCGCCAGTCGCCGTGTCTGGGCCAGGCCCACGGGCGACACGCCCAGTTCGCTTTGCACTGAGCGCCGCAAATGACGATCGCTCACCCCCAGCCTTCCAGCCAGCTCTTGGAGCGAAGCGTCGTTCAAAAAGCCCTCATCGATCAGCTTCACGGCCGAGCCCACCAGGCGCGACACGGAGTCCACCGGCGCCTGGCCGGGCGCAAGCTCGGGACGGCAGCGCAGGCAGGCCCTGTATCCGGCCCGCTCGGCCTGGGCGGCGCTGGCGTAAAACGCGCAGTTCTGGCGGGCCGGACGGCGGGCCGGGCAGATGGGGCGGCAGTAAATCCGGGTGCTGGACACGGCCACGAAGAACTGCCCGTCGAAACGAGCATCGCGAGCCGACAGAGCCCGGTAGCATGTTTCAGAATCTAGCGTCACCAGGCCACTCTAGCACGGGCAGGCGGAGGCTGTCTCGCCGTTTTCGGACCTGAAAAGCCCTGGCAAAGAGGCGCGAGGGCGACGACGATCGACAATTCAAGAGTTCTTTCAGCGTCACGGACTAGACTTCACCCATGAGTACCGTGTATCAAACGAGCATCCGCTTCCATCCTCAGCGCAACCAACTCGCCATCTCCAAAGAGGGCTCCACGATGAGCTACAGCCTGGAGTCCTATGGCGGAAAAACCTTCCAGGTCAGCGTCGCTGACACTGTCGAAGATCCGCTGCTGCGCGGCCTGAACGGCAAGAGCACCGAGCTCTCCACGCTGCAGGACGAACTGCACGCCCACGTGGCGCCGCAGGTCGAGAAGGCCCGCTCCGCGAGCCGGTGGGGCAACATCCTGGGCGGAATCGGCTTGCTTGCGGCCGGAGCCTGCGCCTTGGCAGGGCTGGGCACGGTGGCGGCGGTCGGTGCGGCCGCGCTGGGCATCGGGGCCTTCGTCGTCGGTCAGAAGAAAGCTCAGAGCATCCTGGCGCCGGTGCGCAATTGCATCGACCTGGGATGGTCGCTCAACAAGATGCAGGCGGCGCCCGTGCAGCCCGGGCTGTTCTTCTCCTCCAGCGCCGAGCAGCACGAGTCCAGCCCCAACTTCCTCAAAGCCCGTCCCCAGCCGCCTGCCACACCCGCAGCCGTCGCCTGAGCGACGCGCCTTCAGCGCCGGTTTGACACGATGTTCGTGACTCACTAGGATCGTGTTGTGAAAAACGTGTCCATCTCGCTCGAGGAGGACGTCGCGCTCTGGGTGCGGGTGCTGGCTGCCAGGAGGAACACGAGCGTTTCTCGCCTGGTGGGCCAACTGCCAGCCTGGGAGCTTGAAGATCAGTACTCCCTGTCCTGGTGGGATGCGCTCATCGTCAGCGCGGCTCAAGTCTCCGGTTGCGATCTGCTTCTCACGGAGGATCTGCAGGCCGGTCAGGTACTGGGCGGGGTCCGTGTGGTCAACCCGTTCACAACCCCGCCCGAGGCTTGACCGGCCAGGACTCGAGCCGCCTTCTCTCCAACCATCTACCCCATGGAAGGCTACTACACCGAGCTTCTGGCCGCGTTCGTTCGGGGCAAGCTGGGCCTGTCGGGCGAGTTGGACGAGCTCATGGAGAAAGCCCGCGCCCACGAGCTGCGCACCCACAAGTTCAAACGCTCGGCCGCGCTACCCAGGGTGCGCAAGGTGCTGGGCGTGCTGCAGCAGTTGCAGCCCGCCAGCCTGCTCGACTTCGGAACCGGACGCGGCGTGTTTCTCTGGCCCCTGCTCGACGAGCTGCCCGCCCTCGAGGTGACCTGCCTCGACCTTCGAGAAGACCGGGTGGAGGATCTGCTCGCTGTGGCTCGCGGCGGTATCGCTCGCCTCTCGGCGCGGCAGGCGGATCTGAGCGAGCCGCTGGATTTTCCGGACCAGAGCTTCGATGTCGTCACGGCGCTAGAAGTGCTCGAGCACATGCCCGACCCCCTGCCGGCCGCCCGCGAGGCGGTGCGACTTGCGCGCCAGGCGGTGATCGTCAGCGTGCCCTCGCACGAGGACGACAATCCCGAGCACCTGCGTCTCTACACGAAAGACTCTCTCGAGGAGCTGCTCTGCCAGGCCGGAGCTGGCAAGGTGCGGGTGGAGTTCGTGCTCAATCACATGGTGGCCGTGGCCCGTGCATAAGTACCCCCGCACCCACCACCTGGAGGGCTCGCGCCGCCAACCCGGGGACGAGGAGCTCGAGGACGTGCCCTACACGGCCGTCAGCGGGCGCCACCTGGTGGTGGAGGAGAAGCTGGACGGAGCCAACTGCGCGTTCAGCTTCGAGCCCGACGGTGAGCTGTTGCTGCAGAGCCGGGGCCACTACCTCACCGGTGGCGCCAGAGAGCGCCACTTCGCGCTGCTCAAGACCTGGGCCGCCTGCCACCAGGCCCGACTGTTCGAGCGGCTGGGGCACCGCTACGTGGTCTATGGCGAGTGGCTCTATGCCAAGCACACCGTCTATTATGACCGACTTCCCCACTACTTCCTCGAGTTCGACATGCTCGACACCGAGGCGGGCGTCTTCCTCTCCACGGCGCGCCGGCACGAGCTGCTCGCCGGGCTGCCCATCGTGTCGGTGCCGGTGCTGCACGATGGTCCGGCGCCCTCGCTCACGGCCCTGGAGGGCATGATCCGCCCCTCTGTCTACAAGTCGTCCGGGTGGCTCGAGAGCCTGAGCGAGCAGTGCGCCCAGCACGGACTTGATCGGGAGCGAGCGCTGCAGGAGACCGACCCCGAGGACCTGAGCGAGGGCCTCTACCTCAAGGTCGAGGAGCAGGGCGTCGTGCAGGCACGCTACAAGCTGGTGCGAGCCAGTTTTCTGACGGCCGTGCTGGATTCGGGCAGCCACTGGTTGAGCCGCCCCATCCTGCCCAACCGCCTGGCTGACGGGGTGGACCTCTATGCTTGAGCCGATCCCGCGCCCGCCGGACTGGCACGTGGATTGGGCAGCGCTGGACCGCGCCTGGCCGTTCCTGGAGGCCATGAAAGAGTGCCCCCAGGCAAGCGAGTATCACGGCGAGGGGAACGTTTGGATTCACACCCGCATGGTGTGCGAGCAGCTGGCCTCGCTACCGCGCTGGCGCGAGCTGCCCGAAAACGAGCGCGAGGTGGTCTGGGCGGCGGCCTTACTGCACGATGTGGCCAAGCCGGCCTGCACGCGGCCAGGACCGGACGGGCGCATCACTTCGGCCGGCCACGCCCGAAAGGGGGCAGTGATGGCCCGCGCGCTCTTGTGGCGTCTGGGCGTGTCCTTCGAGCGCCGCGAGCTGGTGTGCGCGCTGATCCGCCACCACATGGTGCCGTTCTGGATCCTGGACCGGGACGACAGCCTGCGCCTCTTGCTGGAGGTGAGCCTGACAGCCCGCTGCGATCTGCTCTCGGTGCTGGCCGAAGCCGACGCCCGGGGGCGCATCGCGGCCGACCAGCAGGAGCTGATCGATGACACCCACCTGTTTGCCGAGTTCGCCCGCGAGCACGGCTGCCTGAGCCGGCCCTACGAGTTTCCCAGCGAGCATACGCGCTACGCCTACTTTCGCTCGCCCCAGCGCTCGCCAGGGGTGGAGGCCTACGACGATACCCGCAGCCGGGTCACGGTGCTGAGCGGGCTGCCCGGAGCGGGCAAGGACACCTACGCCAGCAAGCTCTCACTGCCCCAGGTGTCGCTGGACGCCATCCGGGCCGAACTGAGGATCCGGCCCACCGAGGACCAGGCCCCGGTGGCCGAGCGCGCCCGCGAGCAGGCCCGAGTGTTCTTGCGCCGCGGTGAGCCGTTCGTGTGGAACGCGACCAATCTCAGCCGCGAGCAGCGCGAGCGCTGCCTTGGCCTGCTGGCCGACTACCGGGCCCGCATCGAGCTGGTCTACTGCGAGGCTGAGCATGCCGAGCTGATACGCCGCAACGCCGAGCGCGAGCCACCCTTCCCGGGGGCAGTGTTGGAGCGGCTGTTGGAGCGCTGGGAAGTGCCCGACCTGAGCGAGGCCCATCGCCTCGAGCTCGCCTTCTAGGTTCGGTTTCGCCGCCGTACGACGCTGCCGCCGACCGCGACGAAGGAAGACCCCTCGGAAATGCCCGCCCCGCCCGAGGCGGATTCCAGGCCGTGCTCGCGCAGCGCCTGCTCGACGTCGCCCAGCTCGCGAGACCTGCGCCAGATGGCCATGGCCTGGCGACCGGGCAGGGCCAGAGGCTGCCCCAGCAATCCGGCCATCTCGACCCGATTCAAGATCGGCTGCAGAACGCTCCACTGCTGCTCGGGCTCGCCGGTCTCCACCAGCTCGAGGTAAGCCGAGGCAGCCGACCCGAGCTCGTCGGGTCCGAAATGCGGGATCAGCTCGGCCGCCCAGCCGCGCGCGCTCTTCGACCAGATCTCCAGAGTCTGCTCGGAAAGGGAGCCTTCCGCCTCCTGGATGCGCTGGAGCAGCGTCCCCCTCTCCTGATCCGATTCGGCGTTCCCCAGGCGCTCGCGGTCCCGGTCACTCAGCTTTTGGTGGACGAAATCGCGGGCAAAGTAAGCGGCCGAGCTCCTGGTCTTGGGCTGGCAGATGGCGCGCAGGCGCATCTCCAGACCTTCGTCGGCCGAGGCCAGGCAGGCCCCCAGCACGACGTGGGCCAGCCCACGGGCCGGGATGCCGTCCAGCCCCTCCAGTCCCACCAGCCGGCTGCCCAGCCAGGTCCGAAGCTGCGCCTTCTCGCTCTCGGAAGCGCTCTCGACGGTCGAAAGGGCAGCCGATACGGCCGGGTCCAGGAACGGCTCGTCGTGGTGGAGCTTGAGCTCGAGACATCGGGCCGCTCCCTCCAGACGCTCCTGCAGGTCGGTCGAGCAGAGGCTGGCCTGAGCCTTCTCGAGCTCTCGACCGCGGGCTTTGGCCACCAGGGGCTCGAAGTGCGACTGCGGATAGGGCAGGCAGGCGGCGGTCAGCTCCTCCAGACGCGAGCGCGTCTCGGGCGTGAGAGGAATCGAGGCCAGCACAGCCAGGTGGTTGCGCACGCGGGGGCTACTCTCCAGGAGCCGGGTGGGAAGATCGACCAGCGGCTCGAGCAGCAGCTTCTCCAGGGCCGGGTCGGGCTCCGGCGCCAGCAGAGCAAAACAGGCCCGGGCGCCCTCCCATCCGCTGCTCCCCTCCTGCGGCATGAAGCCCCTCTCCTCCTTGTTGCTCTGCATCAGATGGCTCAGCAGAGCGCTCTGGTAGGGGACCAGCTGGCCTTTCGAGTCGGAGAGTCGCAGCCCGTCCAGGGCGTGCGGGTCCTGCTCTTTGAGGGTGAGAGCCAGCTGCAGGGCGGGGGCGGTAAAGGTATAGCGGGTGATGTCGCCGGCTCCGGCCGGCACCATCCAGCTGGTCAGCCAGTCCTTCTCCAGCGGGTCCGGCTTCCAACCCGCCTTGAGCGCGCTCTGGAAGATCTGGAAATGGGAACCCTCGGGGTGGCGGCCGGAGAGGTGGGACAGCGTCTCCCGGGCCACCGACCCGGCCAGGTGGGGCTGCTCGCGGACCAGCTTGCACAGGTCGCGCACCCCCCAGTTCAGATCGTCCCAGGAGGCGCTGCCCAGGATGGGACCGATCTGACTCGCCACCAGAGACTCCGGAAGCGGGGCGGGAAGCAGGTCCCACAGGGCTGAGCAGACCTTGAGGATCCCGCTGCCTTCGATCCCCAGCGCCTCGGCCCGGTGAGGGATCTCCAGCAGTGCCTGGTGGTGCGGCTTCCAGAGAGCGGCCAGCTCCGACCTGGAGGCCGAGTCTTGCAGCATGCGAGCGAAGGCTTGCAGCTGCTCGTCCGAGGGGCGACCGGCCGTGAACTCCTCCAGCATGGCCCGGGCCGTTTCGGCCGCCCGTTGCGGCTCGCTCCCGGCCATCTCGTGCAGGCGGGTCACGCCCTGGCGCTCGCCCAGCACGGGAATCTGGGTCAAGAGCTCGCACGCCAGGGAGCGGGCCTCGGGCGAGGCGCTGCGGGGCGGAGCTTCGAGCTCGAGCTTGAGCCCCCGCACCGGGACCCGGCCCTCCAGCAGAGCCGCTTCCAGGTCGCCTTCCACCTGTCCGTATTGGCGCAGCATGCTGCAGGCTCGGGCGGCCAGGGACAGATCCTGCTCCACCGGCGCCTGGCTGCGCTTTTCGGGGGGCAAGTCGGCCTGGCTGTGCACCAGGTGCTTGCTGGCCAGCCAGACCAGGCTGCGCAAGATCGCGTCGCTGGGCGGCTCACTGGCCAGGCCGCTCTGAAGCGCGTCCAGGGTCTCCTTGAGCTCCGGGCCGTTGATCCGAGAGACCGAGGCCAGAGACTTCAAGCGCTTGCCGGCGCCTTCGGCCGGGCCTTGCATGCACATCAGCTCTTGCAGGCGGTCGCCCGAATCGCGGTCGGACATGGCCCGTCGAGAGAGATAGCGGGTGATCGGGTCGGAGCTCTGGGCCCATTTCTCCAGGGACTGACCGGCCAGGATGTCGGGCATGGCCTGCTCTCGCTCAGCCAGGCGAAGCTTCAGGGGCCAGAGGTCGGCGGGGCTGTTCTCGGCGGGTTGGGCCGGCGGTGGGGCGCATTCCGACGGGGTGGGCTGATCGCTTGCCGGGACTGGCGGAGCCTTGTTGGTTCCGGGCCGAGCCGCCCCCAGCTCCGTCTGGTCCAGCGGGTCTGTCTGGACAGGTAGATCAGGCCGGGCGGCCACCTGGGGACGCACGGTGCCGAGAGAAGGGCTCAAAGGGCGCAGCTCGGGGGTCACCTGGTGGGGAATTCTGCCTTTCGGGCCAAGTTTCCCCTGACGGCTTCCTCACCCGCCCAAGAGCTCGCCCGCCAGCCAGGCGCGCAAGGCGGCCGGGTACCAATCCCATCCTCCCTCGAAGCGGGCCGCCAGCGACTGCAGCCCGTGCTCGCGAAGCTCGGCGGTCAGCTCGGCCCGGCGCTCGGCGAAGCCGCTGGAGAGCTGCTCGGTGCCGAAATGAAGACTCTCTTCGCACAGGCCCCAGGCCTTGCGCACCAGGCCGGCCAGCGGGTCGGCCGGCGGCTCCAGGGCGACCAGGGGCAGATCCCAATCGGGGGCCGGATCCTCCAGGTCGGGCACCACGACCCGTTCAGGGGTGCGGAAGGCCACCGGCTCGAGCACCGGCTCCCCCCCCTCGTGGCGCAGAAAGCCACTCACCTGCACGGCCCGGGGCAGGCCGTGGGCCAGCGCGTCCAGGGCGCCGGGAACGGCTGCCTCGTAGGCGCGCGCGATGCGCACCTGCTCCCCCTCGGCCAGCACGGCGCTGGCCACGATCTCCTGCTCGCCCGGGGCGTAGGCCACCTCCACTTCGGCCACGTCGAGCACCACGAAGTCCTCGGCCAGCACCAGAGGGCGCAACAGGCGCGGCGGTCGGGGGGGGAACTCCAGCGATTGCAGCGACTCGGGCAAAGACTCCCAGGCCCGACCCAGGGGCATCACCGAGTGCTTGCTCCTCTCGCGCCGCAGGGTCAGGCTGCGGTTGGCGTGGCGGCGCACCCCCTGGCTCACCAGCTGGCCACGGGCCAGATCGCGCAGGCGCACGTCCCCGGCCAGCGTGGCCCCCGGACTCGTGTAGGCCCGCTCCAGCACCAGCACCTGGCCGGCCGGATCGGCCAGGTAGAGGCGCACCCGGTCGCCCTGAATGCGCGCTCCCAGCGAAATCAGGCGCAGGTGATCGAGCTCGGTCTCGGGGGCGGTGTCCTGGCCCAGCACGTAGGTGGCCGAAAGCTCCGAGACCCCGATCAGGCGGGCCCGCAGGCTGAGCAGGGCGAAGGCCGCTTCGCCCACCCTGTAGCGGCTCGAGCTGGCCCGGTACAAAGCGAGCTGCTCTTGCAGGCTGTCGAGCAACACCAGCGGCCAGGTCATGCGCTCGGCCGCCAGCTGGCGGCGAGCCTTCTCGAACTGGGCCTCCAGGCCTTCGGCGTGCACCATCCCCTCGCGCAGCAGGCGCTCGCTCAGGGCCTGCACAGCCGGAAGCTCCTGGCGGCGAGCCTTCGTGGCTCCGAACTCGACCGTCTCGCCCCCCTGGCGGGCGGACCAGACGGCCAGGGCCAGGTGCTCGCAGGCTCCGCTGCCGGCGCAGTCGCAGCGGGCCATGGAAAGCTCGCGGGGCACCAGGAAACGCACCGAGCAGGTGGGCAGGCGCACGGCGGCCGGCTCGACCTGGGCCCGAAAGCCCCTGGCCAGCAGGCTGCGGGCTTTCTCCAGCAGGCGCTTGCCCAGAAACCGCTCCAGCTCCTCGTCGCTGATCTCGCCCGGACTCCAGGGTTCTTCTGCCGGGGCCTCTCCCCGCGGATAGGCCAGGGCCACCGCCACCCGGTGGCGGCACACGGTGCTGGCGCCGCAAGTGCAACTGCCCTGGGCCAGGCTCTTGCCGGGCGGCAGCGTGGCCACCACCCCGTCCTCGAAGGTGCCCCGCACCGTGCCATCGGGCTCCTCTTCCAAGCGCGGGCCTTTTCCCTCCTCGATCTCGCGGGTGGCCCGCTTGACCAGGCCCATATTGGACAGGGCCGCGATCGACTCCGGGGTCAGGGCGACCAGGTCGCTGCGCATCAGGCCGACACCCGCTCGCCGATCCAGGCGGCCAGTTGCCCGGGGGTCATGGCCCCCACGTGAGCGCCCGCGTCCACCAGCCGCCCGGCCAGGTCCTTGTCGTAGATCGGCTCCGCCCCCTCATCCAGAGCGGCCAGGCCGAGCACGGTCGTGCCCTGCTCGCACAGACCCTTGACGGTACGCACCAGGCGCTGGGCATCTCCCCCTTCGAAGAAGTCGGTGATGAGCGCGATGATGGTGCGGCGGGGATTCTCCACCAGGCCGGCGGCGTAGTCCACCGCCTTGGCGATGTCGGTGCCTCCGCCAAGCTGCACGCGCATCAAGAGCTCGACCGGATCGGTGCAATCGACCGTCAGATCCACTACTTCGGTGGAGAAAACCGCCAGATGCGTCTTCAGCATCGGCACCGACCAGAAACAGGCGGCCGTGATGGCCGAGTGGATCACCGAGCCCAGCATGCTGCCCGACTGGTCCACCAGCAAGATCAGTTGCCAGGCAGCTCTATGGCGACGGCTGCGCTGATAGAAATAGGCTTTCTCCAGGTAGAGCTTTCTGGTCTCAGGGTCGTAATGCTTGAGGTTGGCCCGCACCGTGCGCTCGAGATCGAGGTCGCGGGAGAACTTGAAGGGGCTCGAGCGGGCGTTGCGGCGGGGGCCCGAGAAGCTCTTCTGCACCTCGCGGGCCAGCTTCTCCATCAGCTCCTCGACCACTTTGCGCACCAGCTCGCGGGCCAGCTCGAGGACCTCGGGGTTCATCAGGTGGCGGGTCTTGAGCACCGCCTGCAGCAGAGTCTGGTTGGGCTGGACCCGCTTCAAGACCTCGGGGTTGGTCACCACCTCGTCGATCTGAAAGCGCTCCACGGCGTCCTTCTCGAGCCGCTCGATGGTCTCGCGAGGAAACAGCGAGTGGACCTGGTTGATCCAGTCGGCCACCGAGAGCTGGGGGGCCTCCTGGCCGCCCTTGCGCCCCCCCATGATGTCCCGCGACTTCAGCCCCGGGTCGCGGTCGTAGAGCCAGGACATGGCCGCGTCGCAGGCCCCCTCCTCGCCCTGCAGGCAGCAACCGAGCTGGGGCTGGGAGGCCTCGCCCAACACCAGGCGCCAGCGCACCAGGCCGTCCTCATAGGCCATAGCGCTCGATGGTCCTCTCCAACTCGGCGTCGAGCTGCATTCCGGCCGCCACCAGGGCGGGGTCCACCGCGTTGCGCAAGAGCTCGAAGGTGGACTCCAGACCGTAGAGCCGGGCCACGATGGCAGCCACGGCCTGCCGCTCGCGGGGCGGGAAGGCGGCGAAGGCCAGGCGCAGGCCCGGCAGGGCGCGCAGGAAGTCGGTCCGGTCCAGCCCTTTGAGCAGTTGATCGATCAGCCTCAGCAGGCCCTCGGCCCGCTGCACCTCCTCCCGGGCCAGGGCGAACAGGCCGGCCAGGAAGTCTCCCAACGCCTCGGGGGGATGGAGCGCGCGCACGGCTTGCTCGGCCTCCTCTTCGCCCGGAATCAGCTCCAGCGACCAGAGGTAGCCAAGAGCGGCGCCCTGGCACAGGTGGGGCGCGTCCAGCAAGCGCCTGCGCATGACCCCTTCGGCCAGCTCGCGGGACAGCTCGAGCTCGCGGCCCAGCTTGTGCAGATCGCGCAGGGTGACCACCGCTTTGACGATGCCGGGATTGGCTCCGTCCAGGCCTTCGAAGAGCCAGAGCCCGCGGGCGAAACCAGCCTCCAGGATGGGCGGAAAATCGGGCCCCAGCTTCTGACGATAGAGTCCAAAGAGGGTGCTGAGCGCCCCGCCCAATCGCTCCAGCTCGACCTCCGCCCCCAGGGCCCGGGCCACCTCGTGGACGAGCTCGCGACCCAGCTCGAAGAGCCCGGCCCGCACCGCCAGCGCCAGACAGGCTGCCAAACCCGTCGAATCGAGCTCTTGGGACAGCGCCTGGCGCAGCACCCCGATGGCCGCCTGCTCGAGATCGGAGCCGTAGGCGGAGGCCTCCACCAGGGCCGCGTCCAGGTCGGGGCTCTCCTGCAGCATCCAGGTCTCCTCCACCAGCTGCTCGGCCTTCAGGTGAAAACCGGGCAGCCGCAGCAGGGCCAGCCGGCGCAGGAAGTGGCCTTTCTCGCTGCCCACCTCCACGGTCACCTGGCGGGCCGGCCGGGCGGGCTTCAGATCCAGCGCTTCCAGGCCGGCCAGCACCTCGTCCACCAGCGGGGGACGGGGCGTGCCGCGGGCCAGCTTACCCACCCGTTTTCCGGAGAAGGCGGCCACCAGCTCCACCAGCACCGGGTCGGTGCCCGCTTCCAGGGTGCCCCGCCGGCTCCAGGGAAGCTCGCTCTGGAGCGCCTCCTTGACCAGGGCCCCCACCAGGCCGTCCAGGAGGTCGGTGCGCAGGGGGATGTCGTGCCCGCGCAGTCGGGCCAGACCGTGGGCCAGCGTGTTGGCCGCCACCAGGTCGGCCGAGGATAGGGCCAGCTTCCTGTCGCGCAGGCGATGGGTGACGTCGTGCAGGGCCCGGCGGGCGGCCTCCCCCGCGCCCGCCTCCCAGACGTGCTGGTAGTAGCCCGGCGAGGGCATGCCGGCGTCGTAGCCCTGGAAGCTGTCCAGGCGATGGAAGCTGAAGGGCACGAGGTAGCTGCCGCTGTCCGGGGTAGCCTCCAGCCGGGGCCATTCTGGCCGGGGCGGAGCCGCCTCCAGGAAGGGCGCGTGGAATCCGCCGCACACGGCCACCACGCTCTCGGCAAAGGTGTGCCGGGCCCAGCCCAGGCAGGCCGCCATGAAGGCCTCCCGCTCGGCGTCCTCGGGGCTGACGCTGGTGCGGATGGTCTGGAAATAGCGCTCGAGGCGGTCTTGCAGGTCGTGGGTGGGATGCTCGAAGAGGTGGTCCCATAAGCTGTCCGGATCGTCGAAGCCCAGTTCGCGGGCCAGCTCGTGCTGGCCGGGCTCGCGTCGGTCGGCGTAGCGGTTGGTGCGCTCTCGCATGGCCTTGTGCCAGGCGGGCAGGTCCATGAAGCGCACCTCGGCCCCCAGCTCCTTGCCCACGCTCAGGGCCACCCATTCCGGCGAGTAGGCGCAAAACGGCGTCCAGGCCGCGCACTCGCCCTTCTGGAAGCTGAACACGGCCAGGGGAAGCTGGTGGCCCAGATGCAGCTCGTCGAGCCGCCCGTTAAAGTCGGAAGGTCCCTCGATCAGCACGCAGGCTGGCCGCACCTCACGCAGCACCCGTTCGACGAGCCGGGCGCAGGCGGGGCTGTGGTGACGGACCCCCAGGACGATCATTCCTCTTGAGGCTGGCCGTCCCTGGGCCGGTACCAAAAGCTCAGGGCATAGAGAGCCAGCGCCGTGAGATAGAGCGAGCGCAGGCCAAAGGCCATGGAGCTGTATTCCAGGGCGCCCCCGACCATGGCGCCCAGCATGTTGCAGGCCAGGGCGCTGGTGGCGAATCGCGTCTTGGAGAAGGAGACCCCGAAGATGATGGCCGCGAACAGCAATGGCACCGAGATGCCGGCCACCGCCCCCATCTTGGTGAGCACCGACGCCCCCACGCTGAGCTCGCGCAGCGGAACCAGGTAGAGCATCACCACCACGCCCAGCAGGAGCGCATAGGGCAGCTCCAGGCCGGGCTTCTTGGGGCGACCGAGCAACCAGACGTTGGCCAGGAAGATCATGGTCAGGATGCTGGCGATCACGATCGAGTTGACGATCCAGGTCGAGCCGAACATGAGCCCGAGCTCGGTGATGCTCTTGGTCTCGATCAGCATGAAGCCGGCTCCGAGGAAGAACATCTGGGGCTGGAAGCGGAAGCCCGTGCCGCGCACGGTAGTCAGGATCATGACGGCGGAAATGAGCAGCAAAATCCCCAGGGCGATCAGGTAGTCCTTGGGGATGGTCTTGCTGTTGAGGTAGAGCTGGGGCCAGTCGTCGG
>CAZWUN010000035.1:0-472 GCA_964637145.1 uncultured Burkholderiales bacterium
TGGCCGCCAGGGCGATGGACATGCCCCCCGAGGCCGAGCCGGTGATGCCGGCCAGCACGTTGACCGAGACCGCCTCGTTGACCAGCGGATGGCTGAAGGCCGAGCCGATGACGGCCTTGACGGTGGCAAACCCGGGCAGGGCCGCGATCACGCCCCCAAAGCCATACTCCGAGGCGGTGTTCAGGCTGGCCAGCAACGATCCGCCGACAGCCAGCTCCAGCCCCTTGCGCAGGCGCTCGCCGATGCGCCGATAGCCCAGCGCCAGGGTCACCAGGATCCCGGCCCCCAGGGCCAGCTCGATGGACCAGATGCCGGCCACTTTCGCCACTTCGACGGGATGACCGGCCACCTCCAGCGTGCCGGGGTAGGCGGCCTTCAGGTCCAGCATGCGGTTCACGGCGGCCACCGTGATCAGGGGAAGCAGGGCCTCCAGCGGGTGGGGCAGATTCAGCTCGGCATCGAGATCGGGCTC
>CAZWUN010000035.1:482-21330 GCA_964637145.1 uncultured Burkholderiales bacterium
GGGCCTCCTGGGGGGGGGTATTATTCTGCTGGGCATTGTTTGGGGGCTCTTTGTTGTGACCCGCGCCTTCTCCCTCGCCGGGGGCCGCGGCCCGACGACGCTGCCATTCGAGGTAAGCCATCCCCAGCAGGCCCACGAACAGGGCCCCCAGTACGCCCAGGACGGGAGCAGCGAACAGCGTGGTGCCGAAGAAGGTGGTGGGGATGACATTCTGGATCTGAGGACTGCCGGGCAGGGCATCCATGGTGAAGGTGAAGGCGCCCAGCGCGATGGTGCCGGGGATGAGTCGCTTGGGGATGCGGGCCTGGCGAAACAGCGTGGCCGCGAAGGGGTAGACGGCGAAGGCCACCACGAAGAGGCTCACCCCGCCGTAGGTGAGCAGTGCGCAGGCCGTGACGATGGCCAGCATGGCCCGGCGGGCCCCCACCAGGCGCACCATGGCCTGGGAGATGGCGCTGGCCGAGCCCGACAGCTCGATCAGCTTGCCGAAGATGGCACCCATCAAGAAAACCGGGAAGTAGAGCTGCAAGAAGCCCACCAGCTTCTCCATGAACACGTGCGAGTAGAACGGCAGGACATGCTCGGGGCCGAGCGAGAGCAGCACCGCCAAAAGGGCGCACAGGGGAGCGAAGAGGATCACCGACCAGCCCCGGTAGGCCACCAGCATCAACAGGGCGAGGGCGAGGAGGACATAGGCGATATCCAGCATGCAGAGAGGATAGCCGGGGGCGTTGCAAACCTGTTGCAACTGGATTCAACGATCGACGAACGACTTGAGGCGCGGGCCGAACTCGGGGTGGTCGCTCAGGTCATTGTGACCGGCTCCCTCGACCCGCCAGAAGGTGGAGTCGGTACAGGCTTCGTGGAGGGCCTGACCCATCTCGAACGGGATCGTCTCGTCTTTGTCGCCGTGCAGGATGAAGACCGGAATTCGCAGGTGCTTGACGCGAGAGAGGTTGTCGTAGCCGTCGATCTGGCGGGCGGCCGTCTCGCCTTTGCGATGGCGGGCGACATCGGTCGTGCTGGTGAACGTGGCCGTCAGGATCAAACCGGCACAGGGGCGCTCCTGCGCGAGATAGGTCGCCACGCCGCCTCCCAGCGAGTGGCCGTACAGGATGATCTGCTCAGGCTTGAAGCCCCTCCTGACGGCCTCGTCGTAGGTCGTCAGGGCGTCGAGGTAGAGGCCCTGCTCGCTCGGCTCCCCCTGGCTCTCGCCATAGCCTCGGTAATCCACGGCCAGGACGCCCAGGTCAAGCTGGCGGAGAGCTTCGAAGATCTCGCCCGCGCCGGTCAGGTTGCCGCCGTTGCCGTGGAAATAGAGGACCAGCGGCCGGCCGTCCGGGGGGGCGAGATACCAGGCCTGGAGCCTCAGGCCGTCGGGCGTGGTCAGCGTCAGACTGTCCACGCCCGCCGGAACGTCCGCGTAGCGCTTCTTGCTCGGGAAGTAAAAGACGGAGCGCTCCAGCGGCGTATCGGGCGCGGCGGTAGCCGTCGCTGAAGGGCCAGCCACGGTGCGTCCTCCGGTCTCCGGGCGCGCCGTGATGGCCGGCGCCGAGACGCAGCCAGTCGCGAGCAGCGCAGCCAGCACAAGCAGCTTCATCCCCTGGGGTTCTCTGCCAGGACTTGCTGGACCTCGCGATCGGCCTTCAGGGAACTTTCAGAGCAAACTGGTTCGATCAGGAGGTGCAACTGAGGGTCGCAACCTGCCAACCCCATGTCCCGAAGCCGGCGCTCCAGGCGCCCGCCAAGCCGCTGCCTGCGCGGGCCGCGCAGGTCACCGGCGACGTGCTCTGCCTGATGGATCTGGACGAGACCACCGCGGCCCTGATCGGCTCCACCGACCACAGCGCGGTCACCACCATGGGAATCCTGGACGGCCTGAAGGTGGTGGGCCTGGGCGCGGCCCGCTTCAACAGCGGCCACGTGCGCGGCGACCGCGAGGCCATGTTCGATGGCGTGGCCCGGATGGGTCTGGGGGCGGGCAGCATGCTGCCGGGGCTCATCGGCAACGGCTTCGTGGGCGCCACCGGCCTCTACCTCGCCGTTCAGGGGGTGCGCCACCACGACACCGCCCAGACCATCGCAGGAGTGCTGCAAATCGGCGTGGCAGCCAGTTTCGCGGCCATCGGGGCGGGAGCCGGGCTGCCCGCCCAGGCCGCCATCCTGGCCTTGCAGGTGGGGAAGATCGGTACCTACGCCTACCACTCCAAGAAGCACGCCGAGGCGGTGGCTGCCGGCGATGTCGACCGTCTGGGCCGTTTCATGCACGGAATCCTGCACCGCCACGACCACTGGGGCAAGGTCAGGGAGGAAGGGCGCGGCAAGGTCTGGACCGACAGCCCGAGCGGGCACTACTCCAACTTCAGCAACCTGGGCCTGGTCAGCCAGCCGATCTCGCTGGCCGGGACCCAGAAACCCGAGCTGGCCTTCGACCTGCGTCACGACCTCGAGCCCGAGGCCGACTTCCTGCACGTGGAGGCCCGGCCCAAAGGCGGTCAGTGGACCGCGGTGGAGCGACTGACCGGCCGCTCCGACTGGCGCGAGCATCGCCTCGATCTGTCGAGCTTCCAGGATCAGACGGTGGAGCTGCGCTTCCGGGTCCAGACCGACGCCAGCCAGACGGGCGAGGGCTGCTTTCTGGATCGCGTCCGGGTTGAGACACCCGACCGGTCCGTGCTCGTTCCCCTCAAGCCTCAGCGCGGCGACCTGGAGGAGTAGCTCGTCAGCTCAGGTTCTCCAGGTCTGCCAGATCCTGGTGCCGCCCGGAAGCTCGCTTGTTCGCCTTCAAGCTCTCCAGGTCAATCAGATTGACCGGCACTCCCTCGAGCAAGGTCCGCACTCGGTTCGAATAGAAGGCTTCAAAGTCGACGCCGCTCGGTTGGGTGAGGAGGTCGATACGATTGGGCGGGTGACCCAGTTGAATGACCACGTCCGGCTCAAGAAAATCCTCCGCTTTGATGCCAAACGAGGCAAAGCCGAACTCTTGCAGGCAGTTCACGAGCTTGCGAGCATTCTCGGCTGACGGCCGAACCCAGAGGTCAATGTCCTTGGTATAGCGAGGATGCCCGTGGGCCGCCACAGCAAACCCTCCAACCACCAGATACTCAACCTGGTGAGTTTCGAGTAACTGTAAGAACTCTTTCAAATCCTGGCTCAGAGCCATAGTGCCACTCGTGGTAATGCCTCCGAATCTCGAGCAGAGCCTCCAATCGCTCCTCCATAGGACGCGACTGCCAGTATTCAAAGTCGGTCGGTTCTTCCCCCAACTTGAGTTTGCGGACCACCCGGGCGATCTCCATGCGAGAGGCTTCGACAGAAGGAGACTGCTCACCTTGACCAGGGTCCTCCTGCCCGGCCGCGAATCCGACCTTCTTGAGCGGTAAGAAAGTCATTCTCCTGGTGGTCAGCTTCGCGCTCCTCATCGTGCTGGGCGGCCCCTACCTGGTGGGCGAGGTCATCTTGCGTCCCGGGGCGCGCGAGCGAGGCCAGCTGATGGCCTGCCAGGCGGCCCTGATCCGCCTGCAGCGCAGCCTGGAGCTTTACGCGCGCGAGCACGAGGGCCGCTTTCCCCCCGACTGGGAGGCTCTGGTGCCCTACATCCAGGCCCTCGACCCCGAGCATCCCCGCCAGCTCTGCCCGGCGGCCGGCAAACCGACCTACCGCGAAGGCTACCAGGTCAGCCCCGACCTGCGCTCCTGCACGGTGGTGTGCCGGGGCCAGAACCATCCCGGCGTGCCGGCCGACTTCCCCCGCTGGTCCAGCAAAGAGGGTCTGCAAGAGCGTTGAGCCTGCCCCTCTCCCCCGGAGCCCGGGTGGCCGTGGTCTCGCCCTCGGGCTCGCCCGACCGCAAGAGGCTCGAGCAGAACGCCGAGCTGATCGCCGGCTGGGGCTTCGAGCCGGTGCTGCCCCCCGAACGCAGTGAGCTCTACTTCGCCGGCTCGGACCGAGAGCGCCTGGATGAGCTGCAACAGGCGCTGCAGGACCCCACCATCGACCTGGTGTGGGCCAGCCGGGGCGGCTACGGCACGGCCCGCCTGCTGAGCCAGCTCGACCCGGGAGACCGGCCCCGCCCGGTGGTGGGCTTCTCCGACCTCACGGTGCTGCACCAGGCGCTCCATCAGCGGGGCTGGACCGAGCTGGTGCACGGCCCGGTGCTGCACAGCCTGGGCCATCACCCCGACGAGCAAAGCCGCCAGGCTCTCAAGACACTCCTGACCGAAGGTTCGCTGCCCGAGCTCACCGGCCGCACCGTGGTGGCGGGTCAGGCAGAGGGCCCGCTGGTGGGCGGCAACCTGTGCGTGCTGGCCAGCCTGTGCGGCACGCCTTTCCAGCTCTCGGCCCGGGGCTCCATCTTGCTGCTCGAGGACGTGCATGAGAAGCCTTACCGCCTGGATCGCTATCTCGTCCAATTGCGCGAGTCGGGTTGCCTGGAGGGGGTGCTGGCCGTGGCCCTGGGGAGCTTCGAGGACTGCCTGCCCAGCCAGGCCGAGCCGTGGAGCGCCGAGGAGGTGCTCGAGCCGATCCTGCGCGAGCTCGGCGTGCCGCTGCTCTTCGGGCTGCCGGTGGGCCACGGGGCGGCCAACCTGCCCTTCCTCTACGGGCGTCCCTATCGGCTGCAGGACGGGCGACTGAGCCCTGCGAACCGCCCCCGATGACGCATACCGACCCCGCCGCCCAGAAGGCCGCCGATACCTTCCGCTTGCTGCTGGAGAAAGACCCCGCCGGCACGCGCCAGGAGCTGGAGGCCATCCGCGAGCGCATGCGCCGGGCTGGCCTGGTGGTGGGGGATCGTCCCATCCCGCTGAACTTCGCTCCGGCTCTGGTGAGCCGCTCGCGCCTCGAGCCGGTCAACCGCGAGATGGCCCAGCTGCTCAAGATCCTGATCCGCCTGGAGCCCATCCTGCACCGTCCCCGCTGGATGGAGCTGCTGGGCATCTCGCCCCAGGAGCGCGACCTGATCCGGCTGCCGGCCAGCCTCCCCCACGGCTCCCACGTCTCGCGCGTGGACGGCTTTCTGGGGCCGCCCGAGGGGCCCGACGACTCGGGCTACCGCATCGTGGAGCTGAACATCGACAGTCCGGGCGGAGCGGCGTTCATGGACGCCTGCTGGGACATCATCTCCCAGACCGAGACCTGGAAACAGTTTGCTCAGCTCCACCCGGGCCATTTTCTGCCCTGCGACCCCAGCATTCTGGAGGTGCTGCTGCGCTCCTGGAAGAGCTGGGGAGGCTCGGGCGCCCCCCGCATCGCCATCGTGGACTGGGTCACCGTCAGCACCCACGCCGAGTTCGCCTTGCTACGCGACCACTTCAAAGCCCACGGGATCGACACCGTGGTCTCCGACCCGCGCGAGCTCGAGTTCAAGAACGGCCGCCTGCTCGACTACGATGGCAAGCCCATCGACGTGGTCTACCGCCGGGTGCTGGTGGAAGACCTGCTGGCCCGGGGTGAGGAGGCGCGGGCCCTGCTCGATGCCTACCGGGCCGGAGCCATCTGCATGGTCAACCCCTTCCGGGCCAAGCCGCTCACCATCAAGTCGCTGCTGGCTCTGTTCCACCGCGAGGAGATGGAAGAGCTGCTGGAAGCCGACGACATCCGGTTCATCCGCCGCATCGTGCCCTGGACCGCCATCGTGGAGGATGGCCCGGTGGTGGATACCTTGCTCGCGCGGCGCGAGAAGCTGGTGCTCAAGCCGGCCGACGGCTGGGGCGGAGATGGCATCTACCTGGGCTGGGAGCTCTCCGACTCGGACTGGGAGGCGGCCGTGAAGACGGCCGTCAGCAAGCGCTACGTGGCCCAGGAGCGGGTCTTCATCCCCCAGTTCGAGTGCCCGGTGCCCACCGAGTCCGGCTGGGAGTATCAACCCTTCCGGGTGGACTTCGACCCCTACCTGTTTTCGCAGAAAATCGGGGTGCCCTTGATGCGTCTGTCGGGCAACGACATGCTCAACATCAAAACGGGGGGCGAGCTGGCCGTCACCTGGATCCTCTGGGGCTGAACAGAGCTCAGTCGGACGCCACCGGCAGCCAGTGGGCGGCCAGCTTGCGCAGCCGCTCCAGCTCTTCGGCCTTCAGGCCGTAGGTATCGTAGGCCAGGGCCAGGCGTCCGTCGCTCGAGCGAAACGGGTCGGCGAAGACGCAGCGGTGTACGGTCTGGCTCAGGTCGGCCCCCCGCTCCTCTCCGAACCAGATGCGCAGCTCGTCCTGCTCGTGCGAGATCCAGGGCCACTTCTCGTGCTGGTAGGCGTGCAGCAGGCTCTCGGGAGGGAGGAGGTTACGAACGCCCACCAGCCGCCCGTCGGGTGAGGTCATCCAGTCGTAGACCAGCACCTCGTCCATGGCGTCATAGACCCGCTCGCCCTGCCGAAACGAGTGACCCAGGTCGGCCGAAGGCGCCAGCGCCAGCGAGCGCTCGGGCTCGAGAAAGACCACCAGGTAGGTGCTGGCCTCGCTGGGGCGCGCCTCCCCCTCGCTCTCTCCCTCCTCCTGGTCGGAATCATCCACCGGGTAGACCCAAACTCCGTCCATCGAGCTACTCCTTCTCTCGGCGCACCAGCAAGGACTGCACCGCCATTCCGGTCACTTCCTCCACCTCGAAGTCGAGGCCTGCGTACTGTACCCGATCCCCCGATTCGGGCACCCGGCCCAGCTCGGCCATCACCATGCCTCCCACCGTCTCGACCTCGGGATGCTCGGGGATCTCCCCGCCGAACTCGCGCCGCAGGTCGGTCAGCATCAGGTCGCCTCGCACCCGCACCGTTTGCTCGTCCAGCCGCTCGAGGGGGGGCATCTCCTGGTCGAACTCGTCTTGAATCTCCCCCACCACTTCCTCGACCACGTCCTCCACCGTCACCACGCCGGCCATCCCGCCGAACTCGTCGAGCACCACCGCGAACTGGGTGCGGCCGGTGCGGAAGCGGTTGACCATGTCCTCGAGCGGGGTCGAGGCAGGCACGTAGAGCACCGGCCTGAGCACGGCCCGCAGGTCGTAGGGGCGGTTCTGCACCAGCTGGCGAGCCAGGTCCTTGATATGCAGCACTCCCACCAGGTGATCCATGTCGCCCTCATAGACCGGATAGCGGGTGTAGCGGTGCTCGTGGATGGCCCCCAGAACTTCGTCCTTGTCCGCCTCCACGCTCAATCCGAAGACCCGCGTGCGGGCGGTCATCACGCGGCCCACGATGCGGCCCTGAAAGTCGAAGATGTTCTTGAGGAATTGCTCCTCCGTTCGTTCGAGCAGACCGCCCTGGTGGCTCTGCTCCACCACCTGCTCGAGCTCTTCGGGCGAGAAGAGGCGTCCTTTGGGGTCCAGGGCGTGGGCTCCGAGCAGCTTGAGCAGCGCGTTGCCAGCCGCGTTCAGGGTGACCACCACCGGGAAGAAGAGGCGCTCGAGCAGGCTCAAGGGCGCCTGCAGCGTGATGGAGGCCGGCACCGCATAGGTGAGGGCCAACGCTTTGGGGACCACCTGCCCCAGCACCACGTGGGGGCAGGTCAGTACCAGCAGCGCTAGCACCGTGGCCAGCCCCGGAGCGGTGGGCATGGCCTGGCGGAACCAGGCCGAGAGCAACGGCTCACCGTACATGCCCAGGCCCAGGATGACCAGGGCCAACCCGACCTGGGCCGTGGCCACGAAACGGTTGAGTCGGTCTCGGTCCTTGAGCAGGGCGAGCACCTCGCCTGCCCCCCTCGAGCCCGACTCCGACAGCTGGGCCAGCCGCGCCTGGGGCACGCCCACCAGCGAGAACTCGGCCGCCACGAACAGGCTGTTGAGCAGCACCAGGCCCGCGATCACCAGCAGTCCGATGGTCACTTCCATCAGTCGTAGTGCTCCTGGAAGTGAGCTGCCTGCTCCTCGGTGAGGGCCAGGCTGATGCGGGCGGCCCACTTGCCCTCCACCCGCTCCACTCGGAAGGGGATCTCGGCGATGGTGACCTCTGCCCCCGGCTCGGGCACCTGGCCCAGCTCGGCCATCACCAGGCCGCCGACCGAGTCGGCCAGGTCCGAGTCGAGCTCGACGTCGAGCCACTCGTTGAGATCCTCCACCAGCACGTCCCCGGCCAGGAACAGTCGCCCCGAGCGCAGCTCGGCGGTCAGCTCGGGGGGGTCGAACTCGTCCTCGAAGTCGCCGAAGATGCGCTCGATCAGATCTTCCAGAGTAACCATGCCGGCGGTGCCACCGAACTCGTCCACCACGATGGCCATGTGGTAATGCTTTCGCTGCAGCTGGTTGAACAGCTCGTCCACGGGCACCGTCTCGGGCACGTAGGGCACCTTCAGCATCACCTGGGAGACGTGTTTGACCTGGCCTGGATCGCGGCTGAGGCAAAGCAGGTCCTTGAGGTGCACCACCCCCTCGATCTGGTCGGGCGACTCGCGATAGAGGGGCAGGCGCGAATAGTTGGACTCGGCCAGCAGCTTGAGCAGATCGGGAATGGGCAGCTCGAGCGAAGCGGTGAACATCTTGGTGCGGGGGATCATAGCGTGGCGGGCGGTGAAGTCGCGCAGCCGGAGGGTGTTCTCGAGCAGGCGCTGCTCCTCTTCCTCGAGCAGGCCCTGGGCGCCGCTCTCCTCCACCAGGATCTGGATCTCCTCGGGTGAGTGGACGTGGGTGTTCTGCCAGGCGGCCTCGCTCAGGCCCAGGCGGGCCAGAAGAAAGCGCGACATCCGATCGTAGATGAAGGTCACGGGCTTGAAGAGGGTGGTCATCTTGCGCATCAAGGTGGAGGTGCGCACGGCCGCCTTCTCGGGCTCGAGCAGGGCCAGCGACTTGGGCACCAGCTCGCCCAGCAAGACCAGCAGAGACATCATCAGGGTGAGCACCAGAGTGACGGCCAGAATCCGCGCGCCCATCTCGGAGAGCTCGAAGCGCTGCCCCAACCAGGGGTCGAGAGGCAGGGCCAGGTAGGCGTAACCCCAGTAGCCCAGGACCAGACCGGTGAGACTGATGCCCACCTGGCAGGCGGACACATAGGCCGCAAAGCGACTGGCATCCTGGGTGACCGGCAGAAACTTGATGGCGGCCCGCACCCCGTTGGCCGCCAGCTGGGCCAGCCGATGACGGCGAGCCGAAACCGCGCCGATCTCGGCCGCCACGAAGAACCCGTGCAGCAGCAGCAGGGCCGGGATGCCTAGCAGCATGAGCGCCCAGTTCATCGCGCCCTACCGACTATGGGAGGGTCGGCGTTCAACCAGGACTACCGACCGGCTCCAGAGCGAGGCTGGGCATGACTTCGGCGGCGTAGAACTTGAGGAACTCCGCCTGGTTGCGGCCCACGTTGTGGACGTAGACCCCGTCGAAGCCCTTGGAGTAGAGGTGGTTGATCAGGTTGATGTGGTCTTCGGCCTTCTCGGAGATGAGCACCCGGCCTTTGAAGTGCTCGGGGCGCACCAGCTTTGCCATGGCCTCGAAGACCTCGGGCGAGCGCACGTCGCCTTTGGGGAAGTTCATGCCGCCGTTAGGCCACTCCCGCACCGCGTTGTCGGTCGCTTCCTGCAGGCTGGGGGCCCAGGAGACGTGGACCTGAATCAGCCGCGGCATGGCGGACGGGTCCTTGCCGACCTCGCGAGCCCCCCCCTCGAACTTGCCCATCAGCATCGAGAGCTTCTCGTCAGCCGCCCCCACCGTGATGAGGCCATCACAGAAGCGACCGGTGTTGGCGCTCATGATGGGACCCGAGGTGGCCACCAGGATGGGCGGAGGAGCAGGCGGCATGGTGTAAATCTGGGCCGACTCGAGGGTGAAGTGCTTGCCCTGGTGCTTGACCACCTTGCCGGTGAAGAGCTTCTTGATGATTTCCAGGGATTCGAGCAACTTCTCGAGCCGCACCGGCGGCTCGGGCCAGTAGCAGCCGATGACATGCTCGTTGAGGGCCTCTCCGGCCCCCAGGCCGAGCCAGAAGCGCCCCGGGTACATCGCTTCGACCGTGCAAGCCATCTGGGCCACCAGGGCCGGGTGGTAGCGGTAGCCCGGCGGCGTCACCCCGGTTCCGAAGGGCAGCGAGGTGCGCGCCCCCAGGGCCCCCATCCAGGTCCACACGAAAGCGCTATGGCCTTGCTGAGGGGTCCAGGGGTGGAAGTGATCGCTGGCCATGATGCTGCCGAAGCCGAGCTTCTCGGCCTGCTCGCACCAGACCAGCATGTCGTTGGGGTGGAACTGCTCGAACATCGCGCAGTAGCCCAGGTGCTTCTTCTTGATCCGGTTCATGACGGCTCCCTTCGCTCGGTCAACGAAAGAGATCCTGCTCGCCGGGACGGATCAGCTCGGCGGCGCAGCCCGGTGAGCCGCTCAGCTCGAGGCCGCGCACCAGGGCGGCTGGCACCCTGTCGGTCTTGCCCATCACCAGCTCGGCGGCCGCTGCGATCGCATCGGCGGTGGCCATCAGGCTGGCCTCCAGCTTGTAGCCGTGGGGATCGGTACGGCCTCGATGGTCGGTGAAGGGGGCCAAGCCGGCCAGGCCGATGGCCACGTTGACGATGCCGAGGCGCCAGGGCCGGCCGAACGAGTCGCTGATCACGACCGGCAGGGCAAAACCCAGAGCTGCCTCCAGCGCCTGGTAGAGACGGCCGGCCGAGGCGTCCGGATCTTCGGGGAGAAGGCAGACCGATTCACCGGGCACATTGCTGCGATCGACCCCCGCATTGGCACAGACCAGGCCGTGGCGGGTGCGAGACACGATAACCGGTCCCTCCATGCGCAGAATGGAGCCGCTCTCGCGCAGCACCACCTCGACCTGGCGGGGGTCCTTGCCCCAGGCCCGGGCGTGGCTCTGGGCCAGGGCCGATGGCTGCACCTCGGTCAGATCGACCAGCCGCCCCTCGGCCTTGCTGAGCACCTTGTGGGTCACCACCAGCACGTCGCCTGGTCGAGCCAGCTCTGCGAGCAGGGGGGCGAGCAGACCCGCTACGTCCTCTCCGGCCTGAATCTCGGGAACTCCCCGGACGGGGATCAGTCGCAGCTCGTCCACGCCAGTTGGGGCAGGTCGGTGGGGGCATCCAGGTCGACCTCGGTGCCGCTCGAGCGGTACACGCCCACCGTCAGGCCCCGTCCCATCGCCTGGCTGAAATGGCGCACGAAGCTGTTCGGGCCGTAATGAAAGTCGAACTCCCGGGCCGAGCGCAGGAACATCAGATTGGTGCCGTTCTGCTCGCGGTCGGGAGCCAGCAACACCTCTTCGGGACGCTGCAGGAACGCGCGCACGTCCGGCTCGGTCAGTTGGGGAAGGTCACCCAGCGCCACCAGCAGCGGGCCCTCCCCCAGGTGAGAGCGGGCCTCATCCAGGGCGGGATTGAGGCCGTTGGAGCGCTGCAGCAGGAAGCTCACGCCCAGGCGAGTGGCTTCGGGCTCCAGCCGGGCGTCTGGACTGACGATCAGCACCTCGTCCACGCAGGGTCTGACCGCCTGAACCACCCGCGAGAGCAGCTCCAGCACCAGCTCGCTGCGGTCGCTGAGCACCTCGGCCAGGCGACTCTTGGCTTGCTCGAGACGGTTGACCGGTATCACGGCTCGCATCGACATCAGCCCGGGCTTTCGGGCCTCCCTTCGAGGATCCTCCGGGCCAGCTCCAGGCGATCCTCCCGATCGCACATGACGGTGGGTAGGAAGCGAGCCGGACAGGGAAGCTCCAGAGCGCGGTCTTGCTCATCGCAGATCAACTCGTCCAGGTGGCCTTCCAGTGCCAGGGCCACTCCCGCCGCCGAGACTGGAAAACCCAGCGAAGCCAGCATGCCCGCCGCCGGCCCCTTCAGAGCCTGTCCGGCCACGATGGGGCTGACCGCCAGGCGGGGGCGCGGCAGCCGCTCAGCCAGTCCCCTCACCCTCAGGATGGGCAGCAGGCTGACGAACGGGTTCGAGGGGGCCAGCACGGTCAGCTCGGCCTCGGCCAGCGCCTGCTCGAGCTCGGGGCTCAGGCCGGGGCTTCCCTCGAAGGCCAGCTCACGCACCGCGGGCTGGTGCTTGTGGCGCACGAAGTAGTCCTGAAAGCTGAGCCAGCCGTCGTCGGTGCGCACTCGGGTAGCCACCGGCTCGTCCGCCATCGGCAGCACCCGGCAGCTCACCCCCAATCGCTGGCGCAGGGCATCGGTGACCTGGGTGAGCCGCAGGCCCCGGTCCAGGGCCTGGCGGCGCCACAGGTGGGTGGCCAGGTCCCGGTCCCCGAGCACGAACCAGGGGTCCTCCCCCAGCCGCTCCAGAGCCTCCAGGCAGTTGTAGGTCTCGCCCGCCAGGCCCCAGCCTCGCACGGGGTCGCCCAGGTCGGCCAGGGTGTAGAGCACCGTGTCCAGGTCGGGACAGATGCGCAGGCCGTAGTGGTCGAAGTCGTCCCCGGTGTTGACCACCACGGTCAGATCGGGGCCGAGCAGGCGGGCCATCCCATCGGCCAGGCGCGAGCCGCCGACCCCGCCGGCCAGCAAGACGACTTTCATCGGGGCGGTTTCCAGTCGAAACCGACCTCCAGCAGGCGCTGCACCAGGCGCGCGGTGGCGCCCCAAACGTGGGCCTGCCTCAGGCGAAAGGCGCCCAGCAGGAACTTCTGCTCGCCCAGCCAGCGTTCTTCCAGCTCGAAGACCTCCGGGTCGAGCAGCTGACCCAGCGGCACGGAGAGGATCTCGGCCACCTCGCTGCAGGCCGAGAGCTCGACCGGAGGATCGGTCCAGCCCACGAAGGGGGTCAGCAGAAACCCGCTGGGAGTCCAGACGTCGTCGAGCTGGCCGAGCACCTCGACCCGCTCGGGCGGCAGGCCGATCTCCTCGTGGCACTCGCGCAGGGCGGTGGCGCAAAGGTCAGCGTCGCCCTCATCCTTGACCCCGCCCGGACAGGAGATCTGGCCCGGATGCCGGCTCAGGTGCTCGCTGCGCCGCGTCAGGACGAGCTCGGGCTCGCTCGAGCCGACCAGCAGCAGCAGCACCCCGGTGGGGGTCAGATCGGGACGCTGGAGAGTCTGGGGCCGGTAAGGGGCCAGCCGGGCGGCCAGCCGCTGACGCTCGAAAATGATGGACCGCTCCACTCGTCGCTAAAAGTTGTCTTTGCGGCGGCGCAGCTCGCCGAATACCTCGGCCGGCTCGGTCTTGCCCGTGAAGGCCTGCACGGCGGGCACGTGCCAGCGCAAGAAGGGGTTGGTCTTCTTCTCCTGACCGAGCTGCAGGGGGACGGTTGGCGGGGCCGTCTCGGAAGCCGCGCGGGCCCTGTGGTCGGGATTGTCGGGCTCGACCGTCTCGGCAAAGCGCCGATTGTTCAGGGTGTATTCGTGGCCGCAGTAGATCAGCGTCTCGTCGGGCAACTCCGCCACCTGGGCCACGGAGTTGTACATGTCCTCCATGGTGCCCTCGAAAACCTTGCCGCAGCTGTATCCAAAGAGCAGATCGCCCGAGAACAGGTGCCCGCTGGGCAGGTAGTAAGCGATGTGGCTGCGGGTGTGGCCGGGAACCTCCAGCACGCGCACCGTGTCGCCCCCGAACTCGAGGCTGTCCCCAGCTTTGAGAAAGTGGGTCAACTGGTGGATCCGCCCCTGGTCGCCGGCCGATCCGTAGACGGGAATCGAGCCCGCTCTGGCGAGCACGCCCGGATTGCCGTCGATGTGGTCGGCATGGTGGTGGGTGTTCCACAGCATGACCGGCTTGAGGCCGAGTTGCTCGATGGCTGCGTTGACCGGCCCGGCCTCGGCCGGATCCACCACCACGCAGGTCTTCTCCTGAGTGTCTTCGATCAGGTAGCTGTAGTTGTCTTGCAGAACAGGAATGCAGTGTACGGTGATTCGGCTCATCAGGCGCTGCCTGTTCGCCTCACCGGTCAAGAGATCCCTCTCAAGACAAAAGCAGCCCGGCCGGGGCCGGGCTGCTCTTGGCTCGCCGGAGATCAGTCTCGGCTGCGCAGCTTGGACAGGAGCCGGAGAATCTCGAGGTAGAGCCACACCAGCGTGACCATCAGCCCGTAGGCGCCATACCACTCCATGTATTTGGGCGCGCCAGCCTCGGCGCCGCTCTCGATGAAGTCGAAGTCGAGCACCAGGTTCAGGGCGGCGATGGCCACCACCACCAGCGAGAAGATGATGCCGAACGTGCCGCTCGAGTGAATCATCGGAATGGCATTGGGCATCCCGAAGGCGGAAAACAGGATGGACACCAGGTAGAGCAGGCAGATCCCCCCGGTGGCCGCCACGATCATCAACTTGAAGTTCTCCGTGGCCTTGATGAGCCCGGACTTGTAGGCCACCAGCAGCACCCCCAGCGTGCCGAAGGTAAGAACCACGGCCTGGGACACGATGCCCTCGTAGGCCTGGTTGTACATGGCCGAGATGCCGCCCAGCAGCAACCCTTCCAGGGCCGCATAGAGGGGAGCCGTGACGGGAGACCACTCCTTCTTGAAGATGGTCACGAGCCCGACGATCAGGGCCCCCACGAAGCCCACGATGATCAACGGCAAAATCACCGGGTTCTTGTCCAGGAAGAGCTTCCAGGTGAAGCTGGCGGCAACGACCGCGATGAAGAGCAAGATGGCTGTCTTGTTGACGGTGCCCTGAATGGTCATCACGTCATTCTGAGGCAGGCTGAGCGTGCGCCATTGCTCAAAAGTCTTCTCGGAGAGGGCCGGATTGCCCGAACGGAATGCTGTTCCTCGTTCCATAATGGTTCCTTTGCTTAAGATTGTGTCAGAATCTTTCGGGAGAACCCGAGCGGAGACCTTTCAGGGCATTTCCGGTTTGTACAGGGAGCGGACGTAGTGGACCAGATCCCAGGCCATCTCAGGCGGCATCCCGTCAAATGAGCCCATGGGAGAGCCTGGAATGCCGTGAACGATGGTGCGGTAAAGCGCCCGGTCGGAGCTTCCATAGCGGTAGTACTCCGGCTCGCGCAGATCGCGCGGGAGGGTCTTGACACCGTAGTTGCGACCGGGCATTCCCTCGCCACTCATCTGGTGACAGGGAGCGCAGGCATTCTGATACATCTTGCGACCGCGAGCCACCGACTCGGGGCCGTAATCGACCGAGCGGGCCACCCGACCGGCATCGGTGAAGCCAGGAAGCTCCGAGAGTTGGGCCGGAATCGGATCATCGGGGTGCTGGCGGCGGAGGCGAACCGACAGGGAGGGCTCAGGTTGAGGGTCGGCGGTCGCGGGGAGGCCCGAGCCCGCCTGGTTCCCCGCCTGACCGGATGCCTTTGGGGTGGTGGCAGCGACGGTCGGTTGAACTGCAGCAGGCGCCGTGGATGGAGTTGCAGTCGGTGGACCGGAGCCACAATGGCAGGCAAGCACGGCCAGGACCAACAGCAATGTCCTCACTCCTGAAAATTCGTCAGAAAACTCTCCCAGACCTGGCATTCCAGCCACCTGTATGGTACAAATGAACTAAATGGTGTGCTTGCTGCCACGGCGAGGAATGGCTCTCATGCTCTCGATGCTGCTGGCCATGTTCTTGTTCACCGTCGGCATCGGCTTTCTCTACTTCGTCGAGCGCGACAGCTACCTGCAACTACGCTCCGAGAAAATGGAGAGGGCCACCTGCCTGGCCCAGGCCGGGGTCGACTACGTCTGTTGGAAAGACGTCCACAACCCGGACTTCTTCAAGTCAGCCCCCCAGACACTGACCATGAGCAGCACCGGCACCGAACTGGTGGACATCGCCTATGACAGCAGCCTGAACCTCTACCGCTGTACCGGCCGGGTAGTGGACGCCATGGGAAACACGGTGGCCTCTCGAACGGTCGTGTTGCCGGCTGGGGCAACCGCCGGCGGAGCCCGCCAGGAGATGTATGATGAAGGCCTGTAGAGGGGTCACCATCATCGAGTTGTTGGTATCCTCGTCCGTCTTTCTGCTGATCATGGGCATGGTCTGCCAGGCGGTGGTGGTGGCTTATCGAGCCCAGAGCAAGACCGTGGACAAAGTCCAGGCTCGCCGCGAGGCCCTGACCATGCTCGGCCAGCTCAAGCGGGAATTGCAGACAACTCGGCCCGGTATGCTGGTCTCGCCCGTACCCATCAACCCCGGCCCCGCCCAGCATCTGATTCTGCGTCGCAACGGTCCCAATCAAACCCTGGTGCAGGTGGAGTACTGGCTGCGGGCGCCTGGCCCCAACCAGCCGGCCGAAATTCGCCGTCTGGGGCCGGGCGACCCGCCCGGCGGCCAGGTGATGGTGCGCAATGTGCGGGGTTTTGATGTGGTCCCATCGGGAACCCCGAACATGGTCCGAGCCCGCGTCTGGGTGGCTACCCTGAGTACCCCTCTCGAGATGGAAGGCAGGCTCTTGCAATGAGACGCTCGCGCGGACTGACCATGCTCGAGATGGTCATGGCAATCGCCCTGCTCTTTCTCTCGGCCAGCTTCGTCATGAGCATGTTCATCACCGGAAGTCGCGTGCCGCAACACGTCGAGCACAACCAGAAGATGGACATGCTGGCTCAGGCCCAGATGGACAGGGTCATCGCGGAGGGTTCCTACTTCACCACCACAGGCCCGTTCCCATGCCCCACGCCCTTCACCGGAACGGTGACCGAGACCAGTGCCAACTCGATGGACTCGGACTTCCAGCCGGACGCTCTGATCGTGACGGTCCGGGTCTCTGACGGGGCCGGTCAATTCCGCGAGCTGAAGACAATCAAGACCAACGCCCCTCCGCCCGCCCCGGGCTACAGCCTGATCGTGAACGACCTCACTTGCCTGACATGTCACTCCATGCAGGCCTATGGCGGCGGAGGGCAGGTCGGCTCAACCGCCGGAGCCGCCCCCCCCTGGACCCGAGCCCAGCTGCAGGCTAACGCCAGCGCGGCCGGGGTCAGCCTCGATCAGTACATCCGTGATTCGGTGCGCAACCCCAGCGCCTTCGTGAATACGAGCAGCAGCAACTACTACTACACCGATCCCAGTAACGGCCAGAACATGAGCTACATGACCACCTTCAACACGGCCGCGCTCTCCGACGCCGATCTTGACGCGGTGGTGAACTACATGGTCAGCCAGTTGCCTTGAAGGCGGTTGCTGCCGCCAGCCGGAAGCCCTGGTTCGATCTCGAAGAGTTGCAGCTGACTCTTGCCGGCCCCGTCCCGGTGCGCTCGGTCGCCGTCCTGCTCCAGCAACTGGCGCTGCTGTTGGAGAACGGCGTCCCGCCGGGGGCGGCCCTGAAAGTGCTGCAAGCCCAGCAGTCCCACCCTCGTTTGATCAGAACCCTGGACATCGTCCTGGACCGGGTCTGCAAGCACGGCTGGTCGCTCTCCTCATCGCTGGCCACCTTTCCGGACGTCTTTCCGCCGACCGCCATCATGCTGGTCAAAGCGGGCGAGGCCGGGGGGGATCTGGCCGGCCGGCTGCGCAAGGCGGGCGAGCTGCTGGAGCGCTCAGCCAACCTCTCGGCTCGCATCAGCCAGGCTCTTACGGGCCCGGCCATCACCGTAGCGGCCGGCTTCCTGATCCTGCTCTGCATCGTCAAGTTCGTCATGCCCAGGTTCCTGGGTCTTTACCACCAGATGAACCTGGAGCTGCCTTTACTCTCCAAGCTCGTCATCGGGCTGGTGGGGGCGGTCAACCACCCGGCCTCCATCATCCTCTTTCTGATCGCCCTGGCGGTCCTGTGGCACTTTCGCCGCGAGCTGAGCGAGCGCGTGTTCGAAATCGCCCTGCACGCCCCGGTGGTGGGCCCCTGGATCGGAGTGGTGCTCTGCAAGCAGTTCTGCGACATCGTGGCCTCGCTGCACCGGGAGGGGGTAACCCTGAACCAGTCCCTGACCATGCTGGCCAGGACCTCTCCCCACCGGCTCCACCGCCGCTACCTGGAAGCGGCTCGCGACCGCCTGGTCATGGAGGGGAGCATCTCCCAGGCCATCTCGACCATCCCCTACTTTCCGTCCATGGTCAGCAACATCTGCCTGGTGGGCGAGGAGACGGGCAGCCTGGATCTGCTCTTGCACTCCCTGGCCCGGCTGCTCGAGCAGCAGGTGGAGGTGGTGGTCACCCAACTGGTGACAATCCTCGAGCCCGTGGTGGTGTGCGCCATCGGGGTGGTGACCGCCATCCTGTTTGTGGGGATGTTCCTGCCTGTCTACGGCGTTCTCTCCAGCCTGGGCAGCTGATGTGAAGGTTTTGCCTGTCCTTCGGGGGGCCTGCATACGAGCAGAAAGGCTTGCCGGCAGGACCTCCAGAACCTCCAGCCATGGCTTACAACCTGGACATGCCCCTCGAGCAGGCCATGCGCACCCAGCGGGCCCTGCGCCGCCTCAAGACCGACCCGGTCGAGGAAGAACTGCTCTTGCACCTCATCGACCTGGCCATCCGAGCTCCCTCGGGCTCCAACTCCCAGGGCTGGGAGTTCGTGGTGGTGCGCGAACGCGAGACCATGGCCCGAATCGCTCGCCTCAACCGGCAGGCATTCGGGCTCTTCCGCTGGCTCAAACGCTTCGGCAAGCTGACGCCCACCCGCCAGCGCATGTTTGATTCAGCCCAGTGGCAGGCCGACCATTTCGAGGAGATTCCCGCCCTCATCATCCCCTGTCTCAAGCAGGTCATCCCACCTTTTCCCTTCCTGGTCGCCACCAGCGCCTTCGGGTCCATCTACCCGGCCGTGCAGAACCTCCTGCTGGGAGCCCGCGCAGCCGGGCTGGGAGCGGCTCTGATCACCATCCCGCTCTGGAACCTGGGGGCGGTGCGCCGGGCCGTGGGACTGCCCTGGAAAGTGACCCCCTGTTGTCTCATTCCTCTGGGCTGGCCGCTGGAGGAGTACACTCCCAATCGCCGCCGTCCCGTGCGAGAAGTGGTTTCGCTCGAGCGGTACGGCCGCCGTCCGTGATCCCGTTCCGGGCCTGGTCGGACCAGCACCTGATCCCCCTGGCCCTGACCGTGATGATGTCGGTGGCCATTCTGCTCTGGGCTCGTCGGCTGGACGAACGCCAGCGCGTGCTGCCGGGCCGGCTGATCGCTCTGGCCATCCTGGCCTACATCCTCACCGCTTATTACCAGCGCTGGAAGGACGCCGGCCTGGAGGCGGTGACCGAAGCCCTCCCTCTCCACCTCTGCGACCTGGTGGTGCTGATCAGCCTCTGGGCCGTGCTCTCCCCTTCCCAGGGGAGTTTCGAGCTCGCCTACTACTGGGGGCTGGCGGGAGCGCTGCAAGCCCTCCTGCAGCCGGACATCTCCCAGGGGTTGGGATTTCCCAGCTGGTACTACCTGGAATATTTTCTCGGCCACGGGTTGATCTTCGCAGCCGTCTTCTACCTGATGGCCGCCTACCGGCTCCGCCCCCGCCCGGGGAGCGTGCTGCGAGCCGTGCTCGCGCTCAACCTCTACGCCCTGATCGTGGGCACTCTGGACTTCGCCTTCGGCTGGAACTACGGGTACCTGTGCTACAAGCCTGCAGGCGGGAGCTTGATGGACTACCTGGGTCCCTGGCCCTTCTATTTGCTGGGCCTGGAGGTGCTCTCGGCCTTCAACTTCTTGCTCTTATGGCTTCCCTGGCGTGTCCGGGAAGGGGGGCGACCTGAGAACGCGAATCTGATCTTGACGGGCCCTTCTGCTCGAACTCCGCTTGAAAATGAGGGATAAGCTTTGAATCGCGCTCTGCGAGCCAGCCTTTTCGTCACCCTGATGGCCAGCCTGTGCCTGGGCCTGCTGGCTCAGCCCAGGGGCAAACAAGACCTTTTCATCATTTCCGGCACCGTGATGGCCCTGGCTGAAGACCAGAACGGCTACCCCGTGCAGGTCGAGATCCAGCCCAACGACGGCGAGTCCTACATCGTGGTCAACGACGCCACGGGAAGCCAGTTACTGCGCTTCGTGGGCAGCTACGTGGTGGCCTCGGGCACCATCACCCTGGACAAGGACGGCTGGAAGAACCTGACCGTCAAGAAGTATCAGGTGACCGACGACGACGGCACCATCACGCCAGGCGCCGACGACGGTCCTGCCCCCGCGCCTCCCACCACTCCGTGAGCCTCAGTTGCCCTCGCTGTCGGGTCGACCTGCGCGAGATCACGGTGGGAGAGGTGCGGGTGGACCTCTGCCCGGAGTGCGATGGGGCCTGGTATGACGGGGATGAATTGGAGCGCCTGCTCAAGGCGCCCTACGCCATTCTGGCAGCTTCCGATCTGGCCGTGGGTTTGATTCGAGACGTGCAGCCTCCGGACGACCAGGCCCCTCCCCTCCCCTGCCCGCGTTGCCAGGGCCCGATGGAGCGCAAGGCCTTTCTGGAGGGTTGCCCGGTCGTGATCGACGGCTGCGCGACCCACGGCATCTGGCTCGACGACGGCGAGCTCTCGAGCCTGTTCGAATTCAGCAAGAAAGCCTGACGACTCAGCGGGTTCAGGCCCGGGCCTGTCGCACCAGCTCCACCATGGCCTGGCGCACCTCGGTGGAGGTCGACACGGGCTGAGGAAAATCGAGCCCCACCTCGGTCTCGTCCACGCGCATGGTGAACCCCAGCGAGTCCACCTCGACCAGGCGCGCTCGCTGGCCGGTCACCCCAGAGAAATGGCGGGCCATCAGCAGCATGTGCTCCTCGTGGTCCTCGTTCATGTGGGCCTTGATGCCGGCCGCCAGGGGGGCGACCGGATCGGGAGCCGCCGAGCCGTATTCCTCGCCGCTCACCCAGGACATGCGCCCGAAGCCGCCCACGTAGCGGGCCGACTCAACCGCGAGCCGGAACCAGTGAAAGTCCTTGAAGCTGGCGTAGCGCTCGGCCTCGGGATGGCGGGCCAGAAAGTCATCCCGACCGGAATCGTCCTCCAGCAGCTGACCGAGCAGCGTGACGCGCCCGGTGGCCAGCGGGTCCAGGGCACCCTCCTCCCAAACCAGCAAGGAGGCGCGCGGATCGGCCCGCAGGTTGCGAGTGTGCTCGGCCAGGTCGCGGGTAAAGACATGGCATACCTGCACCGTAGC
>CAZWUN010000035.1:21340-25836 GCA_964637145.1 uncultured Burkholderiales bacterium
GTGCTCGGCCAGGTCGCTCAGGAGCAGCACCGGCTGACCCTGATGAGCGGCCACCGTCACCAGCGAGGTGTAGGGGTGGCCCTCGGCCAGCGTGCCCAGGGCGCCGTGAGTGGCCAGCTCGAGCAAGGTGCGGGCCCGGGCGGCGTGGCTCAGGCTCTTTCTGCTCACGCGGCCGGGCGGCCCTGGTCCTGGCGAGCCAGACCGAGCAGGAAGCCGTACACTCCCTGGATCGCCTCGTCGGGGGTGGAGGTGCCGGCGGTCAGGCCCACGGCCTGGCCCCGGAAGGGCTCGAACCAGGCCGGGTCGAGATCGGCCGCCGTCTGCACGTGCCAGCAGGGGATGCCCCGATCCCGGGCCATCTGGGCCAGAGCCTTGGTGTTGTTGGAGTTCTTGCCCCCCACCACCACCAGGGCCTGAACCCGGTTGAGCAGGCTCTGGGCGGCGTTCTGGCGGTCTCTGGTGGGCTTGCAGATGGTGTCCACGAAGCGCACCTCCTGGCCAGGGTGGGCGGCCTCGATGGCCCTCAGGATGGGCGGCACGGAAGCTGGCGCGGTGGTGGTCTGACAGATCACCGCCAGCTTGTCGGCGGTGAAGAAGCGCACGTCCTGGGGGCGCTCCACCACCGCGTAGCGCTCCAGGTCGCCGGTAATGCCGCGCACTTCGACATGGCCGCTCTTGCCGATGACCACCACGAAGTAACCCTCGTCGCGCAACTTCTCGGCCTGACGATGCACCCGGCGCACCAGTGGACAGGTGGTGTCGATCAGCTCCTTGCCGGCCGCCAATAGCTGATTGCGCTCCCGTGAGCTGATGCCGTGGGCGGTGACCATCACCGCCGGAGTGGCGGGGATCAGCCGTCCGGTCTCGCTCATGGCCACGTAGCCCCGGGCCGCCAGGCGGCCCTGCACCTCCTCGTTGTGCACCAGCTCTCCGTAAATCGTGACCCGAGTTGGGTCGGCGAGCTCGTCTGCCAGCTCCAATGCGTCTTTGACCCCGAAACAGTAGCCCATCGCCTGGGCCAGGATCACCCGCATGTTCAGGTTTCCTCCACAGTGAACTTTATCGAACAAAGAATCCGGGCAAAAAAATGTCAGGCTGGCATCCACCCCGCCGGCACTCCGGTGGGACCGGGGGAAGCCTGGCGAGCGCTGTTGGCAGCATCCTGGACCACCCGTTCGAGCTCCTCGAGGTAAGCCAGAAAGCGCTCTCGGCCCTCGCCGGTCAGACGCACCAGGGTCTGAGGACGCTTCTTCTCGTAGCCTTTGAAGATCTCGATCAGGGTCGCCTGATGCAGCACCTGCAGGTGTCGGCTCAGATTGCCATCGGTGAGATTGCAGAGCTCTTTGAGGTGATTGAACAGCAAACCCTCCGGTCGGGCCAGCAGCGAGGTCATGATGCCCAACCGGGCCTTCTCGTGAAGGATCCGGTCCAACCCCTCGTAGGCATAACGCCCCTTGTTATCCATTGGTTCTCCTTTCCAGGTTCCAGTAAAGGACCGTGGCCAGAAAGAGCTGGCCCAGCCCAAAGGAAGCCCCCATGCTCCAGGCGGCCAGACTGGCCTGGCTCTGGGCCAGGGCCAGCAAGACGCACCCGCAAACCAGATAATACAGGGCCACCCAGCCCACGCCCCTCGGCAGATAAGGACGCGAAGCAAAGGCACCCAGGCTGAACAACAAGGCCCACAGGCCGGGCAACAGGGCCACGTCGTGACCGCGCGCAAAGACCAGCGTCAAAAAAGCCCCGGCCACCAGACAGGGGATGAACTGGCCCACCACCTGCCGAGTCATGCGCCGATCGCGGGGAGCAAGGTGGACGTGATAGTCGTAGATCATATCCAGCCCCACCACCAGCACGTTGGCCACGCACACGGTGGCCCAGTAGCGCAGGAAGGCCGCCTGGGAGTCAGGGTCGACGATCCAGGGCTGGGCCACGCTGGCCAGCAGGCCGATCATCCCGGTGAAGGCCATCGGCAACGAACGGTAGCCGCGATAGACTTCCGAACGGGCCAGATGACCGTGGATCTCCTGGATCTGGGCCAGCGCCTTTTCGATTTCCAAGCGGGTCAGAGCTCCCTTGACGACTTGAGTAAAAGTCTACCACAGGAACTTTGCATTGTAAAGCATCCCGAAAGAATTCAGTCCAGGCCCACCCAGACGCTCTTGACCCGTGTGTACGACTCCAGCGCGGCCGCTCCCAGCTCGCGGCCAAACCCGCTGAACTTGTAGCCACCGAAAGGCGAGGCCGGATCATACACATTGTAGGTGTTGACCCAGACGGTGCCGGCCCGCAAGGCGCGGGCGGCCCGGTGGGCCTTCTTGATGTCCCTGGTCCAGACCCCGGCCGCCAGGCCGAAGGGCGAGTCGTTACCCAGGCTGATGGCCTCCTCCAGGTCCTTGAAGACCAGGGTGGAGAGAACCGGCCCGAAGATCTCCTCGCGGGCGATGGTCATCTGGTTGGTGACGCCGTCGAAAATGGTGGGCTGGAAGAAGTAGCCCTTGCCCGTGCCGATGTCCACCCGCTGGCCACCGCAGGCCAGTTTGGCACCCTCGCGGGTGCCCGTCTCCACGTAGCCGCTGATCTTCTCCAGCTGCGAGCGCGAGGCCAGCGGGCCCAGGCGGGTCTTGGGGTCGAGCGGATCGCCGGGCACCATCTTGGAGGCCCGGGCCACCAGCTTCTCCAGAAACTCGTCGTGCACGCTCTCTTCCACCAGCAGGCGCGAGCCGGCGGCGCACACCTCGCCCTTGTTGTAGAAGATGCCGCCGATCACGCCCCGCACGGCTGCCTCCAGGTCGGCGTCGGCAAAGACCACGTTGGGGGACTTGCCGCCCAGCTCCATGGTCACGCTCTTCATGCCGTCGGCGGCCAGCCGCATGATGGACTTGCCGGTCTCCACCTCGCCGGTGAAGGTCACCTTGTCCACCAGGGGGTGGCGCACCAGCGCGTCCCCAACCTCGCCGCCCGGGCCGGTCACCACGTTGAGCACCCCGGCCGGAAAGCCCACTTCCAGGGCCAGCTCGCCCAGCTTGAGAGCGGTCAGAGGCGACGTGCTGGAAGGCTTGAGCACCACGGTGTTGCCCACCGAGAGGGCGGCCGCCACCTTCCAGGAAGCCATCAAGAGCGGGAAGTTCCAGGGCACGATGCAGGCCACCACGCCCAGAGGCTCGCGCAGGGTGTAGTTGAAGTTGTTGCCCCGCACGGGAATGGTATCGCCGTGCAGCTTGGAGCTCCAGCCTCCGAAGTATTCGAAGGTATCGGCGGCAAACTGCACGTCCACGTGCTTGACCTCGCTGACCGGCTTGCCCACGTCGCAGGCTTCCAGCAGGGCCAGATCGTCGGCCTTCTCACGCATCTTCTCGGCCAGCCGCCAGAGCAGGCGCCCGCGCTCGGCGGCCGACATCTTACCCCAGGCTCCGCTGAGGGCCGCGTGGGCGGCCTCGACGGCCCGGTCGGCGTCAGCCTTGCCGGCTCGGGCCAGCTCTGCTACAGCCTCTTCGGTGGCCGGGTTGATGGTGGAAAAGGTCTTGCCCTCGGCCGCCGCGACCCACTCGCCGCCGATCAGGAGCTTACCGGGTGACAGGGGAAGTTGCGTCGCGGTGGCCATGGCGATCTAAGCTCCTTTGAAGTTGGCGGTCTTCTTGTTGACGTAGGCCTGCAGCCCCTCGGCCGCGTCGGCCGAGCAGAAGAGCTGCTGCTGAAGCTCGCGCTCGAGGCAGAGGGCACTCTCGAAGGGGATCTCCATGCCCGACTGCACCGAGCGCTTGATGCGACCCACCGCGAAGCTGGCCTTGTTGGGAGGCAGGAACTGGCGGGCGTAGGCCATCACCTCGTCCATGAAGTTGTCCTGGTTGAAGATGTGGGAAATGATGCCCATCTCCATCGCCTCTTCGAACGAGAAGGTGCGCCCGGTGGCCATCAGCTCGATGGACTGGGATTTGCCCACCAGCCGGCAGAGGCGCTGGGTGCCGCCGGTTCCCGGCAGCACGCCCAGGTTCACTTCGGGCAGCCCGATCTTGCCGGCGTCAGCCCGGGCCACGCGGATGTCGGCCGCCATGGCGATCTCCATCCCGCCTCCCACGCAATGACCATTCAGTGCTGCGATCACCAGCTTGGGGGTCTGCTCGAGGCGATTGAGCGTCTCGTTGGCGTGCAGACAGAAGAAGTACTTGAAGCGCGGGGTCACCGAGGCCAGCATCTTGATGTTGGCGCCGGCCGAGAAGAACTTGTCCCCGTGGCCGGTGAGCAAGATCACGTGCACATTCTCGTCCATCCGGGCCTGGAGAATGCACTGGTCGAGCCGCGTCATCATCTCGTAGGTGTAGGTGTTGGCAGGGGGATCATTGAGCTCTAGCACGGCGATGCCGTCCACGACTTTGTAAAGGACGAGGTCCTCGATATTGGTGGTGGTCTGGGTGGACATGGGGTAGCTCCTCTCTAGAGATCTTTGCGCGCTGGCGCGGCGATGGGCCGCGGCAGAATGCGATCGGGAAACTGGTAGT
>CAZWUN010000036.1:0-25758 GCA_964637145.1 uncultured Burkholderiales bacterium
GGCCAGGGCCTGGACGACCTCCGGGCGGCGCCCCTCGGACAGGTTGGGCACGCACTGGAACAGAGCCGTCATAGCAGCGCTTGCAACTGGCTGGCGTACTCGTGGTAGAGGGCTGCCAGGCGCTCGAGCTCCGGCAACAGATCGCCATCTCTCTCGGCCGAACGGTGCTCGAGGGAACGGCCCAGGTCGTGCAGCTCCCCGGCCCCCATCATGGCAGCCGAGGAGGCCAGCGAGTGGGTGGCCCGCTCGACTCCCTCCCAGTCCTGGCGGCGGCCCGCCTCCAGGGCGGCCTGGACGCGCTCGGGGGCATCCTTGAGAAACGTCTGCACCAGCTCGGACACGAATTCGTCTCCTCCCAGCTTGCGAAGCTTGTCGAGCGCAACCGGATCGAGTGTGGCCACGAGTTCATGGTATCGCCGCCCGGAGGGCATTCTCCTGGCGGCAGAGAACGGCCGGGCATGTTCTGTGTCGAGGTTCCCGCCTCCACCGCCAACCTCGGTCCGGGGTTCGATACCCTGGGCCTGGCCCTCGAGCTCACCAACGAGCTGTGGGTAGAGCCGTGCGAGCACGGGCTCACGATCCAGGTCGAGGGCGAAGGGGCCGAGAGCCTGGCCCGGGACGAGAGGAACCTGGTGGTGCGGGCGATGCGGCTGGCCTTCGCCGAGCAGCGCCTGCCCGGACTGAAGCTGCGCCAGGTGAACCGCATCCCTCTCGCGCGCGGGCTGGGCTCGAGCGCGGCCGCCATCGTGGGCGGGCTGGTGGCGGCCCAGAAGCTGTTGGGCCGGGAGCTGCCGCTGCTGGAGCTGGCCAACCGCATGGAGGGCCATCCCGACAACGTGGCCCCGGTCATCTCCGGCGGCCTGGTGGCCAGCGGGGTGCTCGAAGAGGGTCCGGTGGCCCGCTCGGTGCCGCTGCACGAGTGCTGGCAGCTGGCCGTGGCCGTGCCCCCCTTCCCCCTCTCCACCGAGGAGGCCCGTCGCGCCCTGCCGGGCCAGGTGAGCTTCGAAGACGCCGTCTTCAACCTGTCGCGCCTGGCCCTGCTCTTGAGCGGGTTGTCCCAGGGCCTGGAGCTGGATACCGGCGACCGACTGCACCAGCCCTATCGCGAGCGGCTGGTGCCCGGCTTCGCGGCTGTGTGCGCGGCGGCCCGTCAGGCCGGGGCAGCGGGCGCCTTCCTGTCGGGCGCCGGACCCACCATGGCCGCCTTCGTGGACCGGCGCCGGGCAGATGCGACCGAGGTGGCCGGGGCCATGGCCTCGGCCTTCGGCGAAGGAGCTCGAGGCTGGGCCCTGGAGCCCCGCCTGGTGGGGGCCCGGGTGCGATGAAGCTGCTCCTCCCCCGCACCCGCAGGCTGATCCTGGCCGTGTCGGGGGGAGCCGACTCGATGGCCATGCTGGCGCTGCTCTCCGAGGCCGACCTGGAGCTGGAGGTGGCCCACCTGGATCACCGGCTGCGTCCCGAGTCGGCCGAGGATGCCGCCTTCGTGCAGGCCGAGGCCGAGAGGCTGGGGCTGCCCTTCCACCTGGCCCGGGTCAACGTGCGCAAGCTGGCCCGGCGCAAGCATACCAGCCTCGAGTCGGCCGGGCGCCTGGCCCGTTATCGCTTTCTGCGCCGCCTGGCGCGTCGGCGACAGGCGGGGGCCGCCACCGCCCACCCCGCCGACGATCAGGCCGAAACGGTGCTGATGCGCCTGGCCGAGGGAGGCTCTCCCACCGGCATCTGGCCCCGGGTGGGCGACTGGCTGGTGCGCCCGCTGCTGAAGGTGCGTCGAGACGAGCTGCGGCGACTGTTGACCGAGCGCGGGCTGAGCTGGCGCGAGGACCCCACCAACCTTTCCAACCTGCCCCGCAGCCGGGTGCGGCACTCGGTTCTGCCCGCCATGGAGTCGCTCAATCCGATGGCCGTCGAGGCCCTCGGACGGGTGGCCGAGCGGGCCCGACGCGACGAGCGCTGGCTGCGCTGGCTGGCGCGGGGGCAGCTGTCTCGCTGGGGCGAGCCGCGTCCCGGGGGGCTGGCCCTGCCCGAGGCCTGGCTCAAGGGGTTGGCCGAGCCGCTGCGCACCAGGGTGTTGCGCTGCGTGCTGAGCCAGGTGGCCCCGGGAGCCCGCCTGACGGCCCGCCACCACCGGGGTGAGGCTCTGCCCGGGGGAGTGCTCCGCTATCGTGAGGGCGAGATGTTGGTCTTTCAGGGCCGCCTTGCCCCGTTGCCGGAGGTGGTGTTGCAGGCGGGTCGCAATGAGCTGACCGAGTGGGGCCTGGTGCTCGAGATCTGCCAGGTGGCCGAGCTGGAAACCGGACCGGAGGTGATCTGCCTGGACCTGGATCGACTGGGGCAGCCGTGGTTGCTGCGACCGCGCCGACGAGGCGACGCCATGGCCCCCTACCGGGGGCGAGTGGAGCCCTCGGCGACGGCCAGCACCCGCGTGAAGGAGGTCTTGCAGAAGGCAGGAGTGCCCCGCAGTCAGCGCGAGACTGTTCCGGTGGTCGAATGCGGCGGCGAAATCGTCTGGCTGGCCGGAGTGCGGGCCGATCGGCGCTTTCTGGCCACCCCCGCCAGCCAGCGCATCCTGCGCTTTCGGCTGCTGCGACAGGGGACGGCTGCTTGGGGTGGAAGATTGGATACGGCTTTGTCCCCATAAGGAGGTTTACCCGGTTGTCTCGGATGTTTCGTCACATCATCGTCTTTTTCGGCCTGGGGGTCGTGCTGATCTACCTGTTCCACGCCGCCAACTCGGGCCAGCTGCCGGCCGTGCAGATCGGATACTACGAGTTCATCCAGCAGGCCGCCAGCGGAAAGATCCAGGAGGCCACCATCCAGGGGGCCAAGGTGGTGGGCAAGTACAAGCCGGCACCGGGGGAAACCAAGCCACGCGAGTTCTACACCTACTTCCGCAAGGAGACCAAGCCCGAGCCGGAATCGGTGCTGACCGACTACAAGATCCCCTTCAAGGTGAAGGATACCGAGAGCGGCAACTGGATCAGCCAGCTGGCCTACGTGATCCCCTTCGTGCTCTGCCTGGTGTTCTTGCTCTTCATCATGCGCCAGGCCCAGTCCAGCGGCGGCCAGGCCTTCGCCTTCGGGCGCAGCAAGCACAAGCTGGTCTCCGAGAACAAGGTCAAGGTCACCTTCGACGACGTGGCCGGGGTGGAAGAGGCCAAGCAAGAGCTTTCCGAGATCGTCGACTACCTCAAGTATCCCAAGAAGTATCAGAGCCTGGGCGCGCGCATCCCCAAGGGCGTCTTGCTGCTGGGCGCTCCCGGCACGGGCAAGACCCTGCTCGGCCGGGCCGTGGCCGGCGAGGCCGGGGTGCCGTTCTACTACATCAGCGGCTCGGACTTCGTGGAGATGTTCGTGGGCGTGGGCGCCTCGCGCGTGCGCGACCTGTTCGATCAGGCCAAGAAAACCTCGCCCTGCATCGTGTTCGTGGACGAGATCGATGCCGTGGGGCGCCAGCGCGGCGCCGGCCTGGGCGGTGGCCACGACGAGCGCGAGCAGACCCTCAACCAGCTGCTCGTCGAGATGGACGGCTTCGAGGCCAACACCAACGTGATCTGCCTGGCAGCCACCAACCGACCCGACGTGCTCGACCCGGCCCTGCTTCGCCCCGGCCGCTTCGACCGCCAGGTGGTGGTGGACAAGCCCGACATCGCGGGCCGCATGGCCATCTTGAAGGTCCACAGCCGGGGCAAGCCTCTGGCGGCCGACGTCGATCTGCAGATCATCGCCCGGCGCACCCCGGGCTTCTCGGGCGCCGACCTGGAGAACCTGCTCAACGAGGGCGCCCTGCTCGCAGCCCGGGCCAACCGCGACCGCATCAAGATGGAAGACTGCGAGGAGGCCATCGACAGGGTCATGATGGGCCCCGAGCGCAAGAGCCGGGTGATCCCCGAGAAAGAGCGCGAGATCACCGCTTATCACGAAGCCGGCCACGCCCTGGTGGCCCGCTCGCTGCCCGAGGCCGACCCGGTTCGCAAGGTGACGATCATCCCCCGGGGCATGGCTCTGGGCGTGACCGCCCAGATGCCCGACGAGGACCGCTACGCTTACGGCCGGGCCGAGCTGCTGGCCACCCTGGCGGTGCTGATGGGCGGCCGGGTGGCCGAGGAGATCGTCTTCGGCGAGATCACCACCGGGGCCAGCTCCGACATCGAGCGGGCCACCGGCATCGCCCGCGACATGGTGTGCCGCTTCGGCATGAGCGACAAGCTGGGCCCCATCCACCTGGGCCGGCGTCAATCGCAGGTCTTCCTGGGCCGCGACATCGTGGACAGCCGCGACTACTCCGAGGACATCGCCCGCGAGATCGACCGCGAGGTGCGCAACATCGTGGAGGGCTCGCACGAGAAAGCCCGCAAGATCATCACCGAGAAGCGCGACCACCTCGAGCTATTGGCCCGCGAGCTGATCAAGCAAGAGGTGCTCGAGGAGGACCAGATCAACGAGCTGCTCGGCGATCCGGCCCAGAAGAAGAAGAGCCCCAACGGCAAGCCCCCCATCGTGCTCGACGAGGGGGCGGTCAGCCTGACGGCGGACGAGACGGCGACGCTTTAAATTTATACGCGCGACCGATCAGGTGGGGGGAGGCGATGGGCACGGGGAGCCTGAGCTCTTCCCACTCCACCCGGGCAAAGCCGGCCTGGCGCAGCAGCCGTCCCGTGTCCCGGTCGGGGTGGCAACCACCGCTGAGCCAGGTCCAGGCCGGTTGAACCAGAGTCTGGATCCAGGCCAGCAGCGTCCCCCGCGGTGCCGCCACGTGCTCGAGGAAGACCAGGCATCCTCCCGGCTTGAGAACGCGCAGGATCTCCTGCAGCACCCGGTCGGGCCTGCCGACCGAGCACAGCACCAGCGAGCTGATCACCGCGTCCACGCTCTCATCGCTCAGCGGGATGGCTTCCGCCGAGGCGGTCAGGATGGCGGCATCGCTCTGGCGACGGAGAATGCTCCGATGATGAGCGACCTCCGGCTCGAGGGGGAGCCACTCCACACCAGCAGGCAGATAGAGTCGGTTGAGGCCGGTGCCAGCCCCGATCTCCAGCACGCGACCGTGGAGCGTCGAAAAGAGCGCTCGCTTGCGGGCGCCGTAAAGACGGTGCATGGCCGGCTCGAGCCAGCCGAGAAGGCTCATGGTCCTTCCCTTCGTCGGATTTCAGCGATTCTTGCAGCCGCATCCCTTCTGGCGGCTGATCTGGAAAACGAAGTCGGCCAGCTGCTCGATCTCGTCCTCGCTCAGGGCCTTCCGGAAGGAGGGCATGCCGGTTCCGCTCACCCCTTCGGTGATGGTGCGGCGGATAGGACCCCGTCCGCAGCCATGCTTGTAGGGACGAAGGGTGAGGTCACGCGGAGGGGGGTCCAGGCCCACCGCCCCGGGGCCGTTCCCCTCACCCTGGGGGCCGTGGCAGACCTGGCAGTGACGATCGAAGAGCTCTTGCCCGGTCTCGGCCAGGGCGACGGAGGTGAGCAGCAGCGCTGCCAACAGGAAGGTTCGCATGGCTCGAGACTACTGCCTGCGGTGGGCGCGGGGAATGATCTGCGTCATTTGCAGCCGGCCAGACGATGTGCCAACCCCGGCGCACTCCAGGCCGCACCTGGCCTGCCGGCACGGAAAACAGCGCCTCCGTGTTCCTGGAGAAGACAGCCTTCTTGTTCCGGGAGCGCCCAACCTCAGGAACTGCGGCGCCGGCGCAGCAGAATTCCGCCGACCGACGGGCGGGGCCCATCCAGGTCCACAGCGGTTCCGCCGGTAGTCATTCCCAGACTGCGAGCCAGGACGACCTGGAGAGCCGACTCCTCGGTGTGCCCCTCCCCTATCAGCGACAACACCTCGCGAAAAGCTCCACTGGCCTCTTCGATGCGCTCGCCCGACTCGCTCCGCGTTGACTTCTGAAGCAGGCCCAGAGCCAGGTTTGCGTGCCTCTCCAATTCCGGAGTGCAGGAGGTGAATGCTGAAAGTCCTTCGCGCAACACCCCCTGTCGGTCGAGCTCGGCCACCAGGGCCGCGGCCTCGGGGGGGCCCTTTTCCCGGGATCGCTCGACCACGGCCTGCCGAGTGGCTTCCTGGCCAGACTGATTCAGGGCCGCAGCATGGTTGAGCAAGGCAGCCGACTGGGTCAGATCGCGACAGTGGGACACGAGCTCGGGGGCCTGACCGATCTGATCGCGGAGCTCGCAGGCGATTGAGCTGAGAGCGAAGTCCTGGGCCGAGCCTGAACTCAGTGGGGGAACCGAAATCGTGGCCAGGTAGGCTGGTGGGATCCTCTCCAGGACGTCGAGCAAGCGCGGGGGGTTGGCCTGGCACAGCAAGACGGCCACAGCCACGTCCAGCATCTCGGTGCCGTTCAGCTTGCCTTGCCGACCGAGCGCCACCTGAGCCCTCTCGATCGCCTGCGGAGCTTCGCCCCCAGCCTCCAGCTCCTGGGCCCAGCCGCCCAAGGCCGGCTTCAGAAGCGCCATCCAGTGGCCCGGCGCCGAATGCAAGGCAGCTGCGTGCCTGAGCGACCGGTCCGAAGCGCTGACATCCGAGACCTCGCCCTCCAGCCAGGCCCTGCGAAGGCCCTCGAGCTGAGAGCGAAAAACCTGGTTGCTCTCCTCGCCGGGCTGCCGCTCGGCCAAACCCGGCAAGAGGCGAGAGGCAAGGTCGCGCTGAGCTCCCAAATCGCAATCGAGGAGCGGCAGACGCACGTCACCCTCGAGCGAGCGTCCCGCCGCGAAGTCTGCCGCCAGTTGATCGGCAAGCTCGGCGCGACGCTCAGGGCTGAGGAGGGCCACGCGCCCAAGCTCCCGACTCACCGACGCCAGGTGATCAGCATGGCCGGCGGGACGATGCAGCAGGCGCTCCAGGTAGGCCTCCGGCAGGGGGCGCGTGTTGAGGGCCCGGTCAGGTAACTGGAGTTTCGCGAACTCTTGCGGGTGGGCATCGCCGAAACGGGCCAGCAGCTTTACCGAGATGGCTTCCGCAGCTCGATCATCGATGTCAGGCAGGGGACGAGGCAACAACCACTGACTCAACCAACGTGCCTCCCCCGGCGTCGGCATGAACTCGTGATTCTCGTGCAAAGCGCCCAGAAGCTCCAGGCGCCATCCACTCAGCCCCGAGGGACGCTCCTGCATGACTTCTCCGAGCAGGGCGCGCCCCGCATCGACCGGGAATTGGTCAAAAAGGGCTGGCGTGATCTCGTCGCGCTCGGGCAGGGTCCGCAGCGCTGGAGCTAGATGACCCTTCACCCAGTCCGGGCCGCACGCCTCGGGGAACTCCTTGCGAAGATGATTGAGCAAAGTCAGAGCTGGCTCGGGATTGCCGGCGTGATCGTGGCCTTGACTGAGCCCCGCGCTGACCGCCCCGGTCACTGCCGGAAGCTGGTCCGAGAGAGCCTTTTTCCAGGCGGCGTGGTCGGGATGAGGGGTGCGCCAGCAGAGCATGGCCAGGAAGGCCAGGTCGGCCGGGCTGGCCCTGCGAGCGCAGCCTTCGATCATCTCGGGAATCTGGTCGATTGGAGGCATCCAGCCGCCGGTCATGTTCCAGGACTCGGCAACCGCAAGGTCACGCTGGGGATCGGGCGGGCAGGGTTCAGGCGTTGCAGGTACTTCCTGTGACCAGCGGTGCAAAAGAGACAGGGCTCCCGGATCCCCCTCGCGGGCCAAACGACCGACAGCCCACCGGACATCGAGGCGCGGAGGCTCGCTTCCCAGGGCCTGGGGAAGACGAGACAGGGCCTCGCTCCTCGTGCTGCTCGAGCGGAGCGCCTCCAGACAACCGGTCACCGGACCCCCACGGTCCTGCATCGAGAGCACGGGCGAAACCGGACGCGAGCTTTCCAGGGTCATCAACCGCGCCAGCCGGGCCAGGACCGGATCGGGCTGACGCCAGGCGGCCTGGCGCAGCGGGTCCAGCGGCGGAGCGGGAGCCAGCGGTTGGAGGATCGGGGCGTCAAGCGGGGCCGACTCGAGCACCTCCGGGACGACCGACCCCTCTGTCGGGCTTGCCGCCAAACGGGCGACCGGCCCTCCCATCAGAGGCTGGTGCTCTGTCTGGGAGAAGCGATCGCCGGGTTGGGAGACCTGCTCCGGGGGAGGCGTTGCGGGAATCTGCCGAGCCTGCAACCAGGACTTGATTTCGCCAAGTTGCATAAGGGGAAGATTCGAAAACCCGCTCGAACCCTCCTCCCACGAAGGGCGATCCTCCAGGAGATGACGGCTCTCCCTGGCGAACCGAGCCAGGACCCCATGACCCGTATTTTTCCACTCATGCTGACGCCTCCAGCCCGGCCAGAGCCACCTGCATGAGAGGCGACGAGACCCTCGAGCAGTCCAACCTGGCTCAGGCTCGAGCGGCATCTCTGGAAGAGCCGCGTCGCCCCGTCCTGCCTGGATACGAGTTGGAGAGCTGTCTCGGCTCCGGCTCCTTTGGAGAAGTCTGGAGCGCCCGCCAGTGCAGTACCGGCCAGGAGGTGGCCATCAAGCTCCTGCTCCGTGGGGGGGTGGCCTATCTCGAGCGCGAGTTGGCCCGGCTGCGAGCGGTGAGCGACCATCCCAACGTGCTCAGCCTGATCGACGCCAACCTGAGCCACGACCCTCCTTACGTGGTGACGCCAAAGCTCGTGCGCTCGCTGGAGTCCGAGTCCGACCCTCCGCTGGCCCGGGCCGAGGCCTGGCTCGAGCAGGCCTTACGGGCGCTCGAGTTCGTCCACTCCAGAGGCTTGCTGCACTGCGACCTGAAGCCCGCCAATCTGCTGGTGGACCGGGAAGAGCAAGTGCGGATCGTGGACTTCGGCCAGTCCGTGACCGCCGACGAGGGACAGGTTGCCCTGGGAACGCTCTTTTTCATGCCGCCCGAGCAAGCGCAGCCAGGCTCGCCCTCCTCCACCGGCTGGGATGTCTACGCGCTGGGTGCCACCTTCTACCGGTTGCTCGGCGGCCAGCTTCCCCGCGCCACGCCCGAGTTCCGACAGTCCCTGAGTGAGTCGGGCGGGACGCGCGAAATCCTGAAGCGCTACTGCAGCGAGCTTCCGAACCAGCAGCTCGTCCCCCTTCGGCAGCTCAATCCGAGGGTAGATCCCGAGCTGGCTGCCATCCTGGAGCACTGCCTGGAGCTCGACCCGGCCCGCCGCTACCAGACTCCGGGGGCGGTGCTGGCCGACTTGAGGAACCGCCGCGGGAACTATCCGCTGACCTGCCGTCCGCGCACCCCGGCCTACCGAGCCCGAAAGTTCTTGTTGCGCAACCGCGTGCTGGTGATCTTTACGACCTTGCTTGCGCTCACCGTGGCCCTGGCCTTTGTAGGCGTGACCTCACAACGCGACAAGGCTCTTCTGGAGGAAGTTCGGTCGCGCGAACGCCTGGCAGGGTTTCTCTTCCAGTCCGGTCTGGCGGCTGGCGGGATGGAGAGCGTGTTGCGCCTGGCCGAAGCCAGCGACCAGAGCCCCGACCGCGAGTCGCTGGCCCGCATCAGCGACCCGGTGGAGCGGACCGAGGCCGAGCGTGCCGGCGCCGTGCGCCGGATCGCCGCCCAGGCGTATCTGAGGGCCAGTCCTCGCCTGCAGTGGTCGCGCTCGGTTCACCTGGCCGGGCCTCCGGAACGCTGTCTGGCTTCGGATGGGTCGGCCCTGCTCCTGGAACAAGACCAGGTGGCCCTCTGCGACCCCACCGGGCACATCCTGCGGCGTTTTCCCGGGAGCTCGGCCAGCTTTGATCCCGGCGGCTCCTGGCTGGCGGTGGAGTCCTCCGGTCAGCTGCAGGTCTACACGCTGGAGGGTCAGGCGGTCGGGCCACCCTACCCGGCCACGGAGGACTTCGCCCTGGGCGGGGGCTTGCTTGCGATCGCCGGGGATTCGTTGCGGAAGGTTACCGATGGGAGCAAGCTGCCCTGTCGCCCGGGGACGGAGCTGGTTGCCTCGACTGAGGGCGCCTTGGCCTCCATCGGGCAGGGCCAGGTGCAGTTTCTCCCGGGCGCCCGGACCGCGGGCTATATGGTGGCCTTCTCCCCGCTCGGACCCGCCCTCGTTCTTAGCCCGTATCGCGCCCGCCTGGTCGAGCCGGCCACCGGGCGCGTGCTGTGGGAGCGCGTCACCAACTCGCGCCAGGCCGCCACGGCCTGCTTCAGTCCGGATGGCCAGTTCGTGGCCATCTCCCTGACCATGGCCGTGGGATCGCGTTTGGAGCTGCGCGAAACCGAGACCGGGGAGCCTCAGGGCGAGCCGATTCTCACTGAATTCACGGTGCTCGACCTGGATTTTGACGACAGCGGGCAGGTCCTGGCCGGTGCCTGCAGCGACGGCAGAGTGCGGCTCTGGAATTGGGCCGGCTTTCCACTCGAGCTTCGGCCGCTGGCCTGGGCTCCACCCCAGCACGATTCTCCGGTGATCTGGGTTCGCATGGGAGACGGCGAATTGTTGACCCTGACCGCCGAAGACCAGGAGACCCTGCGCTGCTGGAGCCTGCCCGACCCCTCCTCGGTGGTGGCCGACCTGGAGACCTTTCCCTCGGGATTGGGCGCCTCCGAGGGAAGGGTGCTGGCCTGGACCGATTCCCGCGTGCTGGTCTGGAGCGGCCCGAAACGGACTCTGGACGAGAGCCTTCCCGGGCTGAGGGAAGCCTGGCTCGTGGGCGACCGGGTGCTGGCTCTCTCGTCGCAGGACAGCCTGATCGAGTGGAGCCAGGGACGACGGCTGGAGTACCCCCTGCCGGGTACGTTCCAGGCTCTGCGCCCGGACGGCCGGGCGGCGCTGATCCGAAGCACTGGCCGGATTTTTCAGGAAATCGAGCTGGCCGGAGGCCGGGTCCTGCGCGAGCAGGCGGACTCGGACGGCGAGACTCCCGTCCGCTACAGCCCGGACGGAACCTGGGCGGCAGCGATGGGGACCGGGCGCGACCGCGTGGTGGCGTTGTTTCGCCCCGAGTGGCCTGGATTCGAGACGCAGCTGCGGGGGATGGGCATCGCCTTTGGGCCGAGCTCTTCGACCTTGCTGGCCTGGACCGACAGCCTGGAGGGCTCGGCCATGGTCTACCAATCTGGCCCGGGCATGGACTTGAGCTCCTTTCGACACACTGCCTGGGTGACCGGGGCGGTCTTCAGCCCGGACGGCCAGTGGGTGCTCACGACCTCGCTGGACGGCACTGCCCGAGTCTTGCGCGCTCAGAGCCTGCAACCCACCTCGGCGGTGCTGAGCCACGGGGGCGCGGGTCTGAGCAACGGGTGCTTCTCGCCCGACAGCTCCCGGCTGGTGACCGTGGACGAGCAGAATCGAGCCCGACTCTGGGATCGTGCCACCGGCCTGCCGCTTTCTCCCTTGCTGCCGCACGCGAGAGAGCTCGACCCGATCTTCCTGGGCAACGACCAGCTCTTGCTGGTCTGGGACGAGAAGCTGATTTTCTGGGATTTTCCTGCGGCTGAACCGGGCCTCTTACCCCGGGCGGAGAAGTGGACCGGGCTCAGGCTGGGTCCGGGAGGCGTGCAACCGCTGCGATAGCCGGCACTGGCCCACCCCTGGTCGAGGATGGGTCTTCAAGCTCGCGAAGCTGAATGAGCAATCCGGCTCCGCTCCCTTGTCCAGCGTGACGTCGGTCTGCGTGGCGGAGCCCAAAGCCTGGACCTCGAGGCCGAGCTCCAGACAAATGAGCATAACGAGCGCTTCGATGACACGGGTGCTGCTCACGACCCGGATCGGAATGTTCACATTCCGTTCCCACCGCCAGCCAGAGAGGGTGCTACTCTGCCAGGCAAGATGCATATCCAACCGACCACTCTCGACCCCGTCCCCCTTCTCCCCCGTCCCCGGCCCCAGGCCGGACTCGCGCCGACCGGCGATAGCTTCCAGGCGGGAGAAGCTCCACCCGAGCTGATGCCTCGACCGGTCTCCTCCCCCACCCTGCCCACGGTGGGCAGCCAGCGCAGCTTCTGGGTGTGGGACATGGCGGTCATGCCGCCGGGCTTCAAGCAGATTCAGGCCACCTGCAAGGCGGTGGGCCCGGAGGCCTACGTGTTCGTGGACGACAGCGTGCCGGTCTCGGACGAGGCCATCGCCACGGTCGATCGGCGCCTGCACCGGGAGGGCTCGACCGGCTCGGTGGACCCGCGAAGGGGTTTTGCAGCCATCAACAACGACTATTTCGGCGCCCCCGCGCTGGGCCAGGACAGCGATCAGAAGGCCTACGTACTGGTCACCGAGCTGGCTCCCTTCAACGGCATGGTGATGGACGGCTACGTGAACGCTTTCGACTCGCTCACCGAGGAGGAAGCCTGGCGCGAGTACGGCCAGCACTCCAACCAGGCCGAGGTGGTCTATCTCAACCACGCTTCCAAGCCGGTGGACTCGGACTACATGCTGGGCGTGCTGGCTCATGAGTACCAGCACCTGTGCCACCAGGCGGCCGATCCGGACGAAGAGAGCTGGGTCAACGAGATGGTGGCCGAGGCGGCCATGTCGGTAAACGGCTATCATACCGACATGGGCCACGTGGCCCGTTATGCCAGCAAGCCCGACCACCCTCCCCTGGTCAGCCAGACCTACGTCAGCTACGGAGCCTGCATGCTCTTTGGCACCTACCTGCAGGAGCGTTATGGCAAAGGCTTCTTCCAGGCTCTGGTGGCCAACCCCGACAACGGCACGGCCGGCATCGACAGCACGCTCCAGAGCTTTGGCCGTCCCGAGCGTTTCGACGACCTCTACAAGGACTGGGTGGTGGCCAACTACGCCGACTCTCGCGGCGTCATCGATCCGGGCCTGCACTACGGGACGCTGGACGTGCCTGCCATGACGGAGGCCCGCTCCATCGACGAGTTCCCCGACCTGGACTCGGCCGAGCTGGCCGGCTCCTCGGTCCGCTACCTGAAGCTGGCCCTGCCCGAGGCGGGCCGGGTGGAGATCCCGGAGGGGCTCAGCGTGCAGCTTCTCAGCTTCGAGGGGGGACGGATGACGCGCACCGAGCTGACCGGTCCCGAGGCCGAGCTGCCCGCTGGCAACGACCGGATTCTGGTGGTGGCCAATCCGGGCAGCGAGAAGCAGGCGTACACGCTGCGAATCTGGCCGGCCGAGGATTGACCCCACCCGGGTGACGAAGGGCGCTCCGTGCTGGATTGTCGCAAGGCGCGCGCCTGGCTGCAGGCCCGCAAGTTTGGGATGATCTCGGTCATCGCTCGAGACCACAAGGCAGAGTAACCTGTCAGCAAATGAGCAACTTCCTTACAACCGTCAGCCAGTTCTTCGAGTACTTTCTCCACAGCGAGGGTCCCCCGCCGAAGGCCCCCTCCTTGAGCCCCGAGCAGCAGCTCGAGCAGACCGCCAGCGAGCTCGGGCAGTCGCTGGGCGCCCTCAACGACCTGGCCCGCTCGCTCCAGGCGCGCTTTCCGACCACCGCCGATGGAGCCCCCGCCGGTCCAAGCAAGGCCGAGCTCGAGCAGCAGGCCATCGCCGAGCGCCAGGAGCGGATGCGCCGGGCCATCTTGAAGGCTCACCAGCAGTTGGGCACCGGCCTGGACGCCGAGGCTCTGAAAGTGCTCGACCAGGGGATGGAGGAGATCGAGCCTCACCTGGGAGCCTGCGTCGGAGAGGACATCTCCAAGCGGGTCACCTCCTGCTCCTTGCATCGCCTGTTCCGAGAGGTAGGCGTGCTGGCATGGGACCGTCTGCGCGAGTTGATGGATTCCAGGGGGTTGACCTGGCCGGCTCCGAGCGGCATGAGCCCCAGCGCCACGCCCGAGGAAGTCGCCGCGGCCATCGAGCGCAACCGGACCGTGGATGGACAGACCTTCCTGGACAAGTCCCCGGAGCAAATCCGCCAGCTGATGCTGGGGGTGGTCAAGGTCTGGAGGGCCGCCTACCCGGGCGAGGATACCGGGCTCTGGGCCGAGACCGTCTGGCAGGGCGTGGCCGCCGGACTCAGGGTGGAGCTGTTCGAGAAGGCGGCCCGCGCCCTGGAGCAGGATCAGGAGCTGGTGAGGGCTATCCAGGAGCTGCTCGAGAGCGAGCTGAAAGCCACTCGCGAGGTTCTCTCCCGGGGCCTGAAGTCTTCCGAGGAGCTCAACGAGGTGCTGGCGAGCACGGACCGCCTCTGCCGCCAACAGGTCCCCGACCTGGTCTGGGAGCTGGCCCGGCCCTTCCTGCTGGAACCCTCGACTCGTTGAGGAGGGAGCTCCCCCTTTCGGAGGACTCCACAAACCCGCCTCGAGAGGGTCGTTCCTCCAGCCCCGACGCGCTAGACTGAAGGCGCAAAGGGAGGTAGCCAAAATGCTCAAAGTGCGCCGGATCGAACAATTCGGGTTCCCGATTCTTCAGGTTTCTGGCAACCTGGACCTGACCACCTTCGGGAAACTGCTCACCGAGGTCGTGCACCTGCTGGAGATGAGGCCTCACACGCTGGGGTTGGACCTCAGCCAGGTGACCCTGGCCGACGCTTCGGCCGTCTCGCTGGTGGCCACCGCGGCAGAGTGGATGGCCGAGCACGGTGGAAGGCTGCGCATCCTGGACAGCTCGCCTGCCTTCCAGGAGGCAGTGCGCAAGAATGAACGCGTGATTCGTCCCCACAGTCACCTGGAAGTCTATCACCAGGTGGCCTGACGAAAATCATTGAGCCAGCGGCTGCCAGCCCTTAGGCTGTGCACAGGAAGGAGGAACAGCCATGTTCTTCGAGGACCGCTACCAGGCCGGGCGCCTGCTGGCCGAGGCTCTTTTGGAATTCCGTGACCGACCGGAGGTGCTGGTGCTGGCCCTTCCCCGGGGGGGCGTGCCGGTGGCTCGAGAGGTGGCCCGAGCGCTCCACGCTCCCCTGGACGTCCTGGTCGTGCGCAAGGTGGGCGTTCCCTGGAACCCCGAGTTCGCCCTGGGTGCCGTCGCCTCCGGAGGTGCTCTGGTGCTGAACGAGCGGGCCGCCGAGCAACTGGACATCAGCCGCGATGAGCTGGCCCAGCTGGTCGCCCAACAGCAGCAGGAGGTCACGCGCCGCGAGCACGCCTTTCGTGGCCCCCGGCCCCCCTTGCAGCTGACGGACAGGACGGTGCTGCTGGTGGATGACGGCCTGGCCACCGGCTCGACCATGCGAGCGGCCGTGCAGGCTGCCCGCCAATTGGGAGCGAGCTGGATCGTGGTGGCTGTGCCGGTGGCCCCTCCCGAGACGCTGGCAGCCCTGAAACGGGAAGCCGACCAGGTGGTGTGCCTGGATTCCCCCGAGTTCTTCTACGCCGTGGGCGCCTTCTACGCCGACTTCGCCCAGGTGTCCGACCGGGAGGTCAGCGTCCTGCTGGCTTCCCAGCCCATGGAGATGAAACGATGAAGAAGCTTCTCTGCCCTCTGGACGGCTCCAAGGACGCCGAGCGCGCCCTCCCCCTGGCCGAGGCCCTGGCCCAGCGCTGGCACGCTCAGCTCTTGCTGGTGCGGGTGATCGAGCCCTACCTGGCCCCGCCCGACATGATGCCCGATCTGGCCGACCGGGTTCGGGAGTGGAGCCGGGAAGGTCCGCTGGTCTACCTGCGCCAGTTTCACGACCGGTTGGCCGTGCCCACCCGCCAGCTGATCCGCGAAGGAAGCGCCAGCTACGAGCTGGCTGAAGCTGCCCGCGAGGAGCAGGCCGACCTGATCGTGATGGCCACCCGCGAGCACTCGGCCGCCGGGCGATGGCTGATGGGCAGCGCCGTGCAGGGCACCCTGCGGTTGGCTCCCTGTCCGGTCCTGCTGCTGCGGGGCTCGGCTCCGGCCTCGTTCGAGCGCATCCTGGTGCCCCTGGACGGGTCAGAGGAAGCCTTGAAAGCCCTGCCCCTGGTGGCTCAGTTTGCCAACCCCGGCGCCCGGGTCACTTTGCTGCGGGCCACCGAGGCCAACCTGTTGCCGCTGCGCCCCGTCGAGCGCGAAGCCATGCTGGCCGGGCTGAAGGCCGAGCTCGACCAGGTCGACCTGCCCGGCTTCGAGGTGATGCGGCGAGTCGAGGACGCTCCCCCGGGCGCGACCATTGTGGACCGCGCTGAGAGCGAGCGAAGCGACCTGATCGTAATGACCTCCCACGGTCGCTCGGGCCTGAGCCGCTGGTTGCTGGGCAGCGTGGCCGAGAAGGTGGCCTGGCACGCCCCCTGCCCGGTGCTGATCCTGCCGGTCCACGCCGAGGCGGTTCGTGAGCGGACGGGGCCGGCGGAGATATCCTCCTCCATTCGCCAGTCACTCTAAGCTCTAACCTGCAAACCGGCGTATACCCAGGTCCCGGGCGGGTACCCGCCCTTTCCCGGGTACCCCCAGCAAACCGGCGTATACCCAGGTCCCGGGCGGGTACCCGCCCTTTCCCGGGTACCCCCTGCAAACCGGCGTATACCCCGGTCCTGGCAGGGATCCCCCCGCCTCAGCCCAAACCTGACCGGCCATGCGCTGGATCCTCGTGTTGCTGGCCTTGCTCTTGTCCCCCGCCGTGGCCCGCGAGCGTCCGCGACTGGTGGTGGTGATCGTGCTCGACCAGTTCCGGGCCGACTACCTCGACCGCTACTACGACCACTTCTTGCCCGATGCGCCCGGCAAGCCGGGCGGCTTTCGCTACCTGCTCGACCAGGGGGCCTGGCAGCGCCAGTGCTTTTATGACCACGTCCCGATGGAGACCTCGGTGGGCCACACCGCTCTGGCCACCGGGGCCCTGCCGGCCCAGCACGGCATCATCTCCAACTCCTGGTACGACCGCAAGCTAAAGAGGATTGTCCAGTCCATGGAGGATCCGGCCTACCCGCGCCTCTTCTCAGCCAACCGGCCGGTAAAACGAGAAGGCCAGGGGCTGGGAGCCTCTCCCCGCAACCTGATCGGCACCACGCTGGGAGACGAGCTGAAGAACACCGTGCCGGGCTCGAAGGTGGTGGGCGTCTCCATCAAGGAGCGGGCGGCCATCCTGATGGCCGGGCACCGGGCCGACCTGGCGATCTGGTATGACGAGTTGACCGGCAACTGGATCTCGAGCCGCTACTACGGCGAGAGGCTGCCCGACTGGCTCGAGCGGTTCAACCGCGAGGACTGGGCCGGGCAGCGTCAGGGTTGGCTATGGGAGCCCGAGAGAAAAGAGCTGGTGGGCGGCACCCGCCCGGCCGACCAGCCAGGTGGATCGGACAGGGGGAAGTTTGGAAGGATGCCCACCGGCGCCGAGTTCTTCGAGCTGCTGGGCTTTACCCCGCTGGGGGACGCCTTCACCCTGCTGGCCGCCCGCAAAGCCATCGAGGGCGAGCAGTTGGGCCAGGACGACGCCCCCGACGTGCTCTTCATCAGCCTCAGCTCGCTGGACAAGCTGGGCCACCAGCAGGGCCCTTATTCCCCCGAGATTCAGGACCTGCTGTTGCGGGCCGACAGGGAGCTGGCCGAGTTCTTTGGCTTCCTGCGAGAGCGCGGCCTCTTGCAGCACACGGTGGTGGCCATGAGCGGCGACCACGGCGGCATGGCCCTGCCCGAGTCATGCAACCTGCCTGCGGGGCGCCTGCACCCCGACCGCCTGGCCGAGAGGCTCAACGAAGCCCTGAGCGCCGTGCTGGGCCCGGGCCAGTGGGTCATCGACTGCCACCCGCCGGAGGTCTACCTCGACCCCCGGGCCCGCCGCCCGGACGCCCTGCGCGCGGCCTGCCAGGCGGCCGAGGCCATGACAGGGGTGGAGATGGCCATCAGCGCCCTGGACATCGAGACCAACCAGCTCCAGCCCGGCATGGTCACCGGCCCGGTGGTCCGCAGCTACCACCGCAAGCGCTCGCCCGACCTGCTGGTGGTGATGTCCCCCTACTGGCTCTCCACCGACCGCACCGCCGGCACGAGCCACAACCCGGTCTGGAATTACGATACCCATGTGCCCCTGCTGATGCGCGGACCGGGCATCCGCAAAGGCTGGCACACCGAGCGTTGCACCCCGCGCGATCTGGCTCCCACCCTGTGCGAGCTGCTGCGCATCCCGCCCCCGGCCACCTCCAGCGGCCGGGTGCTGAACGTGTTGGAGGTGGGCCCATGAACTCGACCGTGCAAGACCGCGTGGAAGAGCTGCGCGAGCAGATCCGCTATCACAACAAGCGTTACCACCAGGACGACGATCCCGAGATCTCCGACGCCGAGTACGACGCCCTGGTGCGCGAACTGGCCCGGCTCGAAGAGCAGCATCCCGAGCTGACAGCGGAAGACTCCCCCACCGCCCAGGTGGGCTTTGCCCCCTCGGAGATGTTCGCTCCCGTGCGCCACCTGAGCCGCATGATGAGCCTGGACAACGCCATGAGCCTGGAGGAGCTGAACGCCTGGGGCAAGCGCATGGAGCGCTTCATCACCGGCCAGGTCGATTTCGCCTGCGAGCTGAAGCTGGACGGGCTGGCCGTGTCGCTGATCTACGAGCGGGGCCAGCTGGTGCGGGCGGCCACCCGGGGAGACGGCACCGTGGGCGAGGACATCACCCACAACGTGCTGACGATCAAGAGCATTCCTCACCATCTCCAGAACGCGCCGCCCCTGCTGGAGGTGCGGGGCGAGGTATTCATGCCGGTCAGCGCCTTCACCCGTCTCAACGAGCTTCAGGGGCAGGCGGGCGAGAGGCTGTTTGCCAACCCGCGCAACGCCGCCGCCGGGTCGATCCGCCAGAAAGACTCGCGCATCACGGCCGGTCGCGAGCTGGCCTTCTTCGCCTACCAGCTCGGGCAGGTGGAGGACGGACCGAGTTTCGCCAGGCACCACCAGACCCTGGGCTATCTCAAAGAGCTGGGGTTACCGGTGAACCCCGAGAACCGGGTGCTGCCCTCGCTCGAGGCCGTCCACGGCTATTGCCAGGAGTGGCAGGAGAAGCGCCATTCGGTCGACTACGAGATGGACGGCGTGGTGGTCAAGGTGGATGACCTGGCCCAGCGCCTGGAGCTGGGAGCCACCTCCAAGGCGCCCCGCTGGGCCATCGCCTTCAAGTTCCCGCCGGAGGAGCGCAACACACTGCTCAGGGACATCATGGTCAGCATCGGTCGCTCGGGCAAGGCGACCCCCTTCGCCGTGCTCGAGCCGGTGCGGGTGGGCGGATCCACCGTGGGGCTGGCCACCCTGCACAACGAGGACCAGGTGCGGGTCAAGGACGTGCGTCCCGGCGACACGGTGATCGTACGCAAGGCCGGCGATGTCATCCCGGAGGTGGTGGGACCGGTGCTCTCGCTGCGAAAGCCCGACTCGAAGCCCTGGGAGTTCCCCAAGAGCTGCCCCGAGTGCGGAGCCGCCCTGGAGCGGGCCGTGGGCGAGTCGGACACCTACTGCACCGGCTCGGACTGCCCCAAGCAGCGCGAGCAGCGCATCGTCTACTTCGCCGGCCGGGGCGGCCTGGACATCGCCGGGCTGGGCGAGCGCACGGTGCAGCTCTTCCTGGCGGAAGGCCTGCTCAAGGACGTGAGCGACATCTACAACCTGGACTGGGCCAGAATTCGCCAGATGGAGAACTTCGGCGACCTGTCGGTGCAGAATCTGCAAAACGCCATCGAGACCTCCAAGCAGCGCCCCCTGGCCAACCTGCTGGTGGGGCTCGGGATCCGCCACCTGGGCGGGGCCGGCTCGCAGGTGCTGGCCCGGGCCATGGGCAGCATGGACAAGATCATGCAGGCTTCCGAGGCCGAGCTGGCGGCCGTGGAGGGCGTTGGGCCGGTGATCGCCACCAGCCTGCACACCTTCTTTCAGCAAGAGCACAACCGCCAGCTCATCGAGCGGTTGCGCGCCGCCGGGCTGAACTTCGCCGGACCGGGCGATCCCACGCTGCCTCAGGTCTTGAAGGGCAAGTCGATCGTGGTCACCGGCACGCTGGAGAAATACTCCCGCGAGGCGGCCGAGGAGGCCATCAAGGCCCGGGGCGGCAAGTCGCCCGGCAGCGTCTCCAAGAGCACGACCGCGGTGGTGGTCGGGGAAGCGCCCGGAGCGGCCAAGTTGACGAAAGCCCAGGAGCTGAAGATCCCCATCCTGGACGAGGCGGCCTTCGAGAGGCTGCTGGAGACGGGCTCAGTGTAAGCGGCCGGTCAACACCTGGTAGGCGTGGCGCGGGTCGTCGGTGATGGTCACCAGCCCCAGGTCCTCGGGGGAGATGTAGCGCCGGTGCTCGTTGAGCATGCTCTCCTCGATGGCCTGGAAGATGGGTTTCCAGAAGTTCGTGCCCACCAGCACGATGGGCACCTCGGGCCGCTTGCCCGTCTGGATCTGGGTCAGCACCGCAAACAGGCTCGAAAGCGTGCCCAGTCCGCCCGGTGCGTAGACCAGCCCCCGTGCCGAGCGAGTCAAAAGCTCGCGGTGGCTGATGAAGTCGGTCTGCTCGGCCAGCACTTCCAGTCCAGGCAGGGAGGGCATCTCCTCGTCCTTGAGCTTGAGGGCCTGCACCGGAGCGCCGTCAGCTCCCTCGGTCACGGCCCGGGCGATCTCGGGCGGGTTGCCCACCCGTAGCTCGACCTTTTCGCCGCTCAGCATGCGCGAGAGATCGCGCACTGTGTGTAACACGGGATCGTCTGAAGCCAGGCCTCGCCCGCCCAGGACCGCCACCGCCTCGGGGCGGTCGTCGAGCTCCTGCACCGTCTCGGTGATCTCTTGCTGCAAGCGGGCCGAGGTCACCGCGAAGGGCTCCTGGCCCTTGCGGATGGTGGCCCAGGGGGGCAGGCGGTGGAGGAAGTCGTCGTGGTCGTCGGTATAGTCCACCCGCTCGAAGCAGTCGCGTCCGACCAGGGACCGATCGCGCACCCCCACGTCGTAGAGCGTGTTCAGGATGGGCTTCCAGAAACTGGTCTGGGTGAATCCGAGGGGGCCTTTGTGCTGGTCGCGCGAGGTCTGGGCCCAGATCTCGAATACCTCGTCCAGGGTGCCGATCCCGCCGGGAAGGGCCAGGAAAGCGCGGCTGTTGCGGATCAGAGCCAGCTTGCGGAAGAGGAACTCGCTGAGCACCTCCGAGTCGTCCACGGCCGGGTTGACGCCCGTCTCGCGGGGGAGCTCCAGGGCCACGGCCAGGGTGCGGGGGGCGTTCTCGAAAGGGGCGATCAGGCGCCGCTCCTCCTTGAAGGCGCGGGGCACGGCGAACATCAGGCTGGGGCCTCCCCCGCCGATGGGGTCCTCGTTGACCTGGGCCAGGCTCCTTCCCACCTCCTCGGCCTTGCAGAAGTCCTCGCTGCCTTCCTCGGCCCGGGCGCTTCCCAGCACGAAGACGCCGGCCTCCTGGTGGCGCTGCAGGAAGCCCTCCACCCGGGGCATGTCGCGGCGCATGTTGACGAGCAGCTTGACCAGCTCGGGGCGCGTGACGATCTGGCGGCGCAGCTCGACCCGGTCGAGCAAGCCAGGCTGGGCTGTCGCCGGCCGAGCGGCGGCGAGCAAGCTGGACAGACCGATCCCCCGAATTTGCATCGGCCTCAGACTATCGCACACCACTGAAAGATGGCTGATTTTGCAGGCGCAAGCGCCGTATGGTGTGCTCGTACTCTAGTCCTGCCAGTCCGGCCGCAAACCCATACAGGATGCTGTGGCGGCCAGACTTCTAGCACAATCTGTTGAGCGTCGGGTAGCGGTCAAGACTGCGGTGTAGAGTGCAAGACCAGAGGCCTGGCACTTTCCATCCGACGGCCCAGGAACGCCGGGACCCACCTCGTAGGAGAGCAAGTGTCCAGGAAGACGAAGAGCACCGGAGCGCTCACCCCGGAAGCGCATCGGCGTCAGGACAGCTTGTATCGATCCTACCCACGCTACGACGTGGTGCTGGTGGGTAGCGGGATGGCCGCTCTCACAGCCGCCGCCCTATTGTCCAATGCCGGCTGGCGGGTCTGCGTGCTCGAGGCCCACGACCTGCCCGGGGGCTACGTCCACACATTCCGAATGGGAAAGTTTCACTTCTGCGCCCAGATTCACTACATCTGGGGTTGTGGACCAGGCGAGAAGGTAGCCAGCCTGCTCGACAAGCTCGGGCTCAGCGGCGATATTCGATTCGAGCCTCTCGATCCAGACGGTTACGACCACGTCATCTTGCCGGACCGCAAACGGGTTGCCATCCCATGCGGTTATGACCGCCTGGCCGACAACATCGAGGCCGCCTACCCGGGCCAGGGAGAGCCGGTGCGACGGTTCACTGGCATCCTCGAACGTCTGAGCGAGGAGGTGGCCCGGCTACCCGATCCGATTCGATGGTGGCATGTTCCCACGGTTGGCTGGCGTTTCCTGACGCTGATTCGCTACCACCGCAAAACCCTGCAGGAGGTCTTTGACGAGTGTGGCCTGAGCCCCGAGGCCCAGGCCGTGCTGATCGCCAACTCCGGGAATTTCATGTGCCCCCCGCGCGATCTATCGGTGCTCGCTTACAATGGGCTGTTTTCCGGCTATAACCGGGGGGCTTACTATCCACGCCGCCATTTCAAGTATCTGATCGACCGGTTGGTCGAGTTCATCACCGGACATGAGGGCTGTCACGTCTACTACGAGTCCGAGGTGACCGAGTTCTTATCCCACGGGGATCGCATGCAGGGCGTGGTGACGGCGGACGGAAAGGTCTTTCGGGCTCCCTATATCCTCTGCAACGCCGACCCACAGAAAATGGCGGCGGTGATCGGCTGGGAGAAATTCCCCGGGTCGTTTCGTAATCCCCTTCGCTATGACTATTCCTGGACGGCTCTGACCGTCTACCTGGGCCTGCGCGGCATCGACCTGCGTGATTATGGGTTCGGGCGCCACAACACCTGGCATCTGGAGCAGTGGGATCTGAATCAGACCTGGGCCGAGGCGATGCATCAGGACTGGAGTCGCCCCTGGGTATTCATGGCCACCCCGACCCTGCACACCAGCGAAGGGGGAACCTGCCCACCAGGAACCCAGATCCTCGAGCTGGCCACCGGAGCCAGCTATGCCTACTTTCGCCAACTCCACGACCGAGACTACAGGACTTACGTGCGCCAGAAGAACCTTCTGAGAGACCAATTGATCGACATCGTGGAGCGCCACCATGTGCCAGAATTGCGCCGGCACATCGTGCTGCGCGTTGCCGGCTCACCAACCACGAACGAGGACTTTTGCTGGGCCCCCCGCGGGCACGCCTACGGTCAGCACCTGACCCCGGCCAATCTTGGTCCCGGTCGCCTGCGCTCGAAAACCCCCTGGAAGAACTTCTTCTGGTGCAACGCCGCCAGCGGGTATCCGGGCGTGAACGGAACCGTTGGAACCGGAATGCAACTCTACATGGAGCTGACCGGAGACCGCTTCTTCGACCCGCGCCAGACGCCCGATACCGCCACTCTAATCCGCCACCTGAGGGGGCAGGCATAACTCGGCCAGGATGCTCCGGGCCACGGTCTGTCCGCTGCGACACGCGCCTTCAAGCCAGGGCGCGTTGAGGTAGTCGCCACAGAGGTAAAGGCCCTGGTTCCCCTGTCCCGAGCTCTGGAAGGAGCGCACGCGCGCCAACTGAGCGCAGTCATACTTGGGGATAGCCTCCGGCCAGCGCTGCAGGTCGAAGGGCCGGGTGGTGGACAGGCTGGGATCGAGCTTCAGCAGCTCGCACTTGACCCGATCGAACACCTCTCCGTCCGAGGCGCTGTCGAGCTCGAGGGCAGCTTTCTCGTGCAACCCCACGTTAATCAGCGACCAGCCTTCTCGGGTCGTGGTTTCGCCTTTGAGCGACTCGTTGGTGAACTCGGAGATGACCTGGTTCTCGAGGAACGGGACGTAGAAGCAGTGGGTGCGCCCGAGCGTATTGCTCGGCACGCGAAACGAAACGTTGATGGTGGGGGCGTAGCGAGTATTCAAGACCACGGCCAGGTGCCGGGCCGGCCCTCGTGCCAGGAGGCCTCGAGCAGCTCCGGCCGTGGTAGCCAGGACCACGCGCTCATATACCTGGCTGGAGACAGCCGTCGTCACCCGCCAGCCCTGCCCATCCGGCTCCAACTCTGTCACTGCGCATCCGGTGTTGACGGGGATGCGACGAGCGATGGCCTCCGGGATGGCCTGCATGTCCCCCACGGAGTGCATGACGCTAAAATCATGGGCCGGGTTGATCATCATGCTGAACAGAGCCATGAAGGCCGCTGCGCTCGCGTCACGGGAGCGTGAGAACATCATGCACGAATGAAACGCGTCCACGACGTAGTCCGCAAACTCCTGGCTGATCTCTCGGCGAGAGTAGCTGTAAGCGTCTTCCCGGTTGAGTTCCTCGGGGGTGCAGGAGAGGTCGAAAAAGTCCAGAGCCGGATACTGCAGCCGCAGACGCACCACGAAGGCAATCAGCTCCAATTGGCTCCAAAATCGCAGACCCGCCAAGCGGAGGATGTCGCCTATCGAGCCTATATTCAGGCGGTGGAACCGCCCGTCGCGGAAGACTACATGCTTGACCGGACTGAGGTTGCGAACCTCCACGCCAAACTCTTGAGCGAGTGGGAGGACCGAGGTGTAAGCGCCCACCATGAAATTTGCGCCCGTGTCAAAAGCCAGACGATCGTGGCTACGAGTGCCCATGCGACCGCCCACTCTGGATTCACGCTCGAAGACATCCACCGACAATCCCCCTTGTCGCAGCTCGTGGGCACAGGCCAGGCCGGCGATTCCGGCTCCGATCACAGCACAGCGACTGGGTGGCATCCGGCCGGAATTCGTCGCAGCCAGGCCGTGGCCCTGGGACCGGATTTCCAGCCGCGCAAGCTTGTTGGGGGTTTCCGACCGAGCTCCTGGAGGTTCGTGGGTTCTGAAAGCGAACTGGCCGCGGCCATGCTCAAACGCCTTCTCCTCTTGCTCTTGCTCTTACTCCCAGCCCAGGCCCAGGAGCCCCGGGTGTTCGTCACCGCCCGCGACACGGGTCAGCGCCTGGCCGAGATCGATCCCCCCGAGTGGCAGACCATGCTGCAGCCCGAAGAGCGGCAGAACGTGGTCTTCGTCGACCCGACCCGCAAGTTCCAGTTCATCGAGGGGATCGGCGGGGCCCTTACCGACGCCTCGGCCGAGACCTTCGCCAAACTGCCCGGCGACAAGCAAGAGGAGCTGATCACCGCTTATTTCGATCCCGAAAAGGGGATCGGCTACACGCTGGCGCGCACCCACATCAACAGCTGCGATTTCTCCAGCGCCAGCTACAGCTACGTCAAGGAAGGGGACGGCGCGCTCGAGACCTTCTCGGTCGAGCCCGACAAGAAGTTCCGCATCCCCTTCATTCTCAGGGCCCTCAAAGCGAATCCCCAATTGAAGATCTTTGCCTCGCCCTGGAGCCCCCCGGCCTTCATGAAGACCAACAACCACATGCTGCGGGGGGGCAAGCTGAAGCCCGAGTTCGCGGCCTCGTGGGCCAACTATTACGTGCGCTTCATCCAGGAGTATCGCAAGGCGGGCATCCCCATCTGGGGCCTGACGGTGCAAAACGAGCCCATGGCCGTGCAGACCTGGGAATCGTGCATCTACACAGCCATCGAAGAGCTCGAGTTCGTGCGCGACCACCTGGGCCCGACGCTGGAGAAGGCGGGCCTGGCCGACCTCAAACTCATGATCTGGGACCACAACCGGGCCATGGCCTACATGCGCGGCGCCACCGTGCTCCAGGACCCGGAGGCCCGCCGTTACGTCTGGGGGCTGGCCTACCACTGGTACGACGGGGACCAGTTCGAGAACCTGAGCACCCTGCGCGATGCCTATCCGAGCAAGGCCTTGCTCTTCAGCGAGGGGTGCAACTACCCGTTCAGCTGGGACACCATCAACGAATGGAAGTGGGGGGAGACCTACGGCCACTCGATGATCAACGACTTCAACCACTGGTGCCGTGGCTGGACCGATTGGAACGTGCTCCTGGACGAGGTGGGCGGGCCCAACCACGTGGCCAACTACTGCT
>CAZWUN010000037.1:0-25033 GCA_964637145.1 uncultured Burkholderiales bacterium
AGGAGCGCCCTCGTACATGAACATCGTGGCCCCCATCAGCAAAGGACCATAGACAATGTAGCTGTGGCCCGTCACCCAACCTGCGTCGGCAGTGCACCAGTAACGGTCCTCGTCATCCAGGTCGAAGACGTTCTTCAAGGTGGCGTGGACATGCACCATGTAGCCCCCGTGAACGTGCAGGATGCCTTTGGGACGCCCCGTGGTGCCGGAGGTGTAGAGAATGAACAGTGGATGCTCCGAGTCGAGAGGCTCCGGGGGGCAGGGCCGCTGAGAGATGGGCAGGTCAGCCAGATCGTGATACCAATAATCGCGGCCCGCCTCCATTGCCACCGGCTCGCCGGTACGACGCACGACCAGCACGCTCTCGAGACAGGGCGAGCGTCCGGCCACCTGGTCGACCATCGACTTGAGAGGCACTACCTTACCGTTCATGAATCCGCCGTCAGCGGTGATCAACACCCGGCTTTCGGCATCCTGGATCCGATCGAACAGCGCTTCCACCGAGAACCCTCCAAAAACCACGCTGTGGATGGCTCCGATGCGGGCGCAGGCCAGAATGGCGAATACCTGCTCGGGGATGCGAGGCATGTAGATGGTCACCCGGTCGCCCTTGTGCACACCCAGGCTCTTGAGCACGTTGGCGAAGCGGCACACCTCACGGTGCATCGAGAAGTAGCTATAGGTGCGAGTCTCGCCGCTCTCCGACTCCCAGATCAGGCCCAGCTTGTTCTTGCGCCAGGTCTTCACGTGTCGGTCGAGGCAGTTGTGGGTGATGTTGCACTCGGCCCCCACGAACCACTTGGCGAAGGGAGCCTGCCAGTCGAGTACGCGCTCCCAGGGCTTGAACCACTCCAACTCGCGGGCCTCGGTCTCCCAGTAGGCCTCAGGGTCCTGGATGGACTTCTTGTAAGGTTCTTCGTAGCTTTTGACGCGCGCACGCTCGAGCACGTGGGTGGGAGGCGGGTAGAGAACTGCTTCCTCGCTGGGGAGAGTGGTCTTTTCGGCCTGCACGGTTTCGCTCATGGCGGGGTGTTCTCGACCAGCCGAATTCAGCCTTCCTCAAGAAAGAAATCAGCCTCCCAGTTGCTTCAAGAAGAGAGTGCCCAGTCCCAACAACAGGACGAAGCCCAACCAGTCGGTGATGGTGGTCAGCCAGACGGTCGAGGCGAGGGCCGGGTCCACCTTGAGAGCCTGCATCCCCAGCGGCAAGAGGGAGCCTGCCATGCCTGCCAGGATGATGTTTCCCATCATCGACACGCCCACGATCACGGCCAGCCAGAAATTCCCTTCCAGGACATAGGCCAGGATGCTGCTCAACAGCCCGGCCACCAGCCCGTAAGAGACCCCGAAGGCCAACTCTTTGCGCAGAATTCTCCACAGGTCACGGCGCTCGATCTCACCTACGGCAATGCCCCGTACGATGAGAGTCGTCGTCTGAGAGCCAGTGTTACCCCCGTGGCCGGCGATGATGGGCATGAACGCCGCCAGTGCGGCCACGCGGCTGATCGTCCCCTCAAAGGAGCTCACGATGAGAGCCGACAAAAAGCCAAAGGTCAGGTTGATCAGGAGCCAGGGCACCCGCCTGCGCAGCGAGAGCAGCACCGGCGTGTAGGGGTTCTCGTCAATCGAGAGGCCAGCCTGCAGGTAGATATCCTCGGTGGCCTCTTCGACCTGCACGTCGAGCACGTCATCGGCCTCGAGCACGCCCACCAGGCGTCCCTCCTCGTCCACTACCGGCAGGGCCATCAAGTTGTAGTGGCGCAGTTTCTCGGCCGCTTTCTCCTGGTCGAGTTCAACCGGCACGCTGATGACGTCTCGGGCCATGAGATTCTCGAGGGGCGTGGAGGGGGCGGCCGTGATCAGGTGACGCAAGGAGAGCACGCCCTGCAAGCGGCGGTCGGTATCCACCACGTAGAGGTAGAAGGGGTGGCTCGCATCGGGACCCTCGCGACGCAGAAAATCGATGGCTTCCTCGGCCGTCCAGGTGCGCTGCAGCAGGACCACGTCGGGCGACATCCAGCGCCCGGCGCTCTCCTCGGGCAGTTCGAGCAGTTCCTCCACCGCCTCGCGATCTTCCGGGGCGAGCAGCGCAAGCACGGAGGCCACCTGGTCGTCGGGCAGTTCCGCCACGATATCGGCCGCCAAGTCCTCGTCGACGTAGAACAGGATCTGCGAGAGGCGTTCGGGTTCGAGCCCGTCCACGAAGACCTGGCGCGGCTCTTCCTCAAGATACTCTAGAATGGACGCCGTCCGCTCGTCGGACATAGCCAGCAGGATGGCCTCGCGATCCTCGGCATCGAGATCCTCGATGAGATGGGCCTGATCGGCCGGATGCATGGCCTCGAGTCGGCCCACCGCCTCGGACGGCTGGTTGTAATTCAGCAGCCGATGCAGTTCGTCGAGCAGATCCTCGCGCTGGGCGTCAGTAAGCTCCAGGGGCACAGATGGCTACTTGTAAACGGGTATCAGGTCGAGCGTGCCAACACCGATCACCTTGACATAGAAAGGTTTCTTGTCGGGCAGTCCGCGCAGGAGTTGTCCGGGCGAGGGACGACCGTCGTAGAAGAGGCCAACCATACCGCTGCAGGCGGGGCTGACGTGGATGATGACTCGCTTGATATCGGGGCCGATGGCCTCCACCTTCAGGGCCTGCAAACTGCGACCCTTGGCAGGAGTAAAAGTCGATACCTTGCCGCTGATGTCGCCCTCGGCTCGCAGCCGCTGTCCCGGAACCTCCTCCGAGCCAGCCTGGCCTCCGACCAGCAACACCACCAGGAGAATCGTCAGAACTCTCGCCATCCAGATCCTATTAGCCCGCCCGGGTCCAAAACCTGCAGGAGAGGTCCGCCCCCCTGAGAAAGGCCCGCCCCCCATGGGAAAGACGCGCCCCAAGCCCGGCACGGCCAGCGTAAAGCCCGTGCCCACTAGCGGCCAGGGATCGCTCTGGGCCCATTACGGCTTCGAGACGGGCCCCAGCGGGCTCAGGCGGCGCCGGCTGCTGATCTACCTTCCACCAGGCTATCGCGAGACTCGTCGCTATCCGGTGCTATATCTGCTCGATGGTCAGAACGTCTTCGATCTGGACACCGCTCGTGGCGGCGGTTGGCGCATCAACCTGGCCATGGATGACCTCCTGGCCCAGAAAGCCGTCCGCCCGGCCATTCTGGTGGCCGTCTGCCACTCCGATCAGCGTCTGCGTGAGTACTGCGGCTGGAGCGAGGATGCCGACTACGAGCACCGGCTGGGGGACCTGCACGCCGACTACCTGGTAGAGCAGGTCAAACCCTTTATTGATGCCAACTATCCAACCCGAAGCGGACGGGCCTTCACCTCCATCGCAGGGGCCAGCGCCGGCGGGGTGGCCGCACTCTACGCCGCCCTCAAGCACCCCCGGGTCTACTCCCGGGTGGGCTGTATGTCAGCCGGACGCCACTTCTTCCGGGAATTGTTGGATCGCTTTCCCAACCCGTCCTCCAACCTGTCGGTCTTCCTGTCGTGCGGGACCGAAGGCATGGATACCGAGTTCCTGCCTCTGAACCGCAGTTTTCGCCAGGCCCTGGTTCGGCGTGGTCTGGCTACCGAGCTCCGGGTAGGCCGCGATGAAGCTCACGACGAGGGAGCCTGGTCGCGAATGGTGTTCTGGTTGCTGCGCTTTTGCCTGACCAGCCGCGCTCCCTCGCGCACATAAGGCGAAGGATGGAGCTCCAACTCATCCGGGTCAAATTGGACGGCCGCCAGCGCCGAGGCGACTTGCTCTCGCACGTCCTGACGAGCTTCGTCGCAGAGCGCCTCCACCAGCTCAGTGGTGACCGAGGCGACGTGACTCCCCAGCCCGGCTATCAGGTCGGCCGCCTGGATCCGGCAGTCATTGCGTGGATCCTCCAGGGCGCGAACCAGCCCGGGCAGAGCCTCCACCGCCCCCTCCCCCATCGCCTGCAAGCAGAAGTAGAGGCCCATGCGGAGCAGCAGGGGCTCGGTCCCAAAGCGCTCTCCCAGGGACCGCACCAACTCACCTTCAAAAGGGGGCTCCAGGGTTAGCGCGCCGGCGGCGGCCAGCTCCATCAAGGCCTCATTGGCCTCCAGTCGCTCCTCGGGGGTTCCCCTCGCCAGCCGCTCCAGCAGACTCAATCGGTGACCTGGTAGTAGCCCAGCTCACGCAGCGCGTCGCGTACCTGACAGGCGGAGCGCTCCAGCTCGTCGGAACTGGCGGAAGTGTTGGCGCGCGCGAAATCCAGGTCGTGGGGCTCGAAGATCGGCACCAGGTGCAAGTGGGTGTGAGGCACTTCCAGACCTGCGATCATCAAACCAACCTTAACCGGCCGGTAGGCCCTCTGGAGAGCCTTGCCCAGGCATTGCGAGACGTGAAGGAGATGCTCGGCCAGGGGACGGTCGAGATCGAGCCAGTGATCGACCTCGGCCCTGGGAACGACCAGGGTGTGACCTGGCCGCAGAGGGTGGATGGAGAGGAAGGCGACTGCGTGCTCGTCTCTCCACACGAACCGGCCGGGGATCTCACCTTGAATGATGCGCGTAAACAAGGTCGGCATGGCCGGTGGTTTTCCCCTGCCCCCGGCCTTCCCTGCAGGGTCGTCGTGGGGGGGGTCGAACCAGGTGGTATGTGGCAGACCCTCCTGATTCTACTGCTCCTGGCCGTTCAGGCATCAGCCCAGACCCGCGAGTTGGAAGTGCGGCCACTGGATCTGCCGGCCGAGCTGCCCACCTGGACCAGGTCAGAGGAAGAGGCCCTGCGCCGCCAGCACGACCAGGCCTTTCGCGATCTGGCTCGCATTCTGAGCAGCCGCCAGATGGCTGAGCTGCGGCAGATGAGCCGGTGGGGTCGCTACGGGCCCGAGCCGGGGGACGCCGCTGCAGGTGAAGCTCTCCTGCAAGCCCTGACCGGGCCTGCCAGGATGCCGGCTGGTCTCTGGCCCACGGTGCGCCAGCAAGAAGCTTTCCTGCGCGAGATGCAGAGCGGAACCAGTGGGCTGGAGACACGGCTGCTGAAGCTGTTGACCCCGTCCCAGGTCGATTTTCTGCGCGAGCTCGAGCGAATGGAGCAGAGCGAGCTGTAGTGGAAGTTCCCGAGGACGAATTAGCACAGGTTCGCCACCTGATGCTGAACGGCTTCAAGTGGATCGAGCCCCAGCCCAGGGCCAGCCTGGGAGGCCTGCTCTCAGGCCTGAGGTTCTTCAGCTTGAAGCGCGACCGGGCCGATGGCACCGAGCGACGCAAGAGCGTGCGCATCCAGTGCTACTACCAGGTGGTGTGCAACCAGGGAGTGCGACGCTTCGAGGCTGTGGTTCAGGACGTTGGGCTGACCGGGTTGAGCTTGCAGAGCAGCCTGCGCCTCAAACGCGGCCAGACGCTCGAGGTGGTTCCCACCAACGGCGGCAACCCGGTGCCCTGCCAGGTGCGCTGGTGCCGTGGCGGCGTGGCCGGTGTGAGCTTCGAGCTCCGCCCCACCGAGTTGGTGCGCTCCTGGGTATCCCAGCTCCTGACTGCGGTCGGCTTCAACGAGGAGGCTGTCTACCAGCGCCGCACGGCCATCCGGGCCGCAGCCGACCTGCCCGTGGCCCTGAAGGCACCCGACCAGGAAATGCAGTCTGGACGTTTGCTGGATCTGGGCGTCGGGGGAGCGCTGGTGCAGGTGACCAGCGAAATAGCTCTGGGCCAGCGACGCACCCTGGTCGTGGGGCCCCACTGGAACCTCGAAGTCATGCGCCTGGAGTGCGAGGTGGTGCGGGTGGATGCGCCCGACCCGGGGGATCGCTTTAACCTGGGCCTTCGCTTTCTCGACCCCACCCCGGCCCAGATGCGCCTGCTTGGGAGCTATGTCGTCGAGTTGTTGGCCCAGCGGCCGCTGGTAACTGACTGACGTGCCCGAACTGCCGGAGGTCGAAACGATCCGCCGCGGACTCGAGCAAGGCCTCCCCGGCAAGCGAGTCGAGCAGGCTGAGGTGCGCTGCGATAGGGTGCTGCTCAAGCCGGACGCGGCCACCTTTGAGCGCGAATTGCGCGGCCAGGCCTTTCGGGAGCCCCAGCGGCACGGGAAGTTCCTGATCCTGCCACTCGAGCGCCACACCCTGCTGGTCCACCTGGGTATGACCGGCCAGATCACCTTGCGCGACCCCTCTCGGCCCGACCGGCCCTTCGAGCGGCTGCCCGTAACCGGCTTGCAGCGGACCACCCAACATGCGGTGGACGCTCACACCCACATCGTGTTGCACCTGGCGGGCGGCCATCAGCTGATGTACCGAGACATCCGCAAATTCGGAAAGTGGCGCTTGTATCTGCCCCAGGAGCTTTCCCGTGCCCCCGAGCTCGAGCGCCTGGGTCCGGACCCGTTCACGCCCGCTTACCAGCTCGAGAGCTTCCAGGAGGCGATGAAGCGGACCCGGCGCAACGTCAAGTCGGCTTTGCTCGATCAAGGGGTAGTGGCTGGAGTGGGCAACATCTACGCCGACGAGGCGCTGTATCGCTCGGGCATTCGCCCCACCCGCCGGGGAGTCAGTCTGACGCGGGCCGAGCTGGCCCGGCTGTTCACGGCCGTGCGCGAGGTTCTGGAGCTGGGCATTTCAAACCGAGGCACCACTTTCTCCAACTACCGCGACGCCGACGGCCGCTCCGGCTCGAACCAGGCCAGCCTGCAAGCCTACGGGCGCTATGGGCAGCAGTGCTACGGCTGCGGAGGGGAGCTAAAACGCTCCACGGTGGGCCAGCGAACCACCACCTGGTGTCCCCGCTGTCAGCGCTGAACCTTCAGGGTTCGGCCGGCGGGCTGTTGAGCGCGCGCAGAAGCTCGTCCTGCTTCTCCACGTGGTAGGGTAGTTGCACCGGGTCTTGCCCCTTGACCGTGATGTGCAGCACCGCACCGGTGTGGTAGGCCTGCACCACCTCGTGGCGGGCCAGGCGGCGTTCCTTACCGGCCCGGTGGATCACCACCTGGTCGACCTCGAGCACAATACGGTCATCTCGGTTGCGCAGGTAGCTGAAGAAGGACATCAGGTAGAGCAAAACCAGGGAGGGGCAAACTACCAACATCAGCCAGTGGGTGTATGGAACCAGGATCAGGCCCAGTGTGGCCACAAAGGAAAACAGTGCCAACAGCATGAGCACGGTCCGGCGGATGTTCTCCCCACCCTGATCGAACCGATATTCTTCCATCTTGTGAGATTCTATCTCCTGGGACGCTTCCTGCTCAGGCTGGCCATGAGGTGCCGCAGCGCCTCCGGAGAGGGCTCGGGTCGGGGTTGCGGGCGCTTGCTGGCGGCAGAAACGGCGCGATGGCAAACGCCTTCGGGAGCGGGTTCGGCCAGCAGGTGATCCCGGGTGAGCTGGATCTGGTCGTCGTGAAAGGTGAAGGACATTCGATTTTGCCTCCAGACAGGGAAGGATTTTCTTCAATGTTGAGTTGTTTCTGCGGCCTGGCGACGCAATCCCTGTGGGCAAGCCTGTGAATCGAGTGGGGAAAACCCGGGAAAACGGGGGGTTGACGAGTCGGGGGGGCGTCTTGTATGATGCCCAAGTGCCTCGTGTCTTGAGGCGCATCAGGATCAATAGATGATTTCATTCGAGCAAGACATAGCGAATACCAAACGGTCGGGAAGCCTTCCGTGCGGTAGCCTTGACCCCCGGGAGGGCGCGCTGAGAGCATAGTGTCTTCAAGCATATGCTGGCCCAGCACGCCCACCTTCGACAATGCAGGTGGGCTTTTTATTTCGGTTTGACCGGAGGAGCCGCACCCCGACCTGAGAGGCTTACATACTGGACATGCCTTAAGAGCATGGGGGAGTTCGAATCTCTCCACCACACCAACGGTGATTCAACAGCCTTTCTGACTTGTGCGGCATCCGACGGTTGTTTTAAGAAGTTCAAGGATCGGAGGGTTTGAAGATGGTTCACGTTCGCTTTGAAGGAAAGTCTCTGGACGTCACCGAGCAGCAGCTGGGGATGACGGCCGGAATGAGCGATGCCCAGGTGATGGAGCGCGTAGCCCAGCACCTCGACGTAGGAACGGTCCGGTTCACCGACTACGTCGTCGACCGGCGCCCGTCCGGCGACATCGTCATCCGCCCTGAAGCTGTCTACGGCTGACTTCGTCGCCCACGAACGTGTCTTGAGCACGAAGCTGCGCGACGATGACGGCTTCGACCCGACCCGATTTGCCCGGGTGGGTCGCCGTCGGACTGGCGGTCACCGGGGAACCGGGTCTCCCCGGTGACCGCGCCGGTCCCCTGCCTTGAAGCCCAACTCGAGCTGGAGGTAGGGCATCAAAAACGTTTCTTCTGGAGCCGGCGCATTCTTGCAGCACGTTCCTCGGAACGGCCAGGTTCCACGGTTGTGTAGCCACAATCAGCTTTCAGCTCCTGTCGGGAGCTGCGCGCCCCGACCTTGAAAGCCTACATACGAGTCAGACTTCCAATCTGATGGGTTCGAATCCCGACCGCCTCCGCCACGTGGAGGCGTCACCGCGAGGTGCGGAAAGCTTTCCGAACTTGCGCGCGGGAAGCCCGGCAGGAGCTCGAAGGCTTTTTCGTGGCCAGCACGACATCCAATCTAGAGAAAGGAGGTGCCCGATCATGCAGACCACCGAGCGCGACTTGCGCCTGGACATGCTCAACAGCCTGTTGACCACCCCCCACCGCGAGCTGGAGAAGGTGGATGCCCTGCACCGCGAGCTGATCGCCCGCGATGCCCTCTTCTACGGCCACCTGGCCGTGTGGTATCAGCGCCACGGCGACGTGCGCGACCACAAGGAAGTGTTCGTGGGCAGCCTCCTGACCAGCACCCTCGAGGTGCACCGGGAAGCCGGCTTCATGCTCTTGCAGGAGCTGCCACCCTACCAGGTGGCCCGCGTGGTGGACTTCATGAAGAAGCTGCGCGGCAAGCTCCCTCGCCAGGCCCGCACGGCCGTGGTGCAGTACCTCAGGGCGCGCGAGAAGGACCCTCAGTTCTTCGATCGCGCCGCGGTGCGCGCCCGCAAGGCGATGAAGCACCTCTACGCTTCCTGCCACGTCAAGCCCAATGCTCGGGCGGACGCGGTCCTGTTCAAGGACGCCCCGCCCGCCGACAGCCTGGCCTTCATGCTCAAGCAGTTGAGCAAGGCCAGCACGCCGGCCGAGCAGGCGGCCCTGATCGTGGAGCACAAGATTCCTTACACCGTGGCCGTGGGCGCCATCAAGCAGATGAGCCCCACGGTACTGGTAGCGCTCATCGACGCCATGACGCCGGCCGAGGTCATCAACAATGTGCAGTCTCTGCGCAAGAAGGGTGCCCTCGAGCACGCCGAGGTCAAGGCTCTGGTGGACGACAAGCTCAAGCTGGCCGAGACCGACGCCCGCGTGTCCGCCTACAAGGCGCGCGTGGCCGCCGAGACGGCCGAGTTGGACGAGGAGACTCGCCAGCGGCTCGAGCACGTCACTGACGAGCAGGTCAAGAAGCGGGGCAAGATCACCCGCTCCACCGGCCTGTTGGTGGACAAATCCTCCTCGATGGACCAGGCGCTGGACGTCGGCAAGCGATTGGCCGCCCTCATCGGCGGCGTAACCGAAGCCGAGCTGTTCGTGTATGCCTTTGACACGGTTCCTTACACCATCCAGGCCAGCGGCGGCGAGCTGAGCGCCTGGGAGAAGGCCTTCGCGCCCATCCAGGCGGGAGGCTGCACCAGTCTGGGTTGCCCGCTCGAGGCGATGCGGCTGCGCAAGCAGTCCGTGGAGCAGATCGTGCTGGTGACCGACGAGCAGGAGAACACCGCGCCTTACTTTGCGGACGCCTACAAGGCCTACTCCGAGACTCTCGGGGTCTCGCCCTCGGTGGTGTTCGTCAAGGTGGGCAGCGCCACCGACGCCACCGAGCGCATCCTGCGCAACATGAAAGTGCAGGTGGACACGTTCACCTTCTCGGGCGACTACTACTCGCTGCCCAACCTGATCCCGATGCTGTCGCGGGCCTCCCGCCTCGAGCTTCTGCTCGAGATCCTGGACACTCCGCTGCCCAGGCGGCCAGCAAAGGGTTGACCGACCTCGCGAGCGCGCCGGGGCGCGCCCGCACCGGGGTCCCGCCCCGATGGCTCACCCCTGTCGGGGCGGCGCACCGGGTGACCAGACACTTGACGTGGTGGGGCCTGGCAAACTCTGGCCAGTCCCTGGTCACCCGTCCTCGGCGACCGACCAGATGCTACCTCCAGGTCTGTTCGTCTGGCTGCTGCATTGCAGCCAGACCTTTCTGGTTTAGAGAGGATCCCCTCGCGGGCCGTTCGAATGGGCTTTTCTCATACCTGGAGGGAACGTGCAACGACGTAGAGACTTTCTGAAGCTCCTGGCTGGTTCGATGGGGGGATTGCTACTCAGCTCTTGCGGTGACTCGGGTGGCACCGACAACCTGGGCGGAATCGGAGGCGGGCCAAATGGCTACCGCTTCTACTCCCTTTTCGACAGCGGCAGCGTGCTGCCGGACGGGCGCACCCTGGAGTCGCTGCCCGGTCAGGTGCTGCTCAACGGCGCCGGTCAGGTGCTGTTTTTCGGGCAGACCGCCCAGGGGATGGGCCTCTACGAGCTGATCCCCGACTTCCAGGCCATCCTCCGTGAGAACCGGGGCGTCCTGCTCGGCTCGCGCAAGCTCCTGGCTCGCGGCGACACGCTGAGCGATGGCTCCAAGCTCCTGGGCCTGGGAGCGCTGGCCAGCAACTCCAGGGGCAACAAGGTCGTCGCCGTGCGAACTGACCAGCAGAAGCGCAATCTTCTCTTTCAACCCTCCGGTGGCGAAGCGGGGGTGGTGGCGACCTTCCGCACCCCGATTCCCGGATCTGGAATTCGCTTCGGAGGGACCTTCGGTGACCTCGACCTGAACGACCAGGACGATCTGCTGGTGGTCGACCACTTCACCCGACAGGGGGAAGTCAAGCCCCACCAGGGGCTGTTCCTGCTCAAGCAGGCCCGGGTGGACGAGAGTACCCGGCTGCTGCAATCTTCCAGGGTTCTGTTGCCGGATGCCGAGGGCACCGTCAACAGCATCGGCCTGGTCGACCTCAACTCGAACGGTAGCTACGTTGCTCAGGTGGTGGGCGCTGCCCCTCAGCCACTGAGCCGCGCCAGCCTGCCCCCTCAGGGCCTCATCCAGGGGAACATCCAGGACGACCTGGCCAGCCGACTTCTGGTCGCTCCCCCCAGCTTTCGCGTCTCCGCTCGGGCCACGAAAGACAAGTTCGCGCCCGGCTCGCTCATCTTCGGCCCCCGGCTGGCCGACCAGAGCGAAACGGTGGCCCACATCGTGCATCAGTCCCGAACCCAGCAAGTGCTGTATTACAACTCTCAGCAGGTGGCCCAGGTGGGTGACCGCAGCCCGGGGGGCAGCATCATCCAGGGCTTTTCAGCTCCGGTGCTGAGCCCCGATGGTGTCCTCTACGGAATCGTGATCACCGACCAGGGCCACGAGCTGATCCGGCTCTCTGCGGGCGGCCCGACCCTGCTGCTGGCTCGGGGAGACACAGTCCAGGGAAAGGTCGTCAATTCAGTGGTTCACGGTTTCCACTCCGATCAGGCCGACCAGCTCGGTCGACTGGTCTTCGTGGGCGAATTCACGGATGGCTCCAGCGCAGTGATGCTGGGCCTTCCCATCTAGGAGGCAGGCGTGGCCGTCACCAACTTTCCCACAACTCTGCTGGCAACCTCTCAGCCCCTGAACCTCTGCAGCCCTGACTCCATCCCCTACTTCCCGTCCGGGGCCATCGACATCGGGGTCAGCAGCTCGGGCACCATCTTCTCGGTCGACCCCACCATCCTGATCTGGAACTTTGACGTCAGTGCTGGCTGGTTCTTCTTTGCCGGGATGTGCGGGCCGTCCATCGCGCTGCAATTCAATCTGGCCGGCTCCTACGACGGCAACAGCCTGACTGCCACCCTCAACGGTGACCAGATACAGGGAGGCTTTCTGTTCGGACTGACGGCCGGAGTCGACCTGAACTTCGCCATCAGCGAGGCCAGCCTGGTCTGGGTCAAGGATGGTTGGCACAGCCATTTGGAAACGGTCTGGAACAGCAAGTTCAGCACCACCTTCAACATCCAGTTCGACATGATCGGGATCATCTTGACCATCGTGCTCAAGATGCTAGAGGAGGACGGTCAGACCAACACGCTTCTGCAGAAGGTGAACGACATCAACCCTAACCTGCTGGCCTCCTATGGTCTGTTCGACGAGGTCACCAATGGCTTCGTCGAGACGGGCGACTTCTCGGTGAGACCTGGATTCAGCCTACCCATCAACTTTGTCGAGTTCATCCCCGGACTGTCGGAGATCAACGAGGCGCTGGAGGCTCTGGCCGGTGGTCTCTTCATCGGACCGACCATCGGAATCACCATCCCGGCCCAGGTCAACCTGACCGACATCCAGGTGGGCGGCCAGAACTACTCCAACCTCCAGATCAGCGGCTCCACGGTGACCGGCACCACCACCGGCCCGGCCGGAGGAGGCACCACCCTGGAGGTGGGCCTGACCCGCACCCCCGGCCTGGACTTCACCCTGGGCATCGGAGCCAATGTCTCGATCTGCAAGATCTTCAGCCTGGGCGGCTCCTACTCGGTAGACATCCTCGAGCTGCTGGGCATCCAGATCGACCTGGGCACCTTCCCCACCAGCCTGAGCAACACGGTGGGCTCCACCAATCTGGCCGAGGGTAACGCCTTCAGGCTGGCCGAGGTCATCTTGGAGGCACCTGCAGCATAGGCAAGCGTTGACCGGGTAGAAGTGGAATATTCCTTCTTGCTGGTCTCATGCGAAACGCCTGCATCGACGTGGCCTGGTCCAAAGGCCGAGAGCGGATTCCGTTCGAAGTCGCCGACATCGGCGACCTGTCGAGCGATCTCGAGGTCAAGCGGGCGGTGCGCACCCACCTCGGGGAGCGCTGCCCCGACCTGACCGACTACGCCGTGCTGCGAGCCGGCCCTACCCGCTACTACCTGCGAGTGCCTCTGACCCTCCGGCTGCGCCGGCTCATGGAGCGGCTGGACGCGTGGAGCGTTCGCCGGAGCGGACCCCAGAGTGCTCTGGAAGTCTGGCTACGCCAGCGGCTGCGGCTCCTGAGGCAACTGCTGACCCGGTGGGTCCTGGCTCCCCTGGGCCGTCTGGTGCTTCTCTTGCTGCGTCTGGCCTGGAGGCTGCTCCGCCCCCTGGGCCGCCTGGCCGGCATCCTGTTGGGCCTGGCCTGGAGGCTTGTACTCAAGCCTCTGGGACGCCTGACCGGGCTCGTTCTGCGGTTGACCTGGCGACTTGTCAGACCGCTCGGCCCCCTGATTCGAGCCGTGTTCAACGCCATTGAGCTAGTCCTGGAACGAATCTTCGCCGCCCTGGTGCGCCTGGTGCGGGCCACCCTGATGGTCCTGGGCAAGCCGCTGGCCACCCCCCGGATGGGCCGCTTGCGCCGCCGCCTGGGGGCCCGGCTCGACCTGCTGCGAGGCTGGATCTTCGGCGTGGTGGAGCGGGTTCTGACCGGCCAGACGGCCGAAGAGCGCGAGCGCGACCACCGCCTGCGCCTGCTCGAGTCGCTGCTCACCACCCCCCACCGACGCCTGGACCGGCTGGCCGGGCTGCACCAGCACATGGCCCAGCAAGACATGCTCTTCTACGTGCACCTGGCCGCCTGGTACCGAAAGCACGGGCAGGTGCGCGACCATCAGGAGCTGTTCACGGCGCAGCTTGTGCTCGAGCCAAGCTACCGCGACGTGGGGTTGGCCCTGCTGCGCGAGCTCCCCCCCTACCAGCTGGCCCGGGTGCTGACCGAGATCAAGCGCCGGGGCAAGAACCCTCCCCGCTCGCTGCGCACCGAAGTGGAGCGCTACCTGCGCAAGCGCGAGGCCGACCCGGCCGCCTTTGACGGGGCGGTGCTGGCTGCCCGCAAAGCGCTCAAGCAGCTCTACACCAGCCTGCACATCAAGCCCGGCCCGCGAGCCCAGGCCATCTTGTTCCAGGACCGTCCGCCCCCGGACAGCCGCCTGTTCGCCCTGCGCGAGTTGGCCCGCGAGCGCGATCCCGAGCGCCAGGCGGCGTTGGTGCGCCAGCACCGGTTGCCCTACAAGGTGGCCGCCGGCCTGCTGGTGCGCCACGAGTCAACCGCGCTGGCGCTGGTGGAGCAGATGAGCCCGGCCGAGCTGCTCAACCATATGGGGACCCTCAAGAAGAACGGCTGGTTGGCCCTCGAGCCCATCGCCGAGCGAGTGCGCTCGGCCCTCGAGCAGGCCGGCTCCAACCGGCGCGTGAGCGCCCTGAAGGTGGAGAAGGCCGCCCGCGCCGCCGGGGACGACTGGCAGGCCCTGCTCGACCGCATCCTGCAAAAACGCCTCGAGAGCGATACGGGCTGGATCACCCGCTCCACCGCCCTGCTGGTGGATGCCTCTGCTTCCATGGAACCGGCCCTGGAGCTGGGCAAGCGGCTGGCCTCGATGGTGGCGGCCGTAGCCAGGGGTCCCCTGGAGGTCCACACCTTCGCTCGCGAGAGCACCCTGGTAGAGCCCGAACGGCGCGACTACGCCGGCTGGGCGGCCGCCTTCGAGCGCCTCGAGGCTCGTGGCCAGAGCTCGATGGGAGCGGCTCTGCTTGCTCTCTACAAGAGCCCCCAGGTCTTCGACCAGGTGATCCTGGTCAGCGATCAGCGCGAGAACCAGTCGCCCCGCTTCCTGTCCGCGCTGCGGCTGCTGCGCCGGCGCAACCGCTGGTTGAGCTTCTGCTTCGTCAACCTGGACGGGGGAGTGCACCTGCTGGAAGCCGACTGCAGGCGGCTCAAGGTCGACTTTCAAACCTTCAACTTCCAGGGGGATTACTACGCACTGCCCAACCTGCTTCCATTCCTGGCCCAGCCCTCCCGCATGGCCATGCTGATGGAAATCCTGGACACGCCCCTACCGGGACGAAGCTGAGCCGACGGAGAAAGCCAGAGCGATGACCGACGTGCGCAAGCTGATCGCCCGACTGGGAGCTGCCGAGCAGGAGCTGACCCGCTTTCTGGCCCCCTGCCTTCCAGGGGGACGAGTGCGTACACGACTGCACGGTCTGGTCTGCCAGTTCGAGGCACCCGACGGCTTCGAGGGCTGGGGAGTGTTCACTCCCGAGGGCCGCTCGGCCCGCATGATCGAGCCGGCCGACCCCATCGCCGTGAGCGAGTACCTCGCTCTCTTCCCGGCCCTGCGGTTGCGCCTGATCCACCCGGTAGCAGGACGCTCCTGGCTGGGCTACCCGGTCAACGAGAGCGATGCGCGCCAGCGGCTTGGCCACTCCCGCCCCATGCTGGTCCACCTGGTGGATGAGGGCGCCCGGCTGGAGGTGGCCGTGACCCGCCTGGAGGGAGGCGCTCTCTGGTTCGACCAGCTCGATCGCAAGGCAGACCCGCTCGAGGCGGCCGTCTTGAACGAGGCCCTTCAGGCCGAAGTGCTGCCCGAGAAGCTCAGCGGCAAGGGCCTCACACCGGAGATGCGGGTGGCCTACGAGCTGGCCGCCGCCCAGGAGAGCTTTTTTCAGGAAACGCTGCGCCTGCGGAACGAGCACAACAGGCTGCGCCATGCCCTGCGGGTGGGTGGTGGCAACCTGGGCAGCTACATGGACCGGGGCGACCACTGGGTGGTGGAGTGGACCGACAGCCAGGGCCATCGCCATAGCTCGGCCATCGGCAAGGGAGATCTCACGGTGCTCAGCGCCGGCATCTGCCTGGCCGGAGAGGACCAGCGCTTCGACCTGCAGTCGCTGGTGGGCGTGGTGGAGGGCAACTGGTGAGCGAGTTCTTCCTGCACGAAAGACTGGCCCGGGAGAAAACGACGCTGGAGCGATTGTCCCGCTGCCGCATCACGGTGTGTGGGGCCGGAGCGCTGGGGGCCAACCTGTGCGAGACACTGGCTCGCACGGGCGCAGGGGCACTGCGAGTGATCGACAGGGACCGCATCGAGCCGCACAACCTTTCCACCCAGCCCTACTTCAAGAGCGACGTAGGGTCGTTCAAAGCCCGCATCCTGGTCAACAACCTCTATCGGGCCCTGGGCGCGAAGGTGGAGAGCCTTCCCCAGGAGCTGACCGCCGCCAGCTCCGACAAGCTGCTGGACGGCAGCGAGCTGGTGCTGGACACTTTCGACAACTCGGCTTCGCGCCAGCTGGTCAGCGACTGGTGCCTCCAGCATCAGGTGCCCTGTTTGCACGCCGGGCTGGCGGCAGGCTTCGCCGAGGTGCTCTGGAACGAGGTCTATCGGGTGCCCTCCCCGGCGGCGGGACCAGACGACTGCAACTATCCGTTGGCGCGCAACCTGGTCATGCTGGCCGTGGCCGTGGCCGCCGAGGTGATCCTCTGCTGGCTGGCCAGCGGGGAGCGCCGCAACTACACCGTGACCCTGGACGACCTGGCCGTGCGGCCGTTCGCCTGAGGAGGAAAGCATGCGATTGACGCTGATACTGGGCCTCATCCTGCTCTTGCTGGGCTCGGCAACGGGCCAGCGAGGTCAGGACAAGAAAGCCACCCTCAAGGTGGTCAAGAACAGCTCCACCGGCACCGCTAACCCGGCCGAGACCATGGTCGAGCTGAGCGTCCAGGTCACCAACGCCGGTGAGGCTCAACTGGCCTTCTCCAACAACAACTTCGTGCTGGTAGACGACCAGGGCAAGCGCCACCTGGTCAACCGGGGACGTTACCCCGAGCGCTTCGATCTGGCTCCGGGCGAGTCGGCCACGGCTACCCGGATCTTTTTCACGCTGGCCAGAGGTGTGAAGCCAGCGGCGGTGCATCTGGTTCTGCTGCGCGGATCTATCGGAGAGGGGAAGCTCTGACCAGGGACAGGATTTGAGCCTGCCCAAGAGCAAACAAGGCCAGGTGACCGACGGGTCCGACTCCACCACCCACCTGGGCAGCTCCGAGCCGGTCGCGGGACCGGCCGCGCCTCGTAATCCTTACGTCAAAATGCTCACCGGATCGCTGGCCGGTAAAGTCTTCAAGCTCGAGCGGGACGTGACCAACATGGGGCGCTCTCCCGACAACGAGCTGGTGCTCGACGACCCGGGGGTGAGCCGCGTTCACGCACGCCTGACGCGCAACTTCAACGGCGTCTTGCTGACCGACCTGAAATCCACCAATGGAACCTTCGTGGCTGGACGTCGAATCAGTCAGCACGCTCTTTCAGAGGGGGACCAGATTGCCCTGGGCGAGAGCGTGCGGTTGAGGTTTGGCTACCTCGACCCCCTGGAGGAGCGCGTGGAGGAGCGGCTTTTCGAGAAGGCCACCCGGGACGCCCTGACAGGGGCGGTCAATCGGGCCTTCTTCCTCGAGAAGCTGCGCGACGAGGTGGACCAGGCCCGGACCCGAGGCCTGCGCCTGGCTGTGGCCCTCACCGATCTGGACTTCTTCAAGAAGATCAACGACACTCACGGGCATCCGGCCGGAGATGCGGTGCTTGTGGAGTTCGTGCGCCGAGCCCAGCGCCTGCTGCGCTCGCGCGATCTGCTCGGCCGCCTCGGAGGCGAGGAGTTTGGCTTTCTCTTGCCCGAGAGCACCGGTGCCGGAGCCGGGGAAGCTCTCGAGCGCGTGCGCCAGGCCATCGAATCGGTACCCTTCGTGGTGCCCACCCCCGGAGGGACCACCCGCATCCAGGTGACAATGAGTGGAGGAATCAGCCTATTTTCGGGGGCTCCCGAAGAGAGCGAGGAAACTCTCCTGGCTTCCGCCGACGAAGCCCTGTATCAGGCCAAGAACTCGGGACGCAACCGGATCGTATTGGGAGCGGGGGACGCCGGGGGCGCCCGCGAGCCAGGGGAGACAGCCCAGCTGGCCCTGCGCCAGAAGCGGCTTTTGACCCGACTGGCCTGCCAGTTGCCCGTTCTGATAAAAGCTGAAGGGGAGTGGTACCCGGCCATCCTGCTGGACCTCTCGCTCGGAGGCGTGCGGATGGAGTCCAGTTCGGAGTTCACTGGCGGCCAGGAGGTATCCGTTACCCTGGCCGGGCCGGACGGCGAGGCCGGCTCAGAGACACCGGTACGGGGACGCGTGCAGTGGGTACGGTCGGGAGAGATTGGCGTCTCGTTCCTCCCCATGGGAACCCCGCCCGCGTGGCTCTCCCAGTGCTTCTTCCGCCTGGGCCTGGACCAGGCAAGGGGAAAGGAAAAACGCAGAGAGCTGCGTCTTGCCACCGACTTGCCCGTGGTTCTCAAAGCCTCCACCTCTCAGCTCGAGGCGCGTGTGCTCAATCTTGGCCTGAGGGGATGCCTGGTCGAAGCCCGCCTCCCGGTGCAGCCCGGGCTGGTGCTGCAGGCTACTATCGGACCCCTCGGCTCGTTACCGTCGCTGGTCTGTCAGGGGCGCGTTGTGCGCTGCTTGCAGGAGCAGGAGCATTTCACCTGGGGTCTCTCGCTCGAGAGCGCCCAGGACTCGACCCTCCTGACCCGCTACGTCCTCGAGCTGCTGCGCAACGAGGGTTGAACTTCAGCCGCAACGCATCGTCAACACGAAGAGGGCGACGACCAGCAACCAGCTGAAAGGGTGGGGATCGGACAGGCAGATCATCAAGAAGATGCTGGCCGGGATGCCGAACAGCACCAGGCCGAGCAATCGAGATCGAATCTGGGCCTCGCTGGGCCCCTGGCCGACAAAGGCCAGCATGAAGAGGTCCATCACCACCACCGGCGGCCCCAGTTTGCCGAGGCCGTCCCAAATAGGCAGGTAGTGCGTGAGAACCGCTCTCAGGCAAGTGCCCAGGGCCACTGCCAGAAGCACCACCATAGACCAGGGTAGATCAATTCCCTGGACGACCAACGGCTTGCCCAGCTCCCGCCTGACCTGCTCGTTGTGGGCTACTGCCTTCTGAAAGGCTGCCTCCACAACATTCTCCTCCGGCGGAGGGGTAAACAACGTCAGGACGAGCTTTCCCAGTTCGGCTCGCAGCTTGTCGCCGGTGGTCTTGAGCCGGGCATCTCGAAAGGATGCCAGCGAGCGGGACAGGGTGCGGGCCGAGCAGACCCTCTGCTCGCGATCGACCATGGTGCAGCCCACGAGGATCGCTTCCAGCTGCTGATCGACCGCGCCATTGAATTTTCGCACCGGGGGGATGGGCGGCTTGAGCCGACGGGGATTCTCCTGGCTGAGCAACTGGTGGAGCATCACCCCCAGTGCATAAAGATCGGCCCGGGGGTCCGTCTGCACGCCGCTTCCGGGATACTGCTCGGGGGCGGCATAACCAGGCGTGCCCATGCAGTAGGTATCTTGCCCTTTCCCGAGCACCAGGGTGGCGCCGGGGGTGCTCAAGACCATGGTCTGGTCCTGCTCGCCGGAAGTGGGCAGGGGCAGCGCCCCGGCAGACTCCCGGTTGTGCAGTCGCGCGATCCCGAAATCGATCAGCTTGAGTTGCCCGGTCGGAGTCACCATCAAATTCGAGGGCTTGAGATCTCGGAAGATGATCGGGTGGGGCTTCTGGGAGTGCAGGTAAGCCAGGATCTCGGCGACCTGCTCCCCGATCGAGACGACCAACCCTTGGGGCAGGGGAGCGGAGTAGCGTTGCATGATCTCCTCGAGCGTGACGCCATCCACGTATTCCATCACCAGGAACACTGTGTTCCCCTCGGCGAGGGCTTCCTGGCGGCGAACGATGGCCGGGTGGCTCAGCCAGGAGAGGATCTTCTGCTCCTGATCGAAGAAGCTGCGCACCTGCTCGGCCTGACCGGGATTGCGCAGATCGAGGGTAAGCTCCTTGACCGCCCAGCGTTGGCGGGGGTCTTGCAGATCGCGGGCAAGGTGAACCCGACCGAACCCTCCACGACCGATCTCCCGCCCCAGTTTGTAGCGTCCCCCCACGATACGCTCGGCCATCGAAAGTGTCATTCGACACGGGCCGACTGCTAACCTTGGGTGGTCGGTCCCCTCATAAGAGCTCTTGGAGCTCCACCACTTTGATGGGCCCAAGCTTGAGCGCCTCGAGCTTGGGGCGGATCACTTTCACGTCCCCCACAATCACCACCGCCAGGCTATCGGTCTGCAACTGCTTCTCGGCAGCCGCCTGCACCTCGGCCGGAGTGACGGCAAGAATCTTGTCCACGTAAGTGGCATAATAGTCGTCCGGCAGCCCGTAGAGGAGCTGCTCCTCGAGCTGACCGGCCACCTCCTGGTTGGTGGCGAAGGAGGACGGGAAGCCATAGGCCACGTTGTTGCGAGCTTTGCTCAACTCGCCCTCGGGCACGGGCTTCTTCATCCCCTCGAGCTCCACGAAGAACTCGCGCACCGCTTCGGCCGTCTTGTCGGTCTGCACGGCCGCGGTGGCCACGAAGGGGCCGGGCAGGCGGCGCATGTCGAAGCCCGAGCGAGCCCCGTAGGTATAGCCGTTCTTCTCGCGCAGGTTCTGGTTCAAGCGGGAGGTGAACGAGCCGCCCAGGATGGTGTTCAGCACCTCCAGGGCAAAGTAGTCGGGCGTGGCCCGATCCACTCCCACCCGACCGATGCGGATCACGGATTGGGCTGCCCCCGGCTTGTCCACCAGGTAGACGGTGCGGGAGCCATGCTGGGTGGGCGCTGCCACCGTCGGCTCCTCTGGCGGTGCGCTGGCCTTCCAGCTGCCGAACTGCGCCTCGAGCAGGTCCACCACCTCGTCCACCTTTACGTCCCCCACCACGACGAAGGCGGCCTTCTCGGGGCGGTAGCGAGAAGCATGAAAGGCGGCCAATTGGTCGCGGGTGACCGCTTTGACGAAAGCCATACGGCCCGTAAGACCTGTGCCGAAGCGGTGCTCAAAGCCGAACAGCACGTGGGGGAAAGCCAGCCGAGCGATGGTGCCGGGGTCGTCGCTCACGCGGGAGAACTCCACCAATAGCTCGGTGCGCCGCCGCTCGAGCTCGGCCGCCGGGAAGGTGGGGCGTAAGACCACGTCGGCCATCACTGGCAGGGCCTGAGCCAGCCGGGCCACCGGCACATACAGCCCGACGCTGGTGGCGTCATAGCTGGTGCTGGCCCCCAGGCTGGCGCCCAGATAGTCGAGCTCGTCGGCCAGGGCCAGGGCGTCGCGCGTTCCGGCCCCTTCATCGAGCATGCCCGCGGTCATCGAGGCCAGCCCGTAGGCGCCGACGGGGTCCGAGGCGCTGCCGCTGGTGAGCAGAAGGTCGACCGCCACCACCGGCACCTGGTGGCGCTCCACCACCCACACCGGGATACCGTTGGACAGAGCCCGCTTGTGAACGGTGGGCAGAGGGAGCGAGGGCGGGCGCCCGCTCTCGGGGGGGCGACTGCGGTCCTGGCCCAGCACCGGGGCCACCAGAAGCATGACGAGCAATAGCAACCGGATCACTTCTTCACCTCCGGCACCACGGTCAGCTCAACCCGGCGGCCGGCGGGCAGGAAGCTGCGCACCACGGCGGCCAGGTCACTGGCCCGCACGGCCCGGTAGCGATTGAGATCCAGGGCGAAGTAGTCAGGGTTGCCAGTGGCCACGTAGTAGGCGTTCAGCATGTCCGCCTTGCCCCCGAACCCGCTCAGCTGCTCGAGGCTGGCCAGGAAGGAGGCCTCCAGGCCATTGCGGGCCCGGTCGAGCTCGCGCTGCGAAACCGGCTCTTTACGCAGGCGCTCGAGCTCTTCGTCAACCATCCTCTTGAGTTCTTCGGTGGTGTGGCCCGGACGGGGCGTGAGCACGATGTGGAAGGTACTGGCCAGCCGCGAGGAGGCCTGGTAGGCCGAAACCTCCTGGGCCACCTGCAGGTCGTAGACCAGCCGTTTGTAGAGGCGTGAGTTCTTGCCTCCAGCCAGGACCTGGGCCACCAGGTCCAGTTCGGCGTCGCCGGGAGCGTAGTGGGGAGGGGTAATCCAGGCGATGTCAAGGCGAGGTAGTTGCACTTTGTCCTGAATCGTCTTGCGCACCACTCTGGTGAGCTCGGCGGGCGGCGGCGCCACCGGCAGCACAGGCTGGCCCGACTTGATGGGGCCGAACCACTTCTCCACCAGGGCCCGGGTCTTGAGGGGATCGATGTCGCCCGCGATCACCAGGCTGGCGTTGTTGGGCACGTAGTAGCGCTTGAAAAAGTCGGCCACGTCCTTGTGGGTGGCCGCGTTCAGGTCGGCCATGTAGCCGATGGTGGGCCAGTGGTAGGGGTGGCCGGCGGGGAAAGTCAGCTCGTCCACGATGATGGAGGCCATCCCGTAGGGCACGTTGGCGTAGCTCTGGCGCAGCTCGTTCTTGACCACCTCGCGCTGGCCGTTGACCCGCTCCGCCGTCATGGTATCGAGCAACCAGCCCATCCGGTCGGACTCGAGGAACAGGGCCAGCTCGAGGGCGTTGGAGGGGACCGTGATCCAGTAGTTGGTGCGATCCGAGGTGGTGGAGCCGTTGTTGTCGCCCCCCACGGCTTCGAGCAGGTTGTCGAAGTCGCCCTCGGGCACGTTCTTGCTCCCCTCGAACATCAGGTGCTCGAACAGGTGGGCAAAGCCAGTGCGCTTGGGCTTCTCGTTGGCCGAGCCCACGTGATACCACAGGTTGACGCTGACGATGGGCAGGCTGTGGTCTTCGTGGAGGATCACATGCAGCCCGTTGGGCAGGTCGAACTCGGTGTAGGGCACCGACTGGGCCCGAGCAGGGAGCAGGAGGAAGAGGACGGCGAGGAGGGTGGAAAGCGATTTCATGACGGCAGGTTCTCAGCGCGGGCCCGGCTCCCTCTTCGGGAGGATACCCACCGGCACGGTGGCCGGGGTCATCTGCCCGGGAACCTCCAGACGGTACCAGCGCGGCCCGCTCAGGTCGGCTGGCAGCACGACTTTCAGGAGAAATCGGCCTCGCTCGTTCACAGGCGCGCTGACCAGCAGCTCGGAGGGTTGCAGATCCGGCCACAGCGCAAAGCGCACCTGAGCCCCCTCGGCCCGCCCCTCGAAGGTCAAGTGATCCCCGGATCGCCAGAGAAAGGCCGGGGGGGCCTTCTCGAGAGTGATGCCGCTGGCCGAGAAGGCTTCCGGCTCGAGCCCGGAATCTCGAAAGGCCGCGCTGCCCGGGCGGGTGACCGAGCGGGCCTGGTCCCCGGCCTCCAGGGACCGTTCTCCGCCCGCAGTTCGGAACAAGAGTGGCCAGCTACGCTCCCAGGCCGGCCCCCGCAGGTCGAGGTGGATATGGGGCACAACCGTTCCGCTGCGGCCCACCTCGGCCAGCTTCTGGCCCACCCGCACCCGCTCGCCCACGCGCACCCGGGCCGTGCCTGGCCGGTGGTGCACGTAGCTCAGGTAGCGCCCCCCGCCCAGGTCCACCACAATGCGGTTGGAGTCGTAGAACTGCTGGGTTCCCTCGACTGTCTTGTCGTCCACGACTTGAAAGACGCGCCCGGCCGTAGCGCTGAGGACGGCTGTGCCGGCTGGCAGCTCCAGGTCGTAGGCGTAGCCACCCTGGTGCGAGCCGGACCCGAACGGCCCCTGCCCGCAGCGAGCCTCGAGGCCCGCCGGAAAGGGCAGCCAGATCACCTCCCCGCCTGCCCCCAGGGCCAGCAAAGCGAGCGCTACCAGGAGCCATCGCACCCAGAACAATTCGCCCCTTTCCCCCGGCCGCCTCGTGCAGGGCCTGAACAGCCGGCGTGCAAAGGGAGAGCGAAAGCTGGAGAGGACAACACCCATGTACAAGACGATCCTGGTCACCCTGGACGGCTCGGCCCTGGCCGAGCAGGCCCTGCCCCACGCCGAGCAGGTAGCCCACGGGGCGGGGGCCGAGCTGATCTTGCTGCAGGTGATCAGCCTGTCCAATATCGGCCAGGTGACCCTGGATACCGAGGTCCCCATCGACTTTCCCTCCGTGGAGCAGCGGCTCAAGGCTGAGGCCAGCGAGTATCTCGAGAGCAAAGCCTCACCGCTGGCCGCGAAGGGGATCAAGACCCGCACCATGGTGGCTCGGGGCGGAGCCGCCACGGCCATCATGGACGTGCTCGAGCGCGAGAAAGTCGATCTGATCGTCCTCACCTCCCACGGCCGCAGCGGGCTGAGCAAGTGGGTCCACGGCAGCACGGCGGCCAAGATCCTGGACAAGTCGACCTGCCCGGTGCTCTTGATCCGCTCGAAATGATCTACCGCTACGCCTGGGCCTCCATCGCCGCCGCCCTGGCGACCGTGGGGCTGAAGCTAGGCGCCTACTGGGTGACCGGCTCGGTGGGCCTGCTCTCGGACGCTCTCGAGTCGGTTGTCAATCTGGTGGCCGCCACGCTGGCCCTGGGCATGCTGTGGTGGGCCGAGCAGCCAGCCGACGAGGGCCACCCCTTCGGGCACGCCAAGGCGGAGTATTTCTCAAGCGGAGTGGAAGGGGCCCTGATCGTGCTGGCCGCCGTGGGGATCGGCAGCGCCGCCCTCCCCCGGCTGCTGGCCCCCCAGCCGCTCGAGTCGCTGGGGCTGGGCCTGGCCCTGGCCGGCGGCGCCTCGCTCATCAACCTGGGAGTGGCCCTGTTCCTGCTCAAGGCCGGCAAGAAGCACAACTCCATCGCCCTGGAGGCCGACGCCCACCACCTGCTGACCGACGTCTGGACCTCGGTTGGAGTGCTGGGCGGCATCTTGCTGGTGTGGCTGACGGGCTGGCTCTGGCTGGACCCGGCCCTGGCCCTGGCCGTGGCCCTCCACATCGTCTGGACCGGGGTGCAGCTGGTCAAGCGCTCGACCCAGGGTTTGATGGACGCGGCCATCCCCAGAGCCGAGCAGGAGGCCATCGAAAAGGTGCTGGAGAGCTACCGCCAGCAGGGAGTTGACTTCCACGCCCTGCGCACGCGCCGGGCCGGCTCGCGCTCGTTCGTCTCCCTGCACGTGCTGGTGCCCGGGTCGTGGTCGGTGCAGCGCGGCCACGAGTTGCTCGAGCAGGTCGAACGCGATCTGCGGGAGGTCTCGCCAACCAGAGTGAGCGTGCTGACCCACCTCGAGCCTCTGGAGGACCCGGCCTCGTTTACCGACGAGCAGCTCTAGGAGCGCAGCCGGAAAACCCCCTTGACACGATTTTCCGGCTGCGCGACGCCCAATAGATTGTGCTAGGATCCCGGCCGCCTGCAACATCTTGTGGTGGCGGAGGATCCCTCCGACACCACAAAGGGGTTT
>CAZWUN010000038.1:0-24459 GCA_964637145.1 uncultured Burkholderiales bacterium
AGTGGGCCAGCCACACCGAGAAGGCCAGTGGCACCAGACAGGGCGTGAAGCGCACCGCGGTCTGCAGCAGCGAGCGGCCGGGCAGGCGTGAGAGGGCAGCGGCCGCACCCAGCAACAAGAGCGGCTCGAGCACGAGCATGGCCGCAAAGAGAGCCACCAGGAAGGCCGTGTCCGAGCGCCAGCCCAGCCAGGAGGCCAGGGCATAGGCCGGCGAGATCATGCCGAAGACGTTGAGCAGCGCCCCGAAGGTGAAGACCACCATCAGCAGGGTCAGGTCAGGACGGTGCGAGAGGTGGCCCAGGCTGGAGCGGTAAGTGTCGTCGGCCAGCTCGGCGGCCGGCAGGCGGATCTGCACGGCCACGTTCTCGTAAGGACACGCCTGCACACAGTCGAGACAGAAGGTGCAGTCGAGGTTGCCCACCTTCTTCTCCTGAAAGAGCCCGAGCTCGCAGCCGGGAATGTCGCCCCGACCCTTGATGCAGTCCTTGGTCTGGCAATCGTGGCAGCGCTCCAGGTCGCGCACGCCCACCTCGAGGGGCGAGATGGTGGAGGAGAGGAAGTTGAACTGCCCCAACGGGCAGACGTACTTGCAGAAGGGCGCCCCCCGAAACAGGCTGTCCAGGGCCAGGGCCAGGGCGAAGTAGAACACGATCACCAGGGCCGTGGCCCGAGGGCTCTCCCACAGGTTCAGCCATTCGTAGGTGAACAGATAGGCGGCCAGAATCAGGGCGGCCAAATACTTGTTGCGCAGCCTGGCCGGCCAGGAGCGAGCCGGCTTCACCAGCCGTCGGGCCAGGTTGCGCACCAGCATGAAAGGGCAGGCCATGCAGAACAGGTTGCCGGCCACCAGCAGCACGGCCACGGCCACCCCTCGAAAATGCAGCCAGGAGAGCACCGTGGCCAGGTTCTTGGGGGCAAGCTGGGGGCCTGTGAACCCGTCCCAGATCATGGCCAGGGCCAGGGCGAAGAGCGGCAGCTGCAGGGCCGTGCGGGCGTGGCGCCAGCGAAGAAAGCGCCCGATCAGGGGGAGGCCACCACCCCCGGTAAGGGGATCTGGCGCTCGATCTTGCGCCCGTCCTTCGTCTCACCCCGAATGATCAAGACCCAGTCGCCGGCCATGGTGAGCTTGAGGGGAGCCTGCCAGCGGGCGCCCTCGGCCCGGGTCAGGGGGGCCAGCACCGGAGTCATCCCGGCGTGGGACATGTTCGCCTCCACCTCCAGCCGGGCCGGCTCTCCACCGAACACCTCCACCTGGAGCTGGTTGTCGCCCACCCGGGGAGGGGCGGGCGTCACCTGAATGGTGAACTGCACCTCGGCCGCCTGATCGCCTCCCTGGGCGGCGGGACGCGAGCATCCCACCGTCACCAGCAACAAAAGCACCATCAGGAGTCTTGACATACCAGGGGCTACTACGCCAAGATCGGGAAACCTGCTTGGCCGAGCGCGACCGGCACCGTTTTCCGGCCGCGCTGGTGCAGGCAGCCGGGATCTGGCTGTTTGCTGCCGGGCTTTCGGCCAGGAACCGTCCAGGGGGCAGAGAATCTAGCTCCGTCTGAACGTTTGGAATGAAATTCACAGAGGTGTTTACCGATGAAGAACTATAAGGGCATTGCTCTCCTCTTGATGCTTCTGGTGGCGCTGCCGGCGCTGGCCGGGCGCGTGCTGGACAACACCGACAACTCGCTGGACGGGCTCTATCTGGCCAAGACAGCCAAGAACAAGACCAAGGACCAGGTGTACAAAAAGATCGAGATCGATATCGAGGGCAAGTACGCCACCCTGCGCATCCCGGCCGAGAAGCGCAAGGTGGTGCTCCGCATCCAGCAGTTTTACGACTGGAGCTACGAGATGGAGCTGACCGGTCACGATAAAGAGACCAACGACTACTGGATCGTCAAGTACGCCAACAGCAAGTATGGTCCGGATGGGCGCCCGCGACAGTAGCCTGGGGTGTCCTCAGCGCTTCTTGCGAGAGCGCAGGTAACCGATCAGTTCCTCCAGCTCCGGGTCCGGGAGCTCCTTCTCGTCGAAGCCGGCCATCTTCATGTCGGCCCAGGTGCGCACTGAACGAGGGTCGCGGATGAGCTTCTTGAGCACGTCCAGCTCGAAGTAGTCGGTTGGATTCATGGGAACGTTCAGGTCGGGTCCGAGCTTGCCGGCCCCGTGCCCGTCCAGCGTGTGACAGGGGAAGCAGTTCTGCACGAAGGACTTGTAGCCGCGGTAGAGGGCCTGGTTCTTCTTGTCGGGCACGAGATCGGGGTAAAGGGCCTCGGTGGATGGGCGAACGGTGAACGAGCTGACCTGAAACGGCCACTCCTCGCGACCGATCTCGGAAAGTTCCGGGTTCAGCCAGATCAGGTAGAACGGGCCGGCGCCGTAGGTGCGCCCTTCGAAGTTTGGCCAGGGTTGATCGGGCGGCTCCACCGCCAGGTACGCGATGGATTTGCCCGGGTCCAGGTTCATCACCAGGGGGGCCTGCACCCCCGAGGAAAAGCCATCCTGCGTCTGGTAGCCCAGCTCACTGCCTTCTGGCACCGCCAGACCCTCCAGCAGAGCAGCCATCGGGATGGCGCGATAAGTCATCTGCTGGTCCTCATAACCCGACTGGTCCAGGATCGAGAGAGTCTGGATGGCGGGATGGGCCAACAGCTGCGAGCGAGTGAAGGTCTTGACGGTGTCGCCCGAGCGAAAAGTCAGGGCCGGCTCGGAAGGCGAACTCGGCTGGGGGGAGGGTTGCTGCGGGGCCGGACTGCAGGCCAGGGCCAGCAGGGCCAGGAGGAAGAGGCGGGCGAGCAAGGCTTACATCGCGGCGCTGGCCAGCTGCACGAACTCTTTCCACCGGGGGGGAGCAGCGCTGCCCGAGAGCCTTTCGTTGTGCTGGCCGTCGATGACCACCAGGTCGCGGCTGGGGAGCTGTACGGTGAGGCCGGCCGAATCGGCGAACTGGGGACTGATGGAGGCCTCCACCACAGTCTTCTGGAGCTGTCGGCTGACGTCGGCCAGGGCCGTCATCACCTCGCGGGGTCGCTTGGAAGGCACGCCGGAGGCGTAGAGCTCGGCCAGGCAGTTCACGAACACGTTCAGGTCGCCCACCGCCAGCGAGCGCTTGGCGCCGACCAGCATCGGGTCGCCCCCGGTGTGCATGGCTTCTTCGGAAGCCGCCTGGATGGCCGGGGCCAGGCCGTCGCGAACCTCCTGACTGAGCACTCCGCCCAGGCGGTCGACGGCCTGTCCCAGCGCCTCCACCTGGCTCAGGTCCACCAGAGCCAGAGTTTCAGCCGTGGTCTTCTTGACCATTTGCTCGGGGGTGTCGTCCAGAGAGATCTCGTCTTTGCCGGGCGGCAGGCCGAAGAAGAACGAAAAGAGGTCGCGAACCCCGGTCTCCGGGTTGCTGCGCACCACGGCCTGGCCCAGTTGGCCCGGGGTCACCTCGTGCCCGGCGGCGGCTCCCACCGCCTTGCTGAAAGCGTGCGAGATGGCGCCGGCCGAGACCACTTCCTCGGAGACCAGCGCATAGCGGGCGAAGGGTGCCGTGGCCAGCAGGCTCTCGAGGTTGCCGCACAGGCACGACTCCACCAGCAGCAGGTCGACGGGGCGACCGGCCAGGGTGGTGGCCTGGGAGAGCATCTCGCGATAAGCCGTGAACTGCAGGCCGGCCGCCTGGCGGTAGGCCAGCCCGTGTCCGAACACGTGGGCCACGGCCATCTTGTCCGGATGGGCGGCCATCTCCTTGCCCAGGAAGGCGCCCATCTTCTTGGGATCCAGCCCTCGCGCGCCCGGGTCTTCGGCCACCACCTTCGAGTCGATGGCATCGGTCCGGTTGGCGCCCAGCTCGTAGGTGCGGCTCCCTTTCCAGAACGGCTCGGCGCCGTTGTCAGGGATCTGGCCCAGCAGCTGGGTGCGGCCGAACATCCGGTTGGCCACGGTGGAGCCCACCGCCAGTCCCACCGCCCCGCCGATGCCGGCGCCGACAAGACCCCCCAACAGGTAGCTGCCGGCGGCCACCCCCAGCCCGAAGCCGATCGCTCGGGGCACGGTCGCGGCCAGGGTGGCTTTCAACTTCTTGGCCTCCGGACTGGTGCCGCTGCGCTGAACGAAGACAGCTCCCGTCAGCTGAGAGGGGGAGTTGCTGCGGGCGCTCTCCAGGTTCTCGACGCAGGCCACCGCCAGCGGCTCGATCACCTCTTCGGAGGCGTCGATCAAGGAGACCACGTGGATGTTCCTCATGGGCTTCTCGGGCCCGGCCGGGGGCGGGGTGGGCACCGGTCTGAACATGGCGGAGGTTTGCTGCAGCTGCATGGCTCGAGTCTAGACCGCCACGCTGAAAGAAAGCTCATCAGAGCTTTTTCAGACAGATCGATCACCATGCAAGGCATGCAGATCTCTGCCCTGACCCTGCCGGCCGCCCGCACGCCTCAACCCCGCGAGAGTCACACGGACCCGCTGCTGGAGCGCTTTCAGGATCGCTACGACGCGCTCACGGGTCCGGCCACGCGGGTGGAGGAAGCGCTGACCTGGACGGCGGCCGCCTCCACAGTGCTGACCTTCGGCTCGCTGGCACTCGGTTTCAAGCCGGTCGCGAACCTGCTGGGCCCCATCGGCCTTCCCCTGGCAGCCAGTGTGGGCTGCTTCGCCTTCGCCTATGGAGCCATCCGCATGCAAAAGCGCGAGAGTGAGAAACGCTGGCTGCAGAGCTCGATGCAGCTCAGAAAAGACGAGTTGGCAGAGCAAGCCGAACGTGACCGGCTGGCGGCCACCCGCATGCTCAGCCCCGGCCGAGGGAGCCTGGAAGTCACCGAGCAGCAGGTGAAGGTGGGCCCTGTCCAGGTCAAGAGGCGTCAGAAGCCGCGATAACGAAGTTCTTTCCATGGGGGCTCACATCCGGCTGATCTGCTTGCTGGTTCTCATTACAGGCTGTTCTTCTCCGCCTGCTCCTCCCCCACCGTCGACTCCCTCCCCCGTCGCCTCGCCCACGGCATCGCAGACCCCGACGCCAACTGCGACCGAGCCAGCCACGCCCAGCGTGGACGTGGGCGCTCTGGTGCGCGAGGCCACCGATCTGTCGCTGCGAGGCAAGCACGAGCAGGCCCTGGTTCCACTCGAGAAAGCCCTGGCCGCCGCCCCGGACGACCCCGAGGTGCACCTGCAGCTCTTCTTGTGCTACTCGAGCCTCGACCCGATGCCGGGCAAGAAGTCCCGAGCTTACCCGCACGCTCAGAAGGTGGTGGAGCTGGTCGGCGGGGCGCGGTCCAACAAAGCCCGCGAGTATCTGGAAGCGGCCGATGCCCTGGGCGACAGCAAGCCTCTGACCGGAACCGGCAAGCGACCGGCCGACGTGACCGGGCTGGAGGGCGTGAAACTGGGGATGACCGAGGAAGAGGTAAAGAAGAAGCTGGGCAATCGGCTCAAGCCCTTCAGCGGTCAGTATGCCAACCCCAGCAAGTACGTCCCGTTCCACATCCCTCAGTATTATCTGGGCAAGAGACCCTACGCGCTGCTCTTCCCCTTCGACAACGAGACGGGAACTCTGACCGGCCTCTACATTCGGCCCCAGAAGTACCCCTCCGGGTCCCCTGAGGAGTTCTCCGAGCTGGAGGCCTTCTTCGTGCAGCTCTACGGGCCGCCCGACGGCAATGACGACCTGGACAACGAGCTGGTCAGCCGCAAACGAACGGTCTGGACCTTCCCCAGCACCGAGGTGCACGTCAATCTCTACCAGGGGATGGACTTGAGCGTGACCTACCTTCCCCTCAAGGGAAAGGGAGCAGAGCCCTGATCAGGGCGCGTAGATTCCGGGCAGGTCGTCGATGTAGTCGCCAAAGATCAGATCCCCGTCCGGATCCACGCTGGGGCCCTCCACGTCCTCGTACATCCGGGCCTGACCCTCGAAGCGCTGGGCTTCGGCCTCCTGGCCCATCTCCTGGAACATGCCCGAGAGGCGATTCATGAGAGCGGCGTCCTGGGGCTGGCTCTTGAGGGCGGCCTGGGCCGCGTCCACGGCCTGGGGAAGGTTGCCCCGCTGGTCCTGGGCGGCCGCCCAGAGGGCCTGGCGGGCGGCATCGTCGGGCATGGCCTGCACCTCGGCCTGGGCCTGGCCAAGCGACTGAGCGGCGCCGTGCGAGGGAACCTCGAAGCGCATGGCTCCCAGCACCGAGCTGCCTACCTGCAGCTGCCACAGGTAAGGGGTGTCCAGGCTGAGCACGGGGCCGTCGTAGAGCACCGAGGTGGAGGACGTCTCCGAGCTCCACAGCGATTTGCTCCCCTGGAACACGCTGACCAGGTACGGACCCGCCTGACTGGTGGTGAAGCTAAAGGTGGGCATCCCTTCCTGGCTGGTCACCGAGAGCGTGGTGCCTGAGCCGACCTTGACCCGGGCCGGGTTGGTCGGACGCAGGGCGGCGCCGATCTGGGACTTCTCGACCTTCAGGGCGCCCTGGGCGCCTTTGAGCAGGTGGCCCCCGTCGGCCCCCACCCGCACGACGCAGGGGCCGGTCAGGCGCTCGAGGTGCCCGTCGGAGGTGTAGGCCAGCGTCACGCTGCCCCCCTGAGCCAGCTGCACGAACACGCCAGCATTCACCTGCTGCAGGGTCTTGAGCTTGCCCGGGGTGGCGGCCGAGAGCTTGCCGCCCCCGGCCGGGAGGGTCAGGGTGCGGACCGGTCCCGAGACCGAGCCCACCACGGCGGCGGGGTTGTTGCTCTGGGCCTGGGCCAGGCCCACCAGCAGCGTCAGGAACAAAAGTACGAGGCGTTTCATGCTGGGGGCGGTTCCCAGCCGCGGGGAGGATCTCCTCCAGGCTACAGCCTGGTCAGGGCGTAGGCCAGCACCGCCATCACGGCGCAGTTCTCTTGCAGAAAGCGCGGATTGACCTTGTCCAGCGTGTCGGCGGCCGTGTGGTGGTAGTCGAAGTAAGTGCGGCTGTCGAGCAGGGGGTGGAAGCCGGGCACACCCCGCCGGGTCAGGGGGGAGATGTCCGCCCCCGTGCCGGGCAGCTGCCGCATGGCCCCGGCCCCGATGGGACGCAGGGCTTCGGCGATGGGCGCCAGCACCGCCGCCAACTTGGAATCTCCCTGGTAGCCGATGCCGTAAGGATGACCGCAGCCCAGGTCGGACTCGATGGCCGCGTAGTGGTTGGCCAGGTCCTTCTCGTGGTTGGCAAAGTAGGCCTTGGAGCCGGCCGTACCGTTCTCTTCGTTCATCCAGGCGATCACCCGCAGGGTGCGTCGGGGCTGAAGACCCAGCTTCTTGATCAGGTGGGCCGTCTGCATGGCCATCACCACGCCGGCCCCGTCATCGAGGGCTCCGGTGCCCAGGTCCCAGGAGTCGAGGTGACCCGAGACGATGACCACCTGCTCGGGCAGCTCGCTGCCTTTCAGATCGGCGATCACGTTGTGGCTCTTGACCGGGGCCAGCTCGTGGCAGCCCAGCCTCAAGCGCACCCGTACCGGCCCCTCGCGGGCCAGCGTGGCGATCAACTCGGCGTCCTCCTCGCTCACGGCGGCGGCGGGAATCTGAGGACCATCCTCCCAGTCCAGCACCCCGGTGTGGGGCAGGCGGTAGGAGACTCCCCCCAGCGAGCGCACCAGGCAAGCCACGGCGCCATTCTTGGCGGCCCGGGCCGGGCCGTCCACCCGAATGCGGGCGCACTGGCCGTAGGCCATCGCCCCCTCGCCCAGGGCGGCCAGCTGATCGTCGTAGGGATGATCCACCAGCACCATGCGGCCTCGCACCGGCACCCGGTCGAGCTCGTCCAGCTCGCGCACGACCACGACCTCGGCCGTCACCCCCTCCTCGGGCGTGGGCGGGCTTCCCCCCAGCGCCGTCAGGGCCAGCTGCTGCTCCACCCCGGCCGGGCGGTCGGGATACTCTACCAGCTCGGCCCGCTCCACCCCGCGCACCCAGCGGGTCACCAGGCACTCCTCCAGGGTCACCTCAAGCCCCAGCGCGCGCATCTCGGCGGCCACGTATTCGACTGCCCGCTCGGCCTGGGGAGTGCCCGACAGGCGAGGGCCGATCTTGTTGCACAGGTGGGCCAGGCGCTGGTAGGCCCAGTCGCTCTCCAGAGCCGCCTGGCGCAGCCGATCGAGCTGAGGCCGCAGGTCGGAGGGGAAGGCTTTGGGATCGCGCTCGGTGAGCGGCGAGGCCAGCCCAGGGGCCAGAAGCAGGAGCACCAGCAAGAGGCGGATCATACCCGCTCCAGGCGCAGCACGACCAGCCACCAGCGGGGACGGGCCAGGTCGGGGTGAGCCTGCACCCGTTGGCGCAGACGTTGCTCGAACTCCTTGCCGCCCTGGCGCTTGAGGAGAGGCTGGTTGAGAGCCGCGATGGCGAACCCGACCACCCGGTCGACGTAGGTCTCCAGGTTGCCGGTCTGCTGATACTCCTCCCAGTAGGGCTCGGGCATGGGCGGCTCCAGCACCTCCTTGAGGGTCAGTCGAGGACCCAGGGGAGCCAGCCACTCGCGCAGGGTGCGGTGGTAGGTGGGCAGGGCCAGGCGGCCTTTCTGGCGGGGGCCCAGCACCTCGGCCATGGTGTCGCGCACCATGCTCACCAGCCCTTCGGCCCCGGTGCGGCCGAAGCTGTCGGCTCCGCTGCCCACCATGACCAGCTGGCCTCCGGGGCGTAGCTCCTCGGCCCGGCTGTCGATCCAGGCTTGCCAGTCCTGACGGGCCTGCTCGTACCACTGGGCGGCGTAGGTCGGGTGGGCCGGCGCCGGCACCCGGCTGAGCCAGTGGGTGGCCGCCGAGCACCAGATCAGGCTCTGGCTGCCGGGCCGGAACAGGGGCTGATAGAACGAGCCAGCCCGGACCGAGGCCCGCACTCCCGGCCCGAGATAGCTCTCGGGGCCAGCCAGCAGCTCGAAAACCGGGTTGAAGTCATTGGTGGCCAGATCGGTGTGGGTCACCTCGATGCTGGCCCGAGGGGAGCGCTCGCGCAGGACGGAGACGGCCCGACGCATCGGCTCCATGGAGTTTCCCCCGTGGAAGCATGCCAGGTCGGCCACCTCCACGAGATCGCCGAGCGGCACCTCGCGGGCGGCCCGCTCGAACAGGGCCAGCCCCTGGGCGGCGGCCCCGGCCTGGGGTTGGGAGTGGCGGTTGTAGAAGCCCTTTTTCACGGCTGAGGCGTTCGGGCCAGAAGGACTCTTCCCTCTGGAGGAGGAGTGCCGGCGCCCGGGAAGCGCTGGAAATGAGTCAATCAGAAGACCCTTCCCTTCTTATCGCGTGGCAGTCCGAGCCGGTTCTGGGACTGCGCTGGGAGGTGGCCGGGCCGGCCGCCGATCCCTCCCGATCCCAGCTCTGGGGCCACTATCAGGCCGCGGCCCGGGTGACCGCTCCCAACAGCTGGACGCTGCCGGGCGCGCCCTGCGGGGGCTCGATGGCCACCCCGGCCCTCCCCCGCCTGCTCGAGCCGATGGCCTACTTCGAGAAGGGTCTGGAGCTTTTCCAGCAACTGCCGGACCCTTCCCCGGCCGACCAGCTGGTGGACTGCGCCATGCGGTTAGGCCGAGCCCAACTGGCGCTGGAGCTGGCCGCTGACCAGCTCAAATTCTCCTATCAAGAGGCCTACGACATCACCTGCCAGGTGATGGGCCTCGAAACCAGCCAGGTGGTCAAGCCCTTCGGCCTGGTCGGCCGGTGGCTGGGGGCCATCGGCATTCTGGGCATCACCAACGAGCGCTGGGCCGAGGTGCAGGCCGTGATGGTCTTCCTGGCCGAATTTCTGGAGCACCCCCTGCCCCCTGAGCTGGAGAAGGAGATGAAGGGATTTTTCGCAGCACTGCTGCGGCGGGCGGCCGAGGAGCAAAGCGACCCGCAATGGTTCCGAAGGCTGAAAGAGCGGCTGCCCGCCAGCAGCCCCCTCAGGGACTGGTTCGGGGAGGCCCGATGAAGACCCGGTGCGGGAAGGTCTCAAAGAGCTCGGCCGGCTTGCCGAAGTGGTCGGCCAGGAGGTAGGCAGGGTTGCTGGCCAGCCACTGAGCCAGATCGATGGCCTGGTACTGGCCGCTGTTGAGGCCGATCAGGATGCGACCCGCCTCGGGTCCCACGTTCTCGATGGAATGACCGAAGCCCTGCGGGATGAAGCCCACGTCGCCAGGCTCCAGGATTTCGGTGCGAAAGCGTCCGTGGGAGCCGAACATGGTGACGCTGAAGGTTCCTTTGATGACGTACTGCCACTCGTCGGCGTTGGGGTGCCAGTGGAGCTCGCGCAGTCCGCCCGGGTCGATGTCGAAGACCACCCCGGTCATGGTGGTCGAGATGGGGAACTCGTCCACGCCCACGCGCCACTCGCGACCATAGGAATAGGTGGCGCTGGGAGCCTGAGCCATCATCCGGTAGCGGTGGCTGGTGGGAGGAGAAGCCAGCCCCCCCCGCACGGGCACGGCCTGCTCGGGCGGCACCCTGCCTGAGGTGAAGTAGATCTCACTGGAGGGGATGCCCTCGAAGGTCGACTCCGGCAGGCCGAAGTTCTTGGCCAGCAGGGGTCTGGGGGCGTGCCCCATCCAGTCGGTCACGCTGAAGGTGCCGAACTCGGAGAAATAGCCGTTGTCAAAGATCAAGATGAAGTGGCAGGGCTCATTCCCCAGGCAGGAGAGCGCGTGGGGGAAGCCGCGAGGAAAGTACCACGCGTCACCGGGCTCAAAATCGTTGATCTCGGAGGCGCCCGTGGGATCGAAGACGGTGGTGCGCACCCGCCCTTCCAGGACGAAAGCCCACTCGGCGGCGGTGGCGTGCCAGTGCAGCTCGCGGGTGACGCCCGGCTCGAGTCGCATGGAGACCCCGGCGATGCCCTTGGAGATCGGCAACTGCTCGACGGTGGCTTCCTTGCCGAAGCTTCCGCCCTGGACCTTGCCGGTCGACTTCTCCAGGGCGAACTTGAAAGTGGGCAGCTCGGGGCCCGAGAGCAGCGGGTCGGGAACGTTGTTCTTGAAGGGATAATCCACACGAACCTCCAGCGGTTTTGCCCGCCTTTGCTGCCGAACGGCCGGATACCTTTGCACGATCCGGTAACAAAAGGGCAAACTTTTCAGCCCCCCTCTCGGATTAGGCTGACCCCCAGAAAGAGTCTATCCCTGAAAAGTCCATATCTTCATTGTCCGGAGGTGCCTTCCATGCTCGTCTCCTCTCCGGTCCACCTGCGCGTGGGCACGTACAACGTCGAGAACATGTTTGACGACGTGAACGACCCCCACAAGGACGATGACGACATGGAGCCCAAGAGCGAACGCTCTCTGCAAGTGGTGGCCGATACCCTGCGCCGAGTGGACGCCGACGTGGTGGCCCTGCAAGAGGTGGAGAACGTCGAGGTGCTGCAAGACTTCCTCGACGAGCACCTGCCCGGTATGTATCCCAACGTGGTGCTCGTGGAGGGCAACGACAACCGCGGCATCGACGTTGCCTTCATCTCCAAGCACCCGATAACCCGGGTGGAAAGCCACAAGGAGGACCGCTTCCCGGTTCCCAACCAGAGCCAGCCTGGCTTCTTCAAGCGCGATCTGCTCGAGGTCAGCGTGCAGCTGCCCGAGGGGCCTACCGTGGACCTCTACGCGGCCCACCTCAAGTCTCATGGTGGCGGCCAGCCGGCCGACGACCACCGCCTGGGCGAGGCCAACCAGATCCGCAACGTGCTGCGCCAGGATTACCGGGAAGATCCGGACCGCTTCCGCATCGTGATGGGCGACATGAACGATACCCCGCCGACGCCCACCATCCGGGCCATTCTCACTCCCGGCGAGGGTCAGGTCAAGGATAGCCTGGCTGGCAAGCCCTTCCAGGAGCGGGACACTCACCCGGCCGGCGCCCCCCGCCGCTCGCTCGACTTTATCTTATATTCCGACAACCTCAAGGAAGAGTTCCAGGAGGCTCGGGTGCACCGTTTCCCGGAGGCCCGCCAGGGCAGCGACCACTACATGGTCTCGGCCGACTTTCTCCTGACGGCCTGAGTCGGTGCGGGTCTGCTCGCTCTTGCCCAGTGCGACCGAGATGTTGTTCGCTCTGGGCCTGGAAGACTTTCTGGTGGCGGTCACCCACGAGTGCGACTATCCCCCGCGGGCACTGGATCGTCCCATCGCCAGCCGGGCCGCCCTCGAGCTCGAGACGCTCTCCAGTCGGCAAATCGATCAGGCTGTCTCTCAGGCGCTGAAGGCCGGCCACGAGATCTACACGCTGGAAGAGGCCGTGCTCAGGGATCTGCACCCCCAGCTGGTGTTGACCCAGGCGCTGTGTGAGGTCTGCGCTGTTACGCCGCGCGGCCTTTGTCGCCTGGAGACGCTGCTCGATCCTCCCCCACAGGTGGTCTCGCTCGACCCTCATTCGGTGGAGGACATCCTGGACAACATCCTCACCGTGGGCGCCCTGTGCGGCCATCCCGCCCGAGCCCGCGAGCTGGTAGAACGACTCGGTGAGCGCCTGGAGCAGGTGCGCCAGGTCACCGCCGGAGTGGGTCGCCGCCCCGTGGTGGCGGCGCTGGAGTGGCTGGACCCGGTCTACGTTGCCGGCCACTGGGTGCCAGGGATGATCGAGCTGGCCGGTGGGCACGACCCCTTTACCGGTCCTGGCCAAAAATCGCGGGCTGTGGAGTGGTCGCTGGTGGTCGAGCGCAAGCCCGACGTGGTGGTTCTGATGGCCTGCGGATGCGGCCTGGAGAAGACCCTGGAGCTGGCCCCCGAGGTAACCGGGCGGCCCGGCTTCAAAGACCTGCCGGCAGCCCGCCAGCAGCGGGTGTTTGCCGTGGACGGCTCCAGCTTCTTCAACCGACCCGGCCCGCGCATCCTGGACGGGCTGGAGATCCTGGCCCACCTGCTGCACCCGGATCGAGCCGAGGACCCGGGCCACGGTTGGGCCCGCGTGAACGTGAATTAAGTCTCCGGCTCGCTGGCCCCGGACGGCACCAGCTCCAACCAGGAGAACCAGATTGGGTGACGCTTTCGGTACCAGCGCAGCACGCGGAGGAGAGTCTCCTGGCGCTCCCTGGAGATGACGGCGGCGGGAATACGGTCGAAGAAGACCCGCATGCGGTTCTGCCCGGGGAACTCCAGGGCCTCGGCGCACAACGTCTGCAGCTCGTTTCGAATGCGCCCGGAATCGGAGATCTTGACAGCCCGGGTCTCGAAGTCTTGCCCGCCGCTCAGGAAGCGGTTGAGAAGCGGGCTGAACACCAGCCGGCTCTGCTCCAGGGTCTCCATCAGGCGCAAGGTGAAGGTGACCCGTTTGTCGGTGCGCAGCGAGCCCAGGCGCACCGTGACCCGGTAACGCCCCTCCCCCACCAGCTCCACCCCGGGCAAACCCGAGTAGGGATCAGGGCCCATGTAGCCGGCCAGGGCGAGCACTTCCCAGCCCTTCTCGGGGAAGAAGTCGTCCGCCCGCAGGGTGGGGCGGTTGAGGGGAATGCCCGCCTCCTCGGCCTCCCGCACCATCTCGCGATAGGCCTTCACCCGGGCCGGTTCGAGCTGGCTCCCGAAAAGGCGTTCCAGGCCCGGCTCCAGGTCGTGACCCAGGCGCATGACGTGCTGCTCTTTCTCATAGGGCAGCTCGAAGGCTGAGGTGAAGACGCAAAGCGAGGCCTCCAGCCCCAGCTTGGGAGCCAGGCTGGCCGCCTGCACCGCCTCGGCCGAGGCGGCGTAACCGTCGCACAAGAAGAGATGGGTGGCTCCCGCATCGTCGTGCCAGGTTCCCACCTGGTAGGTGGGGGCGTAGGTGCCCGACTCGGTGAAGGCCTCCATCCCCGAGGGCAGCCTCCAGCCCTCCTCCACCAGGTGCACCCCCAGCTCGCGCCAGCTGTCCCACAGGCCCGAAAGGCGCCTGGCCCGACTCTTGCCGCCCAGGGTCCAGACGTGCACGTGCTCGCGGCGAATGCCCGGGTAGGCCAGCTCGATAGCCTCCATCACCCGCGCGCGGGGGGTGCGATAATCCACCAGAATGGCCTGCTCGGCCGCCCGATCCACCACCTGACGGGGCAAGATCAAGGTGCCCATGTAGCCCTCGTAGGGGCGCAAGATGTGCAGCGGCTGGTTGAAGACGTGCAGCACCGTCATGGTGCCCGACTCGCGGCCGAGGGCAAAGCGGGAGGTGTTCTCCAGGGTGTCGATGGCCGCCCCCCAGACGGTGATGCCCGAGCGCCTGATCTCGCCGTAGAAGCCATCCCAACCGTAAGTCGGGTCGTTGAGCAGGCGCACCACCCGGTCGTCGAGCCAGCGGGCCACCTCGGGGCGGGCATAGACGCGTCCGAAACCGAGGTTGGGGTTTGAGCCCATCTCGGGCGTCTCGCCCCCTTTTGGCATCAGGCCCTCGCCCAGGCAAACCATGATGGCGTGGTTCTCGGGCAGGTGGCGGGTCAGATACCAGAGGCTCTCGCTCATGGCGTAGGCCGAGATGGCGTCCGCCTCCTTCTTGACCAGGTTGAGCCCGGACTTGTCCTGCCCGGCCCCTTCCCCGAAGCGCCCGAAGAGGCGAGTGCCCAGGGCCGTGACGGCCACGGTCATGGCCAGCGAGCGCTCGATGCGCCCGGTGATGAAGGACATCTCGCGCGGATCGTCAGGAGTGGGGCGTCCCCGGGTCCAGACGGTCTCCACGTCCTCCAGCCAGAGGTGGAAGCGGCCCAGGATGGGTCGGGTGTCGAAGGCCCACTGGGCCAGAGCGTCGCGTCGATCTTGCAGGGTCAGCATGGCCGGGCGTGGTTCCCCGCCTGGGCGAGGGGGTCCTTCGGCGCAGGAAATCGGTTCGGCCATCCCGATGATCCCGCCCATGAGCCTCGGAGTATTGGAAACCACCCTGACCGTTGTCGAGAAGGCCCGCCACGTGCGCCTCGAGCGCGGGGTACTGCGAGAGCTGGCGGCCCGCTGGAAGGTGTCCGGCTTCGGCGTGCCCGGCTGGGACAGCGCCATTCACTACGCCGACGCCAACTACGTGCTGGTGCTGGACGCGCTGAACTTCTGCTTCTGGGCCGACCCCGACCAGCCCCGCTGGGAGGTGGAGTATCAGGACCAGCGGTTCAATGGCTACAAAGCCCTCTCGGTGGCCCTCCGGCGCGCTGTCGAGGAGGGAGTGCCCCTGCTCGAGGCCGACTGGCTGGCTTCGGTCAGCCGCCAGCAGATGGCGCACCTGCTGCGTGGGCAGGGGGAGATCCCCATGCTGGACGACCGGGTGGCCAACGCCCGCGAGGTGGGTCAGGTGCTTTCCAAGCGATGGGATGGCCGTTTCGAGCGCATGGTGGAGGCGGCCGGCGGATCGGCCGTCGAGCTGGTGAGGCTGGTGGAGCGGGAGCTGAGCTCGTTTCGCGACCTCTGCAGCTACGACGGTGCCGAGGTCCGTTTCTTGAAGCGAGCCCAGATCCTGGCCGTGGACCTTTTCGGCACCTTCCAGGGTCAGGGCCCGGGAGCTCTGACCGGGCTCGAGCAGCTGACCGCCTTCGCCGACTACAAGATTCCCCAGATTCTGCGCACCCTGGGCGCTCTGGTCTACTCCGAAGAGCTGGCCGAACTGGTGGACAACCGCCGCGAGATCCCGGCCGGGCACCCGATGGAAGTGGAGATCCGGGCGGCCATGATCTGGGCCGTGGAGGAGCTGCGGCGGGCGATGGATCTGTGCGCCTACGAGATCGACTGGTTCTTGTGGAACGAGGGACAGCGTCCCTGGCCGGGGGAGAAACCTTATCACCGGACCAGGACCGTGTTTTACTGACCCCTGGCAAGCCCGGATGAACAGGGCTGCCGGCCTGCACTCGCACAGGACCCCGCCCGCCGCATCGAGAACCCCCCCTTTTCGACCATGAACCAGACCCTGCACTTTCTCAACCAGGTCCAGAACGGGGGCAAGGTAAGCATCGGCGCCATCGCGCCCACTTCGGGCTACGCTGCCCGGGCGATGGCGGAAGAGTGCGCCCGCCACCGCACCCCCAAGAAAGTGCTCGAGCTGGGGGCCGGCACGGGAGCCATCACCACCCACATCCTGCCCTGCATCGGCCCCCACGACGAGCTGGTTCTGTGCGAGATCCATCCCGGTTTCGTGCAGTTCCTGCAGCGGCGCATCGAGACCGAGCCGGCCTTCCTGGCCCTCCAGGGGCGCGTCACCCTGCAAGCGGTCAGCGCCAGCGAGTTGGAAGGCGAAGGCGAGTATGACTACATCCTCTGCTCCATCCCCTTCACCATCCTCCCCCCCGACCTGGTGCGCGCCATCTTCGAGCGCTGCCGGCGGTTGCTCAAGCCGGGCGGCATCCTGAGCTACATCGAGTACGCCTACCTGCGGGGTCTGCGCAGGCACCTGATGGGGCCCCTTTATCCCGAGCGCTTCCGAGCCGTCGATCGGGTCATCACAGAGTATCTCTCCCAGTACCAGATCGCGCGGCGCACCGTGGTCCGCAACCTGCCTCCGGCCTGGATCCGACACCTGCGCTTCACCTCGGGCCCGCCCTCGCGCGCGCTCTCCCTGGCCCCCCTGGAGGACCGCCACCGGGTGGCCCTCCCCTTTGGCTGGGGGCTCAGTCGCGAGGCCGTCAAGGGCTCGGCCATCCTGACCGCGGCCTCGGCGCTCTTGAAGTCGATGCGCTTTCCCCTGGCCGGCCTGCCCCTGGCCGCGGCCACGGCCTTCAGCGCATTCCTGCGCGATCCGGCCCGCGAGGTGCAGTTGGATACCGAACTGGCCTACTCGGCCTGCGACGGCAAAGTGCTGGCCATCGAGAGGCTGACCGACGCCCGCCTGGGCGAAGGGGAATGGTTGCGCATCTCGAGCTTCCTGGGGGTCCACGATGTGCACATCAATCGGGCCCCCATCGCCGGCAAGGTGGTCGACATCTTCAGCCGATCAGGAGGCCACGCCCCTGCCTTCCGGCCGGCAGCCGAGCACAATCATAGCCTCTTCACCGTGCTCGAAGGCCTGCACGGCCGCTGTGCCGTGGCCCAGCGCGTGGGAGTGCTGGCCCGCCGCATCGTGAACTGGTATCAGGTGGGCGATCTGCTCGCCCAGGGCGAGCGCTACGGGCTGATCCGGTTCGGCTCGCGCACCGACGTCTATCTGCCAGCCGGTCAGGTAGAGGTGCTGGTCAAGCCGGGGGATCGTGTGGTGGGTGGGCTGACTCCCCTCGCCCGCTATATTTCCGAGCGGCCCAGATCAGCGGGCCACTGACCACGTAGGCCAGGGCCACCAGCGACAGGGTGCGGTGGAAGTCGACCACGCCCGCTGAAGCCACCGTGATCCAGAGCCAGATGGGCACCTTCTTGAGCTGGCAGCGCTTGGGATAAGGGAACATGCTGACCATCAGCACCGACAGCGTGACCACCAGGGCCAGTCCCCAGCCGGGGGTCAGGTGCGGGGCGGTCAGATAGGTGCCCGAGAGCACGGCTGTCACGAAAGTGGTGGGAATACCGGTGAAATAGGGTCCGGGGGCGGTCACGTTAAAGCGGGCCAGGCGGTAGGCTCCGGTCAGGAGCCACAGGCCGCTGGCCGCCCCGATCAGCGGCAGGGCCACGTGAGGAGCCAACCAGCTGAAGGCCAGCACCGAACCGGCCACGATGAACGAAGTCATGTCGGCCAGCGAGTCGAGCTGGGCACCAAAGGGTGTGGCCACGTTCCAGAACTTGGCCAGGGCCCCGTCGGCGGCATCGAGCACCACGCAGACAAGCAGACACCAGGCGGCCACGCCCGGAAAGCCGGCCATGACCGCCAGCAGGGCCAGCAGGCCCAGCAGCAGGTTGGCGCTGGTACAGCCCGTCACGATGTAGAAGTGAAGCTTCAGGGGGTGGGTGGGCCGGACCAGAAGCTCGAAGGCCGAGCGTAGCATCTCCCGGAGTTCGCCTCGAAAGGGAAAAACCCTACCCCGACCGCTGCTCGCCCACCAGGCGCAGAGCAGGCTGCAGGCTGCGGCTGCGCTTGCGACGCCTCGAGCGCCACTGGCCCTCGAGCATGATGAAGAGAACCGCGATGACGGCCACCACGACCCCGATGCTCACCCACATCCAGTCGTCGCGGAAAAAGTGAGCGATGACGCCGGCTCCCAGCGCGCCAATTCCGCTGCCCAGGTCACCGAAGCAGGCCACCACGCTCATCCCCAGACCTCGCTGGCTGCCCGAGCGCTCGACCGCCAGAGTGGAAAGGGCTGGATAGATCATGCCGTAGGACAGACCTGCCCCGGCCCCGGCCCCCAGCATCAGGGGCAGGGCCCGCCAACCGGTGGGACTGAGAAAGCTGAAGAGGATCAGCGATCCTCCCTGCATCAGCAGGGCCAGCGGAATGGTGCCGGTGGCGCCCAGCCGGGTAGCCAGCTTGCCGGAAAAGACGCGGGTCAGCACGGCGGCCACAGTGTAGCAGACGAAGACGTAACTGATGCCGGTGAGCTTCTTGGCCTCGATGTAGGGAGCAATGAAGCAGAAGACGCTGCCGATGGCCATGCCCATGGCCACGGCGGCCAGGGTCAGACCGCGCATGCGGGCCGCGAAAGCCATGCGGAGGAAGCCAAAGTTGCGGCGATCGTTGAGCAGCGGCACCACCGTCGGCTCGTGCACAAGGTGCGAGAGCAGGGCACCCGCCAGCATCAAGCCGGCGGCCGACCAGAAGACGGCCGGAAAACCGCCGTAATTCTTCAACTGCTCGGCCAGCACCGGACCGCAGGCCCCGGCCAGCAGGCCCGAGACGCCAAAGATTCCCAGCATCTCAGTTAATTTTTGAGGAGGGGCCTGGTCGGAGACCCAGGTCCAGGTGGAGGTGAAAAAGAAGGAGAAGCCCAGGCCGTGCAGGGTTCGGACCAGCAGCATCAGAGGCAGGCTCACGGGCAGGTAGATGTAGCATAAGATGGAGGCTACCATCAGGTAAGAGCCCCAGATAAAGAAGACGCGCCGACCCCAGCGGTCGAGACGACGGCCCAGCCAGGGCTGGATCAAGACCGAGATGATCCAGAAGACGGCATCGGTGGTGCCCACCTGCCAGCGGGTCATTCCGGCGTGAGTGAAGTAGAGCGTGAGCAAGAACATGACCGCCTGCCCCGTCATGCAGAGCAGGTTCATCACGCAGGCCTTCCAGAAGTCGGCCGAGTAACCGCGGCCGGGGAGCATCCTCATCGAACTTGGACTCTTTGTCCTTGCGGGGCTTTCATCCTTTACTGGCTGTGGCATCTCAGGCGACCAGATAGCAGCCGGGCCCGGAGGAGAGGTCCATCAGCGCCGTCCGATAAAGCTCGAAGTCTCGCACGGCCAGGTCGAAGTGCCGGCGCGCCAGCGCCAGGCGCTCTGGTTTGGAGTCGCGGCAGTAGGCCTCCAGGAGGTCCAGGGCCCGGCTCAGGTTGGCCAGCTCCTCCCGGGCTGAGCGCTCGACCTCCTGCCAGCGCAAGAGATAGCTGCGCGGTGCTCGCAGGGGGCGGGGAATCGCGCGTCGCTGGCGTCGCTCGCTCAGATCCCGACGAGCCTGCTCCACCCAGCGGCGCAGAGCGCTGTTGCGCAGGCTTCGGCGTTCGACCGAGTCCACGATCACAGGCAGGTAGTCCAGACCGCTTCCCATCTCCCAGCTCCTCCCGACTCGCATGAGCTTCAATGACTCGAGTCTAGCGCGAGCGGGCAGCGCTGTCGGTGAGCGCGACGGGGCGCAGACGGTGATCTCGATCACGAGTTGAAGAAAATTCAGTTAAGAGAAGTGCACAAACGCTGTAGTGAAGCCATTGGGGTCTCTGAGGGCGATTGACAGAGAGGACTTCCTGTGGTATAAAGAGTTGGATTCTTTGAGCTTTTTATTCCACCCGTTCCTCCACCCCGGGCCATCCGCGGGTCAGGACAAGAGGAATATTCAACGCCCGAAGAACCAACAGGAAGGAGGATCAAAGCGTTCGTTTCGCCCAGAGGCGGAACGCATCCATTATGAGCCACGCCGTTTTGGTGCTCAATGCCAGTTACGAGTTCCTCAACGTCACCTCTCTCAAGCGCGCGGTCAAGCTGCTCTACAAGGGCAAGGCCGAGGTCGTGGAAGCGGTTGACAATCGAGCGGTGGTGTCGCGGCATATCCGTCTGCCGCTGCCCTCGATCATCCGCATGCTCTACTTCATCCACCGGCCCTTCAAGGAGGTCCCGCTGACCCGCAAGAACATCCTCTTGCGCGACCGGCACATCTGCCAGTACTGCGGCAAGCCGGGTGACACGGTGGACCACGTCCGTCCGCGCAGCCGCAAGGGCCCTGACACCTGGGAGAACTGCGTTTGCGCCTGCGCGGCCTGCAACCGGCGAAAGAACAATCGCACGCCGGATGAGGCCAACATGCTGTTGACCCGCAAGCCGCGCAAGCCGTCTCACATCCCCTGGCTGCTGATCAAGCAAGACGCTACCAGAGAGGGCTGGGCTCGCTTCCTGTTCTGGAATATCTCCATCGAGGAAGTGCCTGACTGACTTTTCGGGTCGCTCGACCGAGAGCCGGACTCTGGTCCGGCTCTCTTGTTTTTGGGCCCTGAGGGGTCTTTTTCGAAAGAGCAAGAAGAGACGCCCGTGTGGCAATCCGCTCTCGAGATCGCCGGGCTGGTTTTGCTCGTGCCCCTGCTCGTTCCCGTCGTCCTCTGGCTGGTCTTCGGACTTCCCGCCCTGGTCATCCGCTGGCTGCGTGACCAGGGGTTCTTTTACAGGCTGCTGGGCTCGCGCTCCGGCGCCCGACATCCGCTGAGGAGCTATCTCAAGTTCAAAAAGCGCGACCAGCTCGGGGTGTTGACCATCAGCATCAAGCGCTATCTCCACGACGACTTCCGTCTCGCCTGCGAGCGCTTGCAGGAAGAGCTGGGCCAGCGCCCTCCGCTGGCCGTTTTCCCAACCCCGATGAATGCGGCCCTGCAGCTGGGTTTCAGTCTCAATCCGCCCCTGGGAGCGGTGGGCTTCGAGCACTGGGTGGAGCAGACCATCAGTCCCGGAGGGCTGGAGGTGATCCAGGAGCTGGAGACCGGTCCCGGCCAGTCGGTCTCGCTGCGCGCTCCCAGCCTGTACTTCCTGAAGGTGGACGAGCAGCCGGTGGTGCTGGATACCACCTACTGGGATCAGGGCTACTCCGAGGATGTCACCATCCACGTGGCCTACCTCAAGGGCTCCGGTGAGCAGGCGGCCGAGAAGCTGGGCCAGCGCATCCGCCGCGAGATCACCCGCAACAACCGCTATCGCGGCTGCCTGATCTCGCTCACCGGAGGCATCCTCGAGCAGACCAAGCTGAGCATCCTGAGCCGCCCCAGCGGCGAGCACCCGGTCTTCGACGAGGAGCTGCTCAAGGAAGTCGACCAGGCGGTGCTGGCCTTCATGAAGAACCGCGAGCAGCTCAAGGCGGCCGGCATCCCCACCAAGCGGGGCCTGCTCATGGTGGGCCCCCCGGGCACCGGCAAGACCACCCTGGTGCGCTGGCTCTTGACCAACGCTCCCGAGTTCACCGCCATCCTGGTCCAGGGCGAGTCACCCGACCAGCTGCGACTGGTCTTCTCGCTGGCCCGCGATCTCTCGCCCAGCCTGATCCTGATGGAAGACGTGGACCTGCTGGCCACCAATCGCTACCAGAACAACCTGTCGCTGTTCCTGGGGGCGCTCTTGACCGAAATGGACGGAGTGCAGGGCAACGAGGACGTGGTGGTGCTCATGACCACCAACGACTCGAGCGAGATGGAAGCGGCCCTGATCCGCCGCCCGGGGCGAGTCGACCGGATCCTCACCATTCCGGCCCCCAACACCCAGCTGCGCCTGCGGCTGCTCAAGCGCTTCCTGGAAGGCCCGGGAGGCCCCCCAGACGAGGAGCTGCAAAAGGTTGCCGAGGCCAGCGACGGCCTCCTCCCCGCCGCCCTGCACGAGCTGGTCAAGCAGGCCGCCATTCGAGCCCTGGGCCGTGGCTCGCTGAATGAGAACGGCAAGCCCCGCATCGAGCTCGAGGACCTGATGCAGGCGGTGGGACCGGTCAAGCAGCAGTTCAAAGAGCCGGTGGACAGCCGCATGGGGCTGCGGCCAAACTAGCCCAGCAGGTTGTTCAGGATGGCCACGTTGATGGCGTAGACGGCCGTCAGCCCCTGCAGGGCGGACTCGTGCGAGAGGGTCTCCCCCACCCGCAAGGGAGCGTCCGAAGCCCAGTAGCCCACGCCCACCCGCAGGTTCTCGCGCAGGTAGCCCAGCTTGCGGCACTGGTGCATGGCGCGCACGTAAGGGATCCCCTCCATCTCCAGGCCCAGAATCTTCCACTCGTCGCGATAGCGCTTGAGCATCTCGTCATTTTGCAGGATCGTACCCAGCACCGTCAGCATCGGCCCGTCAGCATAAACCTCGCCCAGTTCGAGGTCGTGAAAGTCGTCCCGGCCCAGGAAGTTCCCGAAGGGCAGGTCATAGACGTCGCGGCTGCCCTCGCGCAAAAGGTAGTTGGGCAGCATGACGCCGCCCCGATCCCCCACCACGGTGCCTGCCTTGCCCATGATGGAGAAGCTGGCCACCCGCCCGGCAAAGCGGCGAAAGAGCTGCTCCACCACGATGCCGGCCTGCTCACCGAAAGCGTAGTCCACGTTGAGCAGCAGGGGGCGCTCGCTGGTGATGCGCTGGCGGTCGAGCTTGAGCCGAGGGTCCACCCCCTCGAAGTCGATGCTGGCCAGGTCGAAAGCCTGAGCCCCCACCCCCACGTGGAAGGTATCCTCCAGGTTGCGCAGGCCATGCTGCTCATCCCAGGCCCGGCGCTCGGCCGCCCTGTCAGGATTTGCGGCCAGCCAGTCCGCCAGAGCCAGGTAGACCAGATTGCTGGTGGGCTCGCCCACATAGAGGTCTCGATGGACCGAGTGCTCGGCCGCCCAGGCCCAGATCGCCTGCTGCTCCTTGCGCGGGTAGCTCGAGAGCAAATTCAGACATGATTGGAGGTTGCTCGACAGGATGTGCACCTCGTGCTCGGCCGAGGCGGCCGTCTCCTGAAACAGGTGCTCGGACCAGGCCCGAGCGCGCTCGATGGAGGCCTCGATGGAGTAGTCGCGGTGCAGGCGCACCACCAGGCTGGGCGGGTGCTCGGTCAGGTAGAGCACCCGACCCAACAGCTCTCCCTTCCAGTGCTCGTCCAGGCGCACCATGGCGTCGTCGGTGCTGCCGAGCTGGAAAGCCAGTCGCGCCGTCAGACGGTTCTGCACGGCGATGTCGAAGGGACCGGCCAGGTAGCGCTGGATATCGGCCAGCAGCGGAGTTCCCTTCAACAGCTCGCAGATCTTGTGGGCTTCGATGGCATAGGAGGTCAGCAGCGTGACCAGGTCGAGCAGTTCGGTCACTCCCTCGCGGGCCACCACGATCACGATGTCGTCGCCGATCAGGAAGGTGGAGCGCCGACGGGCCGGAGTTTCGACCCGCTGCACCCCGGCCATGGTGGGCAATTTGTCGGGCACGTCAGCCTGCACTAAGAACTCGCGCAGGGCATGAATGCCTTCGGGAAGGCGGGCGGTGCAGTAGATCAGGGCATCCACGTCCACCAGGGCGCTCTCATCGCAGTAGCGATGAAGACTGGGGCGCATGGCCCGGAAGGCGTCCAGGAACTCGTCGATCTGGTAGACCCCCCGGATAGCCCCGTGGCGCACCAGGATCTCGAAGTTCTCGATATCCGAGCTCATAGGCCGGGCAAGTCGGTGCTCTCCAGAATGCCCCTCACGAACTCGCCCTTGTTGCGGTTGGGATCGTCCTGATTCAGCTCGAAGCCGACCAGGAAGCCCGTCCGGGACTCATAGTAACGTTGTCCGGAGAGGTCGCCCTCGCGCACCTGGACCTGCCAGACGCTCCAGCGCTCCCAGCGCTTTTCGAACTGGACCAGGCCGGCTTTGGATTGAGTGCTGGCCTTGCGCTGGGCGGGCGGCAGGTAGAGCAGGCCCAGGTTGGACTCGCGCAGGGGCTGGCCATCGGTCGGAGCCAGCTCGCCATCCAGAGTCGCGATGGGTTTCTTCTCCTCCCCCAGCCCCAGCTCGTTGCCGGCCAGGAAGGTCAGGCGCAACTTCCTCGGCTGGCTCTTACCGAAACGGTCGGTGTGCACCAGCGAGTACTCGAGGTAACTGCTGACCGGCGCCAGGGTGGCGGGGGGGGTCGCGCTTGCTCCCCCGCCGGCCCCCGAGCAACCCGCGGTGAGCAGCAGACAGGCCAACAAGAATAGCGTTCTCACAGCCTTCGCAATTCGATGAGGGGGCGGGTCAGTCCTCGGCTACGACGATCACGCGGTCGTCAGCTCCCAGGGTGACGCTCTGGGACTTGGGTGGATTGACCACAACCCCGTAGGCTTTGGAGGCATTGAACTGATCGCGCACGTTGCGATAGCCGATGGCCACCTGGCCGCGCAGCCGGGCGGCTTCGACCAGGGTGGCGAAAGTGACGGTGCTGCCCGGCTTGAGGTAATCGCTGGCGGGCTTGACATAGATCTCCGAGCCGTCAGAATTGAAGAGGTCTTCGAACACACGCATCAGGTGCTTGTTCTCGGAGACCTGGCTCATCAACAGGCTGATCATCTTGTCGGACACGATGAAGTCGTCGG
>CAZWUN010000039.1:0-23850 GCA_964637145.1 uncultured Burkholderiales bacterium
TCTCTCCTTGCCCCCTTCGAACCTCGACGCCTCGCTGGTGATGGTCTCTCCGGTGGGCAGCTCGGTGGTCTCGCGCCGGGTGACGTTCTCGGCCCGGGGGGCCTCGGCTCGCGGAGCGGGCTGCGGCTCGGGAGTCCGGGCAGTCTGTTGCGGCAGCGGAGCCGGGCGGGCCTCTTCCGAAGGCTTGCCCACGGTCTGGGTGGTAGTGACGATCTTCTCCCCGGTCGGCAGGGTGATGGTCTCGGTGCGCGTGTTGCCCTTGGGTTCTTCTGCTTTGGGGGGCGGCGGAGGAGCCTCGACCTTCTCGACCCGGGTAGTGGTGGTGGTCGTGCGCGTCTCGCCAGTGGGCGACTCGACGGTGGTGGTGGTACGCGTCTCCTCGGGCTTTCTCTCCTCGGCTCGCGGTGCGAGCAACGAAGGCCGCGGGCTCTCCGGCGGCTTGCTCTCGGTCGTGGTGGTGACCTTCTCGCCCGTGGCGAGAGTGACCGACTCGGTGCGGTTGGCTGGTTTCTTCTCTCCCTCGGGCGGCTTCTTCTCGCCCTCGGCTTTGGGCTGCTCGGGCTTCTGCTCGTCTTTGCGCTCGACGCGGGTCTCCGTCCTGGTGCTTGTTTCCCCATCGGCGTTGGTGACGGTTTCGGTGGTCTCGGTGACCACATGCTCTTCCGCTGCCGCGTCCCGACGGTTCTCGGCGTTCTTGGCGCGAGCCGTCTTCTCTTCGCTGGAGCTGCTGGTGGCCGATGCCGCCTTCTCGGTTTGAGGTCGGGTCGGGTTTGCCGCGGGCCGCACGGTTTCGGTGGAGCTGGCCTCCGAGCGGATGACCTTGCCCTTTTTGTCTTTTTCCGCCGTGGTGACTTCCACGCTGGGCAGTTGGCCCGGTTTTTCGACGATGGCCACGGTGACCTCGGAGGTCTTTCCATCGGGACCTTTGACCTCGATCTTGGTGGCCGTTTCGGTGCTGACGGTGCCGTCAGCCTCCACCACCTGCGTCTTACTCTGGGTCGTAGCAGCCCCGCCGGGCGCATCCGTGGAGCCGGTCTTCACCTCTTCCTTGACCACCTGGCGTCCATCGTCGGTCGTGACTTCAGTACGTGAGTTGGAGGAACCGTCAGCGTTCTTGGTGGTCTCCGAGCGGGCGCTCTGGACCGTGGTCTGGCCGGTCATCAAAGACTTCGTGCTCTCGATCCGGACCGAAGCGGGTGGCAACTTGTCCTTGTCCTTCTCCTTGGGCGCCTTAGTGGGATCGATCCCGAACATGCGAAGGACCGTGTCTTCCTTCTTCTTGGCCTCTTTCTGCTCTTTCTTGGAGAGCGGCTTTTCAGTCTTGCTGCCCGGGAAGGCTCCCTCGAGCGAGGTGATGGAGGTCTTGATGACGTCCTGCAGCTCGTTGAGCGACTTTTCGACGCTACCCCCCTTGCTCGACGTCGACGAGGTCGTCGTCGTGGTCACGGTGGTGGTCGTGTTCTTGATGTCCTTCGAAGGCTGCGCCAAAGGGGAAATCCTCCCAAAACGTCGTTCCGATAGCGTACCACTCGATTGCCAAGCGAGCGTGAAGAGGGTGGTAAACTTTGTTAAAAGTTTACTGCCAAATTGTTAAATTCTCTGGACGGGGCGAAGAAGCCTCTCGCTACATGCGCTCCAGGGCGGGGATGTTCAAAAGGGAAAGACCGATCTCGAAGGCCCGGGACACGCCCGCGCTCAGGGTCAGGCGTCGGCGGCGCACCGAATCGGGGATCTCGGCCTTCAAGATGGGGCAACGATCCCAGAAGACGTTGTAGCAGCGGCCCAGACCGAACAGATACTCACACAGGAGATGGGGCGTGAGGTGCTCGGCCACCCTGTCGAGCACGTCGCCGAGGCGCAAGAGCTCCACCGCCAGGGCCTTCTCCTCGGGCTCCTCCAGCTTCAGGTCGCCAGCTACCGGCGCGAACTCGCTGCCGAAGCGCACCAGGTGCTCGCGCAAGAGCGATCGGGTCCGCACCAGGGAATACTGAAGATAGGGCCCGGTGTTCCCCTCGAAGGCCAGCAGCTTCTCCCAGTCAAAGCGATAGTCGGTGGTGCGGTGCTGGCAGAGGTCGGCATACTTGACCGCTCCGATGCCTACCTGCTCGGCCAGCCGGTGCAGCTCATCGTGGTTGGCCTCGGGATAACGCTCGGCCACCTTGGGATAGACGCGCTCGGAGGCTTCATCGAGCAGGGCCGCCAGCGTCACCGTGCCGCCCTCGCGGGTCTTGAACGGGCGACCGTCCTGACCCAGCATCATGCCGAAGCCCACGTGCTCGAGGCGGGGGCGGCCGTTCTGGACCATTCCCAGCAATCGGGCAGCCTCGAACAGTTGCACGAAGTGGAGCGACTGGCGCACGTCCACCACGTAGATGATGCGATCAGGATCGTAATGCTCGAGCCGCTCCTCCAAGGTAGCGAGATCGGTGGTGGCGTACAGGAACGCCCCATCTTTCTTGCGCACCAGGAAGGGCTTGTCGCCCAGCTCGGGATGATCCCCGTAGAAGATGGCGATGGCTCCCTGGTCTTCCCGGGCCAGCCCCTGCGCGACCATGCGTTCCACCAGGGCGGGCAACACCTGGTTGTAGTGGCTCTCGCCCTTCCAGGAGTCAAAGCTCACGTTCAGGCGGTCATAGAGCGACTCGGCATCGCGCCGCGAGAGACCCACGAAACGCTCCCACAGGGCCTTGTTCTCGGGGTCGCCGGCCTGCAGGCGCGAGAGCTCCTGGCGCGCCTCCTCGGCCACCTCGGCGCTCTCCCGGGCGCGTTCGCTGCCGTGCTTGTAGAGCCGCTCCAACTCGCCCAGCGGGTCTTGCTCGAGCAGGATAGCGTCGTGGCCCTGCTTGAAGGACCAGATCAGCGTTCCGAACTGGGTGCCCCAGTCGCCCACGTGGTTGTCTCCCACCACCCGGTGGCCCAGAAAGCGCAGCGTGCGCACCAGGCTGTCGCCCAGGATGGTGGAGCGCAGGTGGCCCACGTGCATCCGCTTGGCCACGTTGGGGCTGGAGAAGTCCACCACGATGCTCTGAGCGGGCTGCTGCTCCTCCACCCCCAGCCGCTCGTCCACCGCGATCCGGCCCACCTGCTGGCCCACCCAGACCGGGTCGAGGCGCAGGTTGATGAAGCCCGGTCCGGCGATCTCGGGGGGCAGGCAGGCGCCTTCGAAGTCCAGCGCCGCCACCAGCTTCTCGGCCAGCTGGCGGGGGTTGCCCTTGAGCTGCTTGGCCAGCGGCAGCACGCCGTTGATCTGGTAGTCGCCGAACTTGGGATCGGTGGCCACCCGCAGGTCGGGCTCGGGGTTCTCCAGGCCGAAGGCTTCTTGCATGGCCTTGCGGGCCACTCGGGTCAGGTGCTGGTTCAGTCGCATAGGTGCGATCAGGTTTTGCGAGCGGCGGGCGGACACCTGCCTTCGGAGAACCAGGTCACGGCGACCTCCACGGTCGGGGCGTTACGGTCCTGGTTGAGCAGGCTGCGGCCGGCGCTTGGGCACCCGGACGCCTCCCACGATGATCCGACCCTCGGTGTCAAAGACCTGGGGGGTGCGGGGCGGTCCCTGAGCCAGCTTCTGGGCCCACTCGGCTGGCGTCTGCAAGCCGTAGACATAGCGACCGTAGGAGCTGGTGTAGATCAGGCCGTCTTCTCCGAAGATCGGCTTGGCGAAGGTGTTGCGATCCTGGAAGGTCCACTCGTGGATTCCCTGGTCGCTCAGGCACATCAGGGCGCCGCCACGGATTCCCATGATCACGCCCCCCTCCGGCCGGGCAGTCAGGTGCAAGGTGGGCCCCAACTGCTGGCTCCACAGCGGACGGCCGTTGCGGTCGAAGGCCATGACAGTGTCGCGGTCCTCTCCCCCGCTCGCATAGACGTTGCCCTGGCGGTCGATGGCGGGGGTATCGTAGTGCTCGAAGCCCCGCTTGTTGCCCAGGCTCTGGCTCCAGCGAACCTGCCCGGTGACTCCGTCCAGGACGTAGAGCTTGTCGGCTCCAAAACTGACGGTCCCGTCCGGACCTACCGCCACGTCGGTCTTGATGGGGGAAAAACCGTTTCCTCCTCCCTTCAGCTCCGAGAAGCGCCACTTCTCTTTGCCATCGGGCGCGAAGGCATAGACCTCGCCGTCTTTGGTGGCCATATGGACGGTCCCATCCGGGCCCACCACCGGCGGACGGCCGGTCCAGGCGGCCTGAAGCGGTTTCTTCCACAGCTCGTCTCCCTCCGGCGAGACCGCGTAGAGCGTATCGTGATCGCAGATGTAGCAGTTGCCCTCGGGGCCCGAAGCGGTGCCGGTGGAGAGCGATTCGGCCGGCGAGACCTTCTTGCTCCAGAGCAGGTGCCCGCTGGAGCTGAAGGCCTGGAGCTCGCTGGTGCGAGAGACATACACCCCGCCGTCCACGCGGGGCGAAGGATCGCCGCCGTAGCTGACTCCCTCCTCGCCTCGAGCGGCCACCTCGCCCGACGTGCTAAGGCGCTGGAAGAACGGAGTCCCACCCACCAGCGTGATGCCGGCCCTGGTCCACACCATTTCGGTGCCGTGGCTGCCGGCGTCGTGCTTCCAGATGGAAGGATTGTCCACCGTAGGCACGCGGCCGGAGGCCAGGGCGCGGACTGCGCCCGTCAGGTCCAGCTCTGCGGAGGTGGGCTCGAAGCGGTCCTGTGGCTCCTCCGACCCCGAGGCGGCCAGAGGCCGGGTCAGGGGGGTCAAGCCGATCCTGGAGCTGGAGACGAGCATCAACTCCCCCAGGCTTTCGTCTGAATCATCATCTCGGACAGTCTAAGAGCGTGACTTGAAAAAGGTCTGAAGCGCGGTCAAAGCTCGATGTCGTGCGCCGGGCTGCCGCGCTCGCCCAACTGCACCTCGGTCCGAAAGCGGTGCTGGAGAACCAGGCGCAGATACTCCCGCACGCGCCCGGGGCGTGCCCCGGAGGGAAGAATCCTCATCCCCAGCTCCAGGTCGGCCGGTGTCATCGAGCCCAGGGGCCGGCTCAGAAGAGGATTGAGCTGGGCCAGCTCGAGTTGGAAATGGTAGCCCTCCAACCTGCGGTAGCAGAGGATCAGCCTGCCATCGGGCAAGAACCAGCAACCCAGAATCTGCCGGTTGGCCAGGCGCGTCGCCAGAGTGCCCACCAGCTCAAAGCTTCGAGCGTTTCTCAGCTGCGCCTGCCCCGCGCCGACCGTGGCCAGCAGCGAGCCATCGCCCGAGAAGCAGAAGGCGCTGGCCCCCAGCTCGACCTGGCGGCCGGTGGCGAGCTCGAGGATCTTCACATCCCTCTCTCCCAGACAGATCAAGCTGGCTCCATCGGGGCTGAAGGTCAGTGAGGTGAGCTCCCCCAGCTCGCCGGGGTCGAGCACCTGCCAATTGGCACCGGACCAGTAGAGCACTCGCCTACGCCCGGCCCGGTTGGCCTGGCCGACCGCCAGCTGGTCGCCATCGGCCGAGATGGCCAGCGCCTCCACGAAGGGCTCGGGGAAGGGGCAATCCAGAGCCAGGACGGTACGTTCCAGCGAGGGCAGTCTCAAGATCTCCACCCGCTCGGGACATCCCAGAGCGACCCGATCTCCTGCCGGAGAGATGGCCAGGCGCCCCTCCACCTCGCGAAAGATCTCCAAGTCCGATCCGGTGGCCAGATCGAGCAATCGGACGGTGTTGCCCTGAGACTGAATGACCAGCCAGTTCGGCCCGAAAGCCAGCTGGCGAAACTTGCGCCCGGAGCCGGATCGCTCGGCGCACCGCAACCGGTAGAGTTGGTCCTTCTTCTCCAGATCCCAGACGATGGCTACCCCGTCTGCTCCCCCGCTGGCCAGGAGCCGGCCGCCAGGGTGGAAGGCGAGTGCGTCCAGACGCTCCACCGCTTCGACCCAGAAATCCCCCGTGCGGCCGGCGCACTCCAGCTCACCGGCCAGATGGCCGAACAGGGTGCTCCGCGAGCTTTGGGTGAGATCGGTCAGCGTCAGCGCGCAGGCAGGTCCCCGGTAGACGACCTGGCCGCTGGCCGGGTGCAGCTCCAGGCGGTCGGTCTGCACCGAGAGCAAGATCTGCTCGGACTGCACCACCTCTTCGATCAGGGCCGGATCGGGACACTGCAGTCGCAGGGCGCGGTAGAGATCAGCTTCCACCGGCGGAGAGCGCAGAGAGTCCAGCTGGCGCAAAGCCCGGGCCGACCACAAGACAGGGGCCTCCAGCACCAGCTTCCAGAGCTCGTCGGGACGGTCTTTGACCAGCTCGAGCAGGGTCTCCCAGCCGGCCCCGCCGGGAAGCGCCATCGGCTGCAACACGGCCCGGGCCAGCTCTCCCGAGCCCTGACGGCGCACCTGGCCGCGGATGCGCCCGGCCAGGCCCAGCGGAGCCCGGGAATAGGCCTGGGCCAGCAGGCGATGGTCGGGATCGAGCTCGCGCCACCGCTCCACCTGTCCGGTCACGAAGAGGAAGGCCGCGCGCGTCTCGGGCTCCTCGGGCAGAACTCCGCACTGGACCAATAATCCCAGGGCCGCTTCGGGGCAGTCGTCGCGCAGGCAGACCCGGGCCAGGCGCTCACTCCACCTCGAGCCCGTCAGGATCTTCCTGGCCTGCTCTGCCTCGGGAGCTGGTCGGTCGAGAGACCCGGCCAGGAGCAGGCAGACCGCCACGTGATCTTCTCGCTCCAAAAACTGCTCGCCTGAGGGGATGTAAAGGCAAGAGGTTACCCGCACGTCCAACCTGCGACCACCGGGGCGGTCGCAGGGGGCCAGGAGCGCGACCAGGCTCTCGTCACGGGTCTCAACGAAGAGCTCCCAGTAGTCGTTGAGAATCTCCTGGCTCAGGTAGCCAGAGTCGAGCACTTGAGCCACGGCCTTCGCACGGACAGCCCGACGAGGGGGATGGTTCTCGTCCACCAGGGCCATGGCCACCTCTCGGGCCGCCTCAGCATCGCCAAAGCAGGCCCGGAGGAGGACATTCTTATCGTGCAGCCAGCCGCGCAGTCGTTCGATCAGGGTGAGCTCATGCTTCCCCCCGGCATAAGGGGGACCCTGCGCCGACGGCGAAGGCCTCCCGATGCACCCCAACGAGGAGCTGATCCACCGCTTCTACCAGTCCTTTCGGCAGCGCGACGCCGAGGGCATGGTCGCCTGCTACCACCCCGAGGTCGTCTTCTCCGACCCGGTCTTCCCCGAGCTGCACGGGCCGTCGGCCGGCAACATGTGGCGCATGCTGTGCCAGCGCGGCAAGGACCTGGAGATCGCCTACCGCGACGTCCAGGCCGATGACCAGCAAGGGCGGGCCCACTGGGACGCCGACTACACCTTCTCGGGCACCGGCCGCAAGGTGCACAACCAGATCGACGCCACCTTCCGCTTTCAAGACGGACTGATTCGCGAGCACCGCGACCAGTTCGATCTGTATCGCTGGATGGGCATGGCTCTGGGCCTGAAGGGGCGGATTCTGGGCTGGCTGCCCCCGGTGCAGAACGCGGTGCGCAAGCAAGCTGCCGGCGCCCTGCGCAAGTTCAAGCCATGAGTCGGCGCTGGGACGCCATCGTGGTGGGCTCGGGCCCCAACGGCCTGGCCGCCGCCATCGAGCTGGCTCGCCACCAGCGCTCGGTGCTGGTGCTGGAGGCTGCCGCCGAGCCGGGTGGCGGCATGCGCACCGCCGAGCTGACCCTGCCCGGCTTCAAGCACGACGTGTGTGCCTCCATCCACCCCACCGGACTGGCCTCCCCCTTCTTCAAGCGGCTGCCGCTGGACGTGGAGTGGGTGCATCCCGACGTTCCCCTGGCCCACCCCCTGGATGGCGGTCGGGCCGTGATCATGGAGCGCTCGGTCAGCCGCACGGCCGAGCGCCTGGGCCGGGATGGCCCCGCTTACCAGAGCCTGATGGCCCCCTTCGTGGCCGGCTGGGACCGCATCGACCGGGAGGCTCTGGGTCCGGTCAACTTCTTCCCCCGCGCGCCCTTCTTGATGCTGCGGCTTGCTTTCTACGGATTGCGCTCGGCCCGCAGCCTGGTGAGCCGCTTTCGGGGCCAGGAGGCGCCCGCTCTGCTGGCCGGTCTGGCCGGCCACTCGGTGCTGCCCATGGAGTGGATGCCCAGCTCCGCCGCAGCCCTGGCCCTGGGAACCCTGGCCCACCGGGTGGGCTGGCCGATGGTGCGGGGAGGCACCGGGGCGCTGGCCCGGGCTCTGGGGGGGGTGCTGCATCAGCTGGGCGGCGAGCTGCGCTGCAATCACCCGGTGAGGAGCCTGCGCGAGCTGCCCGAGGCTCGCATCAAGCTGCTCGACGTCACCCCGCGCCAGTTCGTGGCCATGGCCGGGGACGATCTGCCCTCCAGCTGGAAGGACCGGCTGCTGAATTTCCGCTACGGTCCGGGCGTTGTCAAGGTGGATTACGCCCTCACGGCCCCCGTGCCCTGGACCAACCCCGAGGTAGCCCGGGCGGCCACGGTGCACCTGGGTGGCACCTTCGAGGAGATCGCCCGTTCCGAGCGGGCCTGCTGGGAGGGGCGCCACGCCGAGCGGCCCTACGTGCTGTGCGTGCAGAACAGCCTGTTTGACCCCACCCGGGCTCCGGCCGGCAAGCACACTCTGTGGGCTTACTGTCACGTGCCCCATGGCTCGCCGCTGGACGTCAGCGCCTCGATCGAGGCTCAGATCGAGCGCTTCGCCCCGGGCTTTCGCGACCTGGTGCTGGCTCGCTCGGTGCTCACCCCCGACCGGCTGCAGAGCTACAATGCCAACTACGTGGGCGGCGACATCTCGGGCGGAGCGCTCACCCTGGGCCAGCTCTTCACCCGTCCGGTGGTGCAGCTCGATCCCTATCGCACTCCCCTGCCCGGGGTCTTCCTCTGCTCCTCCTCCACCCCGCCCGGTGGTGGCGTGCACGGGATGTGCGGCTACCACGCCGCCCGCTCGGCCCTGGCGGGCTGGTGATCTATCACCTGACGACCGATCCGGATTGCCTCGAGCCCGAAAGCCTGAAGGGCGAGGGGTTCGTGCACTGCTCCACGGCCGAGCAGCTGCTGGCCACGGCCGAGCGCTACTTTGGTCATCTGGAAGAGGTTTCAGTGCTGGAGCTGGATCCGGCCCGGCTCTCGGCCGAGCTGCGCTACGAGGCCTCCCGCGGCGATGAGCTCTTTCCGCATCTTTACGGGCCCATCGAGGCTGGAGCCATCGTCCGGGTAACCCGCCTGCGTCGTCTGAACGGGCGCTTCATCTGGGCGGAGGGGGACCATCCGGCGGAGGACCTTCTCGCCTACGGGGAGGGGGACGCCAGCTGATGGTCTCGAGCAGCCCGGCGACCTCGGGTTTGAGGGTCTCGAGCGAGACTCCGGGACCGCGCTGGGAGACGACGATGGCATAGAGCACAGGGGGGGTGTCACCGGGTTCCTTGCCGGGGAAGATGGTCAGCGCGCCGATCGCTTCGGGACCCTCGAGCTGAAACATGCACGGCAGCTCGCCCGAGCCGGACTTCGAGCGGATATTCTGCCAGCTCGAACTGAGGCTCTTGCAGGTTGCCTCCACGAACTCTTCCAGTGTGGTTCCGCGCTCTGCCTGCACCAGGATTTCTCGCCTCACGCCATCCTTCTCGAAGCTCAGGCGAAGATCGAGACGATGGGCGCTCACGCTCTCATGCTCGACCTCGAAGTTCTCCGGACAGCTCATCTTGAGGGCGTAGCCCGGGTAGCCACGGAGGGGGCGCAGCGAGCCCGACAGGGCGGGAAAGGGGGCCAGCCGGGGCGGAGGCAGGGGGGCGTCCGGGGGTGCAGGCCGAGGGGCGGCGAGCGGGCGGGGACGGGCCCGAGGATAGGGAGCCGGAGCCGGCGTCACCCGGCCAGTGGCCACCCGAGGACGAGGACGGACCAGAGGTGGCGGGGGCGGCGGGGGCTTCGGCGGCACCGGCGGCGGCGAGGGCTGTGGGGCGGGAGGAACCGGCAGGTCGACCGGCTCGACCTCCGGTGAGGCAGGGGGTGCGGGGGGCAGAAGGGCCACCGTGGTGGGCGTGGGGGAAACGACCACCGGACTTGGAGACTGGACTGGTGAGGTCATCGCCCGACCGAGCCACAGGCCGAGCAGCAGGGTGCCCACCAGGGCCACGGCCACCAGGACCGGCTGCATCTTCGGCGCAGCCGGCGTGGGAGTCAGTCGGACTTCCGAGCGAGCCGGGGCCGGAGCGGGAGTGGCCGAAGCGACCGAGCGGCGTCCGGCCAGCCAGTCAGCCAGCGCCTGGCGCATCTCGCGGGCGCTGGCAAACCGCTCGTGGGGCAAAATGGCGCTGGCCTTGTCCACGATGGCTACCAGAGCGGGGTCCTGGGCGGGGTCGGTGACCCCCAGCGAGGTCACCTCGAGCGGCACCGGCTCGTGATTGGTCAGCAGGTGGTGCATGGTCACGCCCAGTGCGTAAAGGTCGGAGCGGGCCTCGGAGCGCCCCTGAATCTGCTCCAGGGGAGAATAGCCCAGCGTGCCCACTGCCGTCTGGGTGCGGGCCCCGGTCAGGGTGCGGGCCAGACCGAAATCGACCAGCATCACCTTGCCGGTCTTGAACTCGCGGATCAGGTTGGCTGGCTTGATGTCCCGATGAACCACGGGAGGGTCTAGCTCGTGCAGGTAGACCAGGGCGTCGAGCACCTGCAGGATGTCCCTGACCAGCACCTCGGGAGCAAAGGGCTTGCCGGTGAGCTGCATCGAGTCCACCAGCTGTTGCTGAAGGTTGGCCCCGTGAATGTAATCCATCACGATGTAGCACAGCTTGTTCTGGCGGAAGAAGTCGCGCACGGCCGGGATGGCCGGATGCCGGAGGCGGGCGAGCAAAGCCTTCTCCTCTTCGAACTTGCGCTGGATCAGCTCGGCGTCGTCTGTGCCGAGCAACTCTTCGAGCATCTCCTTGACGGCGCAGGCGGCCCCGTCGAGATGGCCGTCGCGGGCCTCGTAGACGGCACCCATGCCGCCGCTCGTCAGGACACGGACAATGGTGTACCGCTCCCGCAGAAGCTGGCCAGGCACGAGTGGCATGGGGGAATCTTCGAGTTGCGAGGATTGGACCCTGGCTCTGGTCCATCCACCGGATGACAGGAGTGCCGGGCCGCCCTTTCCGGTGTCCCCTGCCTGATGCGCTTCAGTGATCAATCGCCGCAACGGGCGCGAGGCAGCTGTCGGAAATCAGCGCTCTTCCCAGAGGCGCAACCTGGCCTCCAGGTCACGAATGCGAGCCTGGGCATTCAAGCGCGATTCGGTCTCGTTCTCGGCCCGCAGCTCGGCGTCGTCGAGACGCTTCTGCAGCTCGACCTCGCGCTCGCGCGATTCCTTGAGCAGGCGCCTGGTCATCTCGAGCTGCCCCTCGGTCCAACCCAGGCGCAGGATGATCTCCTCGTGGCGCGACAAAGGCACGACTCCCAGCCCGATGGCCTCGCGCTTGACGCGATCCTGGGTGACCGGGTCGAAGGTCTCCTCCGAGCGGCTGCGCTGGGGCTCGAGCGAGCTGACCACCGACAGCTTGCCCCCTTCCACCGAGCGCAACCCTCCCGCGGCCACGATCTCGGCCACCCGGGCCCGCTTGCGGCGGGCGAAGTTCTTGACCTCGGCCTGGGGGATCAAGATCGCCCCGTTGGGCGACTTTCGATGGCCCACCCGGCCCTGGCTCACGTAGCGTTGCACCGAGCGCGGGCTCTTGCCGATGGCTCGGGCAAACTCGACGACAGAAAGATACTCGATGGTTTCAGGAAGCATCGAATGAATGTTCCTCAAACCAGGATGAAAATCCTTCAGCGGATGACCTTGCAGCCCTGCCACTCGGTCTGGCTGGGGGTGACTTCCTGTCCGGCCAGCAGCTGCTGCAGAGCCTGGCGAGCCAGGGCCTCCTCCTTGTCGCCGAAGCGGCCGAGGTAGCGCAGGCGACCCTGGGCGTCCACAATCAGCGTGGTCGTGGTGGTGTTGATCTTGAAGTTTTCGACCACCTTGCCCTTCTTGTCCAGGAAGACCGGAAACTTGAGCGAGTTGCGGTCCAGGGTCTTCTGGATGCGCTCGGGGGTGTCCGGGGCGTTGGCGTCCAGAGCCACGACCACGGCCTTGCCGCGCATCTCCTCGGCCAGGCGGTCGATCTCGGCTTCCACCTCGCGGCAGCTATGGCAGGTGGCGCACCAGACCACCATCACCAGGGGCTTGCCGGGGGCGAGCTGGCGCAGGGTGCGGGCCTCCCCCCGGGGGGTGTAGAGGGTGAAGTTGGGCACCGGCTGACCTACCGGGGAAGCGGCCCAGGCCAGGCCGCAGAGGAAAACGAGCATCATCAAGGTTCTTCGCATGGGGGCGGCAGGTTCTGCGCAGGGGAAGCCCGTCCCTGCTCGAATCGAGCCGCTCATGAAAGTGAGAGAACTCGAGAATCTGGGCGTTCACGGCAAGAAGGCCATCAAGGCTGCGCTGGATCTGCTTCCCAAAGCTCGCCTCAAGCACGCCGAGCTGCGTGACAGGATCGGCTCACTGGTGCACGACCCCTCCGCCTACCTGGGCGATCCCGTCTTCGGCGAGCTGGCCAGGGCCGTGCTGGCCGGCGAGGAGGGCTTTCAGGAGCGCGCCCAGCGGGCGCCCTGGAAGCAGTGGGGTCGGGACCTCGACCCCCAGTCGATCGAGCAGATGGTGCAGGCAACGCGCCTGCCGGTGGCCGTGGCCGGGGCCCTGATGCCCGACGCTCACGTGGGCTACGGCCTGCCCATCGGAGGGGTGCTGGCCACCGACCGGTCCGTCATCCCCTATGCCGTGGGGGTGGACATCGCCTGCCGCATGCGCCTGTCGGTGCTAGATCTGCCTGTGGAGGCCCTGGAGAAGGACCGCAGCCGGCTCATCCGGGTGCTCGAGAACGAGACCCGTTTCGGGGTGGGGGCCGAGTTCAAGAAGCCGCGCGAGCATCCCGTGATGCAGGAAGACTGGGCGGTCACCCCCCTGACCCACAAGCTCAAGCGCAAGGCCCACAACCAGCTGGGCACGAGCGGCTCGGGCAACCACTTCGTGGAGTACGGCGTCCTGACGCTGGATCATCCCGATCTGGGACTGACGCCAGGCAAGTACCTGGCGCTGCTTTCCCACAGCGGCAGCCGCGGTTCGGGAGCCGAGGTGGCCGCCTTCTACTCCAAGCTGGCCAAGGATCTGCATCCCGAGCTGCCACCCGAGCTGGCCCGCCTGGCCTGGCTCGATCTCGACGACGAGTCTGGCCAGGAATACTGGGCCGCCATGGAGCTCATGGGGAAATACGCCGCCGCCAATCACGAGGTGATCCACCGCGAGATCGCCCGAGCCCTGGGGGTGGACGCCCTGGCCAGCATCGAGAACCACCACAATTTTGCCTGGAAAGAGGAGCACCTTGGAAAGCTCGTGATCGTGCACCGCAAAGGAGCCACCCCGGCCGGCAAGGGAGTGCTGGGCGTGATCCCCGGCTCGATGGCTTCCCCCGCCTTCGTGGTGCGCGGCAAGGGCAACGAGGAGTCGCTGCTCTCAGCCTCTCACGGCGCCGGGCGCGTGATGTCGCGCACCCAGGCCCTCAAGACCTTCAACTGGAAGGACGTGCAGCGCTACCTCGACGAGAAGGGCGTCACGCTGATCTCGGCCGGGCTCGACGAGGTGCCCATGGTCTACAAGGACATCCACGAGGTGATGGCCAGCCAGGAGGACCTGGTGGAGCGGGTGGCCCGCTTTCAGCCCAGGCTCGTCAAGATGGCCCCGGCTGGCGAGCGGCCCGAGGATTGATCACCAGATTCGGTCGATGCCGTATCGGGTACCTGGTAGAGTGAGCTTGCCCAGGCCGAGCTTGATCGCCAGCTCCCAGACCGGGGCCAGGCTAAGGTAGCACTCGACGGGCTCGGTCAGAGAAACGCGTGGGTATCGAGTAGGTAGCGACTCACCGGTAGTCAGCAAAGTCATCCAGAGGAGCATCGAAGTCGTCGGCGGTCCAGATTCCCTTCATCAGCCCGAGCAGAGGACGCGGAGCGGCTTGCTCGACGGGCACCAGACGAACCAGCGGCTTGCCGTCGCGAGCGATGATGATTTCCTCGCCCTCGATTGCCTCCTGGAGGAGCCTGGACAGGTGGGTCTTGGCTTCGTAGACATTGACCTGCTTCACCATTCCATGGTAGTTGACCAGGCAAGGTTGGTCAATCTGCTCAGAACCGCGGTAAGGTGACCCGCACTCGCACCGGGGTATCCGGCACCCCCACCTCCACGTGTGGAGGCGGAGGCGGGGGTGGATAGTAAACCGGCGGGGGCGGCGGGTAGTAAGGCGCCGGAGCGGGCGGCACGTAGCGAGGCGGCGCCGGCGCAGGCCGATAGCCCGAGCTGGGCCGGCTCGGCGGGTAGTAGGGCTCCGGCTCATAATACTGCCGCGGAGGCGGAGGGGGCGGCGGGGGCGGGGGCAGCTTCTCAAGCGCAAAGCTCAGATTGCTGGTCTTGCCCGCCACCACGTCGAGCGAACCCTTGTAGTCTTTGTAGCCCTTCTTGACCATCTTCAGGGTCAGCTTCTTGGGCGGAAGGCCCTTCAGCTCGAGCGGGGTCACCCCGCGCTCCTTGCCTTCCACGAACACCTTTGCGCCTTTGGGATTGCTGCCCAGCACCACGGCGCCCGAGGCCGGCTCGAGCCTGGCCACCAGCTTGAAAGTCTGGCCGGCTTTGAGCTGTACCGTTTCCTCGTGGGCCTTGAAGCCCTGTTGGTGCACCTTGACCTTGTAGTCACCCGGCTTGAGCTCGAGCGAGCAGGGTGCCACGTGCCGGGTCTTGCCCACCAGCACCGTGGCCCCGGGAGGATCGGAAGCCACCTCGATCATGCCCTGGCGAGGGCGCATGAGGAAGATGCCCAGCACCACCAGCGCAGCCAGCAAGGCCGCACCGCCGATCCAGGGCAGCACTTTGCGAGCCCCGGAGGCGATCACCGTGGTGACCGCCGAGTTCGAGAGCGCTCCTGTCAGGTTAGGCATCGGGCGGGTCGCGGCCGGAGCCGCCGCCGGCTTCTCCCGCTCGCGCAGCCCCCGGGCGATGCTGCGGAAGCGATCAGCCTCGGCCTGGCTCAGACCGGGATACTCGGCTCTGGCGCCCAGCTCGTGCAGGCGGGCGAAGGCCTCCAACATGCGAGCCTGCAGAACACGGTGGTTGGAAGGAACCAGCCCGCGCGCCTCCTGAAGCGCCTCCTGGGCGCTCTTCCAGCGCTGCTTGTCCACGCTGACCTCGCCCAGGGCCACCAGGGCCAGCCCCAGAGCTTCCAACGAGCCCGCTCTGCGGGCCTCCTGGACGGCCCGCTCGGCCGCCTCCAGACTGTCCTCCCCTGCCCCACCCTGGCGGTGAGCCGAGGACAACTCGGCCAGGGTCTCCGCCAGCAACTGGCGGCTGGCCGAGGACTCGGCCAACCTGGCCGCCTCCTTGAGCGAGTCAACCGCCGGACCGGACTTGCCGCCCTCGAGCTGGAAGCGCCCCAGACTGAGCCGCGCCCGCGCCTGGGCCTCGGCTTCGGCGGTGACGTCGCTGACCTGCACGCTTTCGGTAAAGAGTTTCTCGGCCTCGCGAGGCTGGCCCTGAGCCTGGCGCACCCGCCCGAGCTGATCCAGGGCTTCCACCAGGGCGGCGCTCTCGCCCCCAGGGCGCAAGAGGGCGGTGGCTTGCTCGCAGGCCGCCGCCGCCCCGGTCAGGTCGCCCTCGGCCTGCAGCTGGGCGGCGAGCCGCAAGCGCACCCGGGCCTCGCGCTCGCCGTGGCCCGACTCGGCGGCCAGGGCGGCGGCGTCCTGCAGGCGCTCGCGGGCCGCCTGGCCGCGCCCCTGGGCCTGCAGAGCCTCGGCCTGCAGCTCCAGCGCCTCCACCCGCAACTCGGGACGCTCGAGCAGTGGAGCCACCGTCGTGCTGGCCCGGGCGGCGTCGCCCTGGGCCAGATAGAGACGGGCCAGCTTGAGCCGCTCTTTGAGATCCACACCGGGCAGGGCCTGCTCGAAGGCCGCGATGGCCTCGGCCCGGTTCCCCTGGTGGGCCAGCACCGTGGCCAGGCGAAGGTCAAAGCCTGCCTTCTCGGCCGTGCCGGCTTGCTTGCACAGGGTGAAGGCGTCTTCCCACTGCTGGCGGGCGATGCGCAGGTCGACCAGGGCCAGTTGGGCGGCCGGCGAGCTTTCCGACTGCAACTGGCGCTCGGCATCCTCGAGCCGCCCCATGGCCATCAGGGTGCGGGCTCGCTCCACCCCCACCGACTGGCCGCAGGTGGCGGCCGCCTCCCACAGCTCCAGGGCCTCGGCATAGAGCCCCTGCTCGTGGGCCAACCGGGCGCCTTCGAGCAGAAGCGGGACGGCCTCGTCGTTCTGGCCGGCCAGGGCCAGCTGTCGCCCCCGCTGACCCGCGTTGCCTCCCAGCTCTTGCAGGGCCTCGGCGGCGCGGGCGTGCATGCGACGGCGAATGCGATCGGATAGACTGGAGGCCAGGCGCTGGCGAACTCCCTGAGGACCCACCCGGAAGCGCTCCTTGCGGCCCTCCTCGAGCAGGCCGCTGTCTTGCAGCAGCTGGGCCGCCTCGTCGCACTTCTCCTCGCTCAGTCCGCTGGCTCGGGCCAGCAGCTCGAACGCGAAAGGCTCCTCCAGCAGGCAGGCGGTGCGCATCAGGGTGCGCGGATCCTCGGGCAGCGACTCGATGGCGGTGAGCAACGCCTCGTTGAGGTTGGCCGGCAGACGAGCCGGATCGACGGCCTCGATGCGTCCGTCGCGGCGCTCGATAAGGTCGCCCGAGCGAAGCGTGAAGAGCAGTAGTTTGAGCAGGCGGGGCGAGCCGCCGGTGCGCGGGATGAGCCACTCTTCCAGAGTTCTCCCCGGCTCGGCCTTCAGCTCGAGCCGGGCCAGGGCGGCCAGGTCGGCGTTGGCCAGGGCCATCATCTCCACCCGAGCGCAGCCGGGGCCGTGAGGGAAGCCGTAAGCCTGGGCCTGGGTGGCCGAGAGGATCCACCCCGAGCCGGCCGGCGGAGTGAGCCGGGCCAGGCGCTCGAGGGTATCCTGAGTGAGCGAGTCGAGCCGCTCGAAGTCGTCGGCCAGCAATACCGTCTTCGAGCCCAGACCCCGGCGCAGGGCGGCGGCCAGGCTGGTCGGCTCGGTGGGGCGCTCGGCCCGCTGGCCCAGCGCGGTCAGAAGATGGGCGATGGTGTCACCCGGCCCCAGCTCGTGCACAGTCATCCCCTGGGCGCGCAGATGCACGCCCAGCTCGCGCAAGAGCCGGCTGCGACCTACCTCGGATGGCGCCAGGAGCAGCACTCCGATGGGCTTGCCCTCGAGGCAGAGGGCAGACAGGCGCTCGAGGTCCTCGCCTCGCCCCTGCAGAGAGTGAGCGGCGCCTCCACCCTTCATGGAAAGCTCGCTCAAGCAGGCCTGCAACTCGGCTCGCACCTTGGCGGCGGTGGCGGGACGGAGATCGGGATTCTTCTCGAGCAGGCGGGCCAGCAGCGAATCCAGCCCGCGCGGCAGGCCGGGCCGCAGAGAGCTTGCCAGGACGGGCTTCTCCTGCAGGTGAGCTCGCATCATGGCCATCTGGTTGTCGGCCGTAAAGGGATGCCGACCGGTTACCGCTTCGAACAGGGCCACTCCCAGCGCGTAGAGGTCTGCCCGAGGACCCACCTCGACCGACATCAGCTGCTCGGGGGCAAGGTAGGAGCAGGTGCCGACGATGGCGCCGTTCTGGGTGATCTGGCTGCGCCCCTCGAGCCGTTTGGCCAGCCCCAGGTCGGCCAGCTTGGGAACTCCTTCCGACGAGATCAGCACGTTGGCGGGCTTGATGTCGCGATGCACGAGGCCGCGGTTGTGGATGTGCTCGAGACCGTCGCAGACGCCCAGGAACATGGTCAAGATGTCTGGCAGCGGCTTGTTGGCGCGCAGGAAGTCGGCCAGGCTGCCGCCCCCCACGAACTCCATCTCGATGTACTCGCGCCCCTCGAACTCGCCCAGCGAGTAAAAGTCGACGATGTTGGGATGGAAGACCGCGGCCAGGTCGGAGGCCTCGCGGCGAAAGCGCTTGAGAGCGTTCTCGTCATCGGTGGGCGGCAGGAACTTGATGGCCACCGCCCGTTTGGCGGCGGTGTCGAAAGCGTGGTAGACCACGGCCATGCCGCCCCGGCCCAGCTCGCCCAGAACCTGATAGCGAGGAGGAAGACCAGGGGCTTTGTTGTCGTAGATCTCCGTCAGCATCCCGGGTCAGACTTCTGTACCCAGGAAGGCATCCCTACACCCGGAGGGGAACTGCTTGCCCATGAACCGATGCCCCAAGTGTCAGGAGCCCGTTCTGGACGTCGCCACCACCTGTCGCAAGTGCGGTGAGCCGATCGATGAAAAAACCTTCTTTCTGAGCGAAGACAGCCTCTTGCAAGAGGTGCGCGAGGCGGCCAGGGAGGCCGAGCAGAAGATCGCCCGCCAGCGCAATCGTCGGAAGGTAGCGCACATGGTGCTGGTCGTCGGCTTGCTCATCATGGGAGTGGGCGTCGGGTTCTTGCTGCGCGAGGCCCTGCCGATGTGGGTAGCCCTGGGGGGACTGGCCGTCACCGGCGTCGGGGCGGTCTTGCTGGCCCTGAGCCGGCGCTCTAAAGACTGATTTTGCGCTCGCCCTTTTCTTCCCTGAAGGTCAGGCGCAGGGTGGTGCCTCCCAGCACCAGCCGGTCGCCCTGGCGCAGCACGGCGCTCTGATCGATCAACCAGGCCTCCCAATCGAGCCCGTCTTGAGAGCGGTAGACCCGCACCGGAGGCGCCTCGGGATGGCGGAACAGCCCGTAGGCTTTGTCGGTCTCGCGCCAGCGCAACACCACGTGGTTGGGCTTCACGCCCGGGTCGGAGAGCTCGATCAACTGGTCGAACTGGCGCGGATTGGGCTCGCCCTCGGTGGGAGGCGGCTGGATCGAGTTGCGCCCCACGCTGAGAAAAAGCCCGGTCAGTTCGTGCGAGGTGCCCTGCTCGGGGCCGGCCTCCACCTCCAGGCGAAACCCGAAGCCCACCCGCAGTTGCAGGGTCTTGGGAGCGGGCTTCCCGGCGTCCACGGTGGTGGGCGCGGTGGGCAGCGGGGCTGGTTTGGCGGTCGGCTCGGGAGCCGTGGCCGGGTCGGCCACCTCGACCTGCAAACGAATGGGCCCGATCTTGAGCACGTCTCCCGCCTTGAGGGGGGCCTCGGTCACCGGCTCGTCGTTGAGCCAGCTCAGGTTGGTGCCCGAGCGGTGCAGGTAGACATAGCACTTGTTGTCCTCGTCAAAGCGCAGGTTGCCGTGCTGGCGCGAAACGGCCGGGTCGCGCAGGAAAACCCAGCCGGGCGCGCTCTCATCGTCGTCGGGGCGGGCCCGCCCGACCAGGATGATGGGTGCGCGCAGATGGTAAACGTGGCCCTCACCGGGCCCTTCCACAACCTTGAGCTGAAAGCCGGAATGCCATGACATAGCAGGCTGCTACGCGATCAAGCACCCGGTTCCTATCGAAACTGCAGCGACTTCGCCTCGATCTCCTTGCCGGCGTAACCCGACTTCAAGCGATAACTCTTGCCGCTCGACTCGTAGACGAACCTACCGTCCTCGGCCAGGAAGTCGCGCGCCTCTCCCGGCAGGGCAGCTGGATACTTCTTGCTCTGGATGCGCTCGAGCTCGAGCCGGGCCATCACCTGCAGAGCCGAGAGCTCGGTCAGGGCCCGGGCGAACTGCAGTTGGGCGCGGTCGAAGGCCGGATACAGGGTGGCCACCAGGAAGGCGTGCTCGTTCACGCCCAGGGCCTGCACCTCTCCCCCACCCGCCTGAAAGCTCTTCATCTTTTCGATCGACTCGCGGTCGCGCAGATAGAGACGCTGGTAGATACGCCGCTCGCGGGCCACGAAGCCCGGAGTCATGATGAGGAGCTGCTGCACCGAGCTCGAGGACGAAGGGCCCACCTTGCCGCTGGCCGTGAAGTCGAGAAAGCCGACATACTCTTCGTCGGCCCGGGCCAACCAGACTTCCGGGGAGAGCTTCAGTGCCTGGACGCGCCGCTCGATCTCCTGGCAGTCCTCGGCTTTGAGCTTGCCACTCCGGAGCAGCTCGAAGAGCGGCTCGGCGGCCGTGCGCTCGAGCCCCACCCCGACCATGACGGTCACCACCGAGCCCTGCTGCATCACTTTGCTGGCCAGCTCGAGGTTGAGCAGGGAGAGATTGACCGCCTGCGAGGTCTTCCCCTGGCTCGCCAGGTGCTTGGAATACTCGGCCAGCGAGCCGACCAGGCCGCGCAGCACGACGGGATCGGGGCCGGAGTCGAGCCGGTCGCGCTCGACTTTGAAGAGGAAGTCAGGCTTGGCCAGCTCCTTCTCGAGCTCTGGAAGGCCGGCCTCGAAAGCTTTGAAGTCGGCTGGCTTGCGCTTCTTGGCGTCGGCCAGGGCGGTGCAGCGAGCCACCACCTTGGGGTCCTTCAGGTAGAGCGCGCCGTTGGTCTCGGCTTTGTCGACCCGCTGGTTTCGTTCCTCGATGGAGGCCGCCGAGCGCTGGAAGACCTGCTCGGCCAGGGCCGGGTCGGCCACCTTGTAGCTCAGGAACCAAAGCTGCAGCCCGGCGAAGAGCAACAGCAAGAGCACCAGCGGGATGAAGAGCAGGATCAGGATTCGCTTGGACATGGCAGCACCTCCCCGGGTGCTGAAGGATTCTCAAGGGAGAGGCGGATTCCCTCTGGGCTCGTTCCTGTCTCAGCTGCTTGCCACGGTCCTTCGAAAGCGCATTAAACCACGTAAAGCGGGTGGAGTCGAGTGAAATTGTCATCCTTGAACTCGAGGCAACCGTTCATTCCCCAGTTGGGCTGGATTGGGAGATTGTCCAGCGCTAGCACGGGGGGTGCGAGCAGGCCGGAGAGAGACAGACCTGTCTCCGAAACGTCCCTTTCGGAGACAGGCAGTTACGATTTTGGTTTGGACGGCAGGCCAGAGTAAACTTCGAGCACGACTCCCGATGCCAACAATCAAGCTTCTGTACAAGTCGGAGGGGCGGGAAGCACCGACCTGATCCGGGTTCATTTTACTGGCCTGACCTTTACAGAAAATAGAATTTGATCAGCTGTTGCGATTCTAGACTCCGGAAGTGTTGCCGGTATCCAAGCATGGATATAAGTTGGAGTCCAGACATTCTCAGCATTTCGCAAGTATGCCAGCAATTCGCGATGGGCCAGCCTTCCGTCATTCCACCATGAAATAATTTGTATTTCTGAAACAGAATTCCCGGCTTTGTGGTATTCGGCCTCGTCTTTGGTTAACGCATGTAGGCGAAAATCGAGCACGGAAACTTTCGCGTTCTCCACTCTCTCGACGGGGAAGTTTGGGTGAGTGCCGACATATATACCAAGATATGCATCCGAACCGTGGAAAACCGTGTAAACGTGGAAGTCCTCGCCCTCGGCTTTTTTGACGAAAAAGTCATCTGGTAACTGGACACTGCAACTATAAGCGCTGTTCACTACTATCAGAGCTTCTTCGGCTCGACAAGTCCCTCCCAGTGCCGTGAGAGTGAGCAAGAATATCCAAAAAACTCCGCAAGACGCTTTTAGCATTTGGCACTGCCTCCAGATGTCGTTCGAGTACGACAATCGAACTACTCATCCCAACTTCGAAGTATTTCCTGGGTGTCGTTGCTCTGCCAGTAGTCTACAATGTCCTGGATATCTAGGTCGCTGGCAGTAGGCACCACATCTGGGTTGTTCTTGTACGGGCCCATGATGTCGCCTATATACCTGTCGGCAGTTGCCACTGCGAGTCCATTTATTACCACATAGCCGTCCTTTAATCCCATCAAATGCCCAGCCTCATGTGCGCCCGTCAATGCTGATTGGCCAGCATACCATTTGTGCCTATTTCCGACACCTCTGGCCGACTCCGATGTTCCCGTTCCTTTCCGCAGCTCGATATAATTGATTTTTTTATCGTTTTTACAATCATTTTTATTTTTCATTATTATAACTATGGTTACGTTATACTTGCCGTGTTTCCCCTCCCATATGTCCTTTATACCCTGGTTGAATTTGGCAGCCGCTTCGTCAATCTCTGCCTGAGTCATACCATCACTACTCCAGTAGGCCATTGGAAGTTCAATCGTCACATTGTTTCCATTCACTGTGACCTTGGCGTAAAGACCGCTCGGATCCACAAAGTTAACCGGATTGTTGTTGGCATAAGAGTAAACGTTGGGACCAGATTCTAGCCCGATGGGGTCCTTGCAGGTCCAACGCCCGACACTGGGGTCGTAGTCGCGCGACCCGAAGCGCACTAGGCCTGTATCGGGGTCGTACAGCCCACCCGCGTACCCGAACGGCTGGAATCCAGGGTTGGAATCCTCGAGCACCTCGCCCCAGGGACCGTAGCTCAAGCGCTGCACAACAATCCCAGTGCTCGCGTCAACCACCAAGCGTACAGAGCCCAGATGGTCCCGTAGCAACCGATAGGCCGTGCCGTTCTTCACCATGAAGCCTCCGTTGAACGTGGCGACCAAATTGCCGCCGGCATCGTACTCCGCAATGGGCAGCAGACCTCCAGCATACAGCCACTGCCGCTGCACGACGCTGTTCACGCGCTTTACGGCCCGCTTGTTCCCTGCATCCAGTCCGTAACTCACGATGTCAGCGTTGGGCTTTGTCAGACTCAGAAGCTGGCCGCCGGTCTCGTAGTCAAACGTAGTTTGGCCCGAGCTGTCGTTGCGCTGCAGCAGGTCCCCGTTTCCATCGTACATCCAACTCTGCGCGCCGGCCGGTCCCACGGCCGAAAGCAGCCGGTCCTGGTCATCGTGCGCAAAGGTGGTCGTCCCGGCGGACGTCGTCTTGGTCAGCCGGTTGTCGTTCGCGTCGAAGGTGTAGCTCTCGAAAGGCGCCCCATTGCGCGTCACGCTCACCAGCCGGCCAGCGGTGTCGTACGTGTAACCCCATGTCGTCGTTGTGCCCTGTAGGACCTCTGTTCGCTGGGTGATGCGGCCCAGGTTGTCACGCACGTAGCTCTCACTGTAAAGCTGGCTCGCCCCAGCCGAAGCCGTGTAGCCCGAGACCTCCGCGAAGGTCGAGTAAGTCAGCGCGTCGGTCACGCTGCCCAGCGTGGTTCCAGTCAGAAGACCGTTCTGAGCGTTGCGAACCAAGGTCAGCGGTCCGACGGCCGTCGCTAGGTCATCCGCATCGTACCCGAAGGAAATGCCGTTGGCCCCGCTCACGGTTCGGCCCGTGGCCCGGTAGTTGCTGTCGAAGGTCCAGGCGACCGAGCCCGAGACCGGCCCGCCTGAGGTCAGGCTCGATAGCAGCGACCCCTGGTAGCCGTAGCTACGCGATGATCCACCCGGCCCGGTCACGCTGGCCAGCTTCCCGGTCGGTTCGTACGCGTAGCCGAACAAGCCGCGCGGAATGGTCAGAGTAGACAGCCTGCCCGCCAGGTCGTACCCGCTCGTGACGACTTCCCCGTCAGATCTCGTGGTCGTAGTAGGCTGCATGTCCGCGTTCCACACATAGCTGGTCGGCCCACCAGGCGTCACCGAGGGCGGCACATACTGCGTTGCCTGGTTGCGGCTATCATAGCTGAAAGAATGCGCTGGCCTGCCCGGCGGAGTCAGCGTAAGCAGGTTGCTGTTGTTGTCGTAGGTCGCGGAAACCACACGACCGTCAGGCAGCTGTGTGCTCAACACTCGCCCGTCCGCATCACGAGTGATGACTACTGTTCGGTTAGCAGCGTCAGTGACACGCTCGAGATAACCATCGGCTCCGTAGAAGAACCCGGTAGATCGCGCCCCTGCCCCGCTCCCCTCGATCACCTGTGACAGCCTTCCGCGGGTGTCATACTGGCGCTCCACGGGCGCAAGACCCGGAACGCTGGTGCTCAACAGCTTGCCGTCCCCGCTGTAGGTGCTCGTGACCGTCCTCCCGGCTGGTGATGTCTCCACCAGAGTTC
>CAZWUN010000040.1:0-23822 GCA_964637145.1 uncultured Burkholderiales bacterium
GGATTCGACCTGCACCGCCCTCTGGGCGGCCTGGCCGTCAGAATGGCGGCTTCCCTGGGCGGCCTGGACCCCTGCGAGCCAACCCTGGACCGACGTACCGCCTGGGCTCACGTGGGAGTTCTCTGCGACGAGCTGAGCGCTCCGGTGCTGACCTTGAATCTTGTGGCCGAGGGCCAGGGCATCACCGATCAGGCCCTTCGCCTTCACGCTCGGGCGGGTGAGCCCTATCGCATCAGCTTGCGCCAGCTGTTGCGTCGCCCCCCCAGGCTCGCCTCTCTGCCGGTTTTCGTGTGCGAGAACCCGATGGTGCTGGCCTCTGCCGCCGACCGCCTGGGCCCCGACTGTCGCCCCCTGATCTGCGTGGAAGGCCAGCCTCGCTCGGCGGCCCTGATTCTCCTGGAGATGCTGGGAGAGCTTCATTACCACGGCGACTTCGACTGGGCCGGCCTGCGCATCGCCAATCGAGTCTTCAGGCTCCCGCTCGCCCGCCCCTGGCGCTATTCGACCGCCGACTATCGACGCGAGTGCCACGGCGGCTCGACCTTGCTGGGAATTCCCGTGGAAGCCTGTTGGGACCCTGAGCTTCGGCCGGCCATGAAGCAGGCGCTCAAGGCCGTGCACGAAGAGCAGATGCTGGAACGCCTTTTGGAGGATCTGACCCCGATTTGAGTCCCCTTTCAGGCCTCGGCAACACAATACGATTATGCAGTTAACCCCCGTCCGATTCCCTGGAGCAGGCTTCCCGTCGCGCTCCTCGGCAACTCAAGGCCCGGCGCCGATCGAAGCGCTGGTTCGTGACGACGAGGCTCTGGTGCACACTGCCGACGCCGAGGGAATGACCCTGCAGCCCGGCTACGAGACAATGTTCCTGAAGTCGTCGGGCGCGGCCAGGGGCACGGTGGTGATGCTCCACGGCTACAGCGCCGGACCCTGGCAGTTCCGCGAGTTGGCCGGGCGTTTTCACGACGCCGGCTACAATGTCTTTGCCCCGCGCATGCCCGGGCACGGCTACATGGCACCGGACGGAACCCCGTCCGGAGTGCGGATCCCCCGCATGGGCCAGCCGGGAGCCTGGGACCGCTTCATCGACGAAACATACGCCCGGGCCGCCAGCCTGGGTGCCCCCGTCCACGCCATCGGGCTCTCGGGTGGAGGCAACGTGGCGCTGCGGATGGCCGAGCGCCACAACCTGGCCGGGGTGGCCGCTATGGCCCCCTATCTGGGAGGGGATCTGCCCCACGGCATCATGTTCGCCATCTCGGACGTGCTCGACCGATGCACCTTTGGCCTTTTCGGGCGACTGGTGCTCAATAACATCCCTTACAACAAGAATGAGTTCGAGCCCAACGACTCCACGCCGCACACGCAGGGCTCGCTGGGCCAGGCCCGAGCCATGCGTCTGGTCGGGCATGCCGTTCAGAAGGTCAACTGCCCGGTCCAGGTGATCACCACTGATGGCGATAAATTGTGCGGCACCAACCGCGTGGCGACCTGGCTGGACCGCCGTTCGAGCAACTACGGATGGTACCGATTCGGGAGTTCGGAAGGCGTGCCTCACGCCATGGTCAGCCCCCAGCAGAACCTGAACGCGGCCAGCGTGGCCAAGCTGCACGACATCCTGTTCGACTTCGTGGACAAGGGGCAACTGGCTCAGCGCCGGACGCTCTAAAGCTCGCCACCAGTCTCGGCCCCGATTCGAGCCAACGCCCGTCGAGCGACCGATCTCATCAGTCCGGGCGGCATCACCTTGCGCACGCGGTGGCGGTACTTCCCCAGCTCTGTCATTCGGAAGCGAACGACTCGGTCCTCGCGCACCGCGCGAAGGAAGGTCCTGGCTTCCTCACTCCACAGCTCACCGAACTGCTCCCAATAGTGAGAGTCAGGCGGAGAGACTCTGGGCCCTCCTCGCATCCGGGGAAGCAGGGTACAGGCAGGCCAGTCGTTGCGCGCGATCGCCCGTAGCAATACCTCGAGTCCCGACAGGGCTGCGCCTTGCTCGAGCCAGGTAGCCGCCTCATGGTAGTGCCGCCTCCAGTCACGATCGGGAAGCCTGCGAAACTGCTCGCGCGCTTGCTCGAACCGGCCGAGCCGGTGGAGAGCCGCTCCCAGCGCCTCGCGAGAGGCCGGCTCCGGACAAACGCGAGCCCGCTCTTTGAGAACCTCGCAGGCCTGGTCCGAAAGGCCTCTCCGCTCCAGAGCCAGCGCCAGCCCTTCCAGATCTTGCAGATAGGGACGCACCTCCGGCTCGTCGACCCGAAACACCCGCCGATTCGGGGGGAGACGGTGAAAGTCGAGCCGAGCCGCCTCCCGGTAGGCCTTCTCAGCCCCTTTCCAGCGTCCGTGGCGGGCCAGAAGCTCAGCCTCCAGCCTCCACAGCCCTCCATCCCAGGGTCGAAGCCTCTGAGCCCGGCGCAGCCTCGCGCGGGCCGCCTTCCCATCTTCCTTCTCGAGGGCCTTCGAAGCAGCCAGCTCGCTCTCGACGCCTTCTGCCTCTACCGGCGCCACTGCGGCAAGCTGCTCTCCCAGGAGCTGAAGGTCGGACCCGGCCAGTCGCAAGACCTCAGCCTCCGCCTCGCTCACCAGCCGGCGCAATCTTCGTATCGCACGCCGAAGCACGAGAGCTCTTTCCTCCTCGGACTCCAGGGGCTCGGGCTCCAGGGACTCGGGCTCCAGGGGTGCGGTTCCTTCCTTGCTCCGTTTTCGTCGCCCCGCTCGGCCCGACCCCACTGGGGGCCGCGCCGGAAATGACCCCACAAGCTGCCCCGCCGGGTCTGTCCCTCCTGGCCCCGCCGAGCTCTCGGCATCATGAGGTCCCTGGAGCCGCCCACTCAGCTGGCCCAGCTTGCTGCGCAGCCCATCCCAATCGGCCGTCAGTTGGGGAAACTGGCCTTCAACCTTGTCCCGAAGCGCCCTCCACCCCCGAGGCGCAAGCGCCTCCATAAGGCCGCCCACCCCGTCAAATCGGTGCAAAACCAGTTGGCACACACGACTTCCACCCTCGCGATAAGAGTGCAACAGGAGGAACCGGCGACCGCTCTTTCTCAAAAACATGCTCTACCATCCTGTAGTGTAAACTAGAAATTTTACACTACAATATATTGGAGAGACCTGAAGAGAGTCCTGCCTGTGCTGGCAGGGGCATTGACGAAGGAACTTGGCGTGCCATCCGGCGTGGGATTATGAGCAGACGCATCACAAGTTTGGGGTCTTCGGCGAGTCGACGAGTCTTGGCCAGTCGGTCGGTCAAACAGCCCTGGCCCCCTCGACGTGCCAAGAGTTTGCCACAGTTGAGTGCTAGACTCCGAGGATGCTCTGGCGCGGTCGACTCAATCTTCTCTGGGTGCTCCTCACTCTTTGTCTCGTAGCCGTGATAGGCTTGACGCCTGGTCGATCAGAGAATAACCGGAGCCTCACAGTGGGACGAGTCGGCGTGGGAATGACGGACGACCAGGTTCGGCGGGTGCTCGGCAGTCCCGTATCGGAGGGCTCGGGGTATCCACTCTTTGAGGAATCGTTGCATACGATGCCCGAGATCGGGTGGTGGCTGAACTACGAGAACCCGCCCTGCCTGACCCAGCCAGGTAAATCGGTTCATCTCAAAGCCCATGTCGGCCTGGACGCAAAGGGGGGAAGAGTGGTCTTCGTCGCGGGACCAACCGTCGAGTCCCGGGGTCGTGAGATTCTGAGCCAGGCTAGCAGCGCGTCAGAAGTCCGGACTCAGTTGGGACCCGAGCAGCTTGGATGGAGTGCGGATGCCTGCTATCACTATCACCCGGGCGTGCTCGTGCGCGGGTCCGGGCCACACACCTACTACCTTCGCGATTGGGATGCAGTGGGCCGGCGTCTGGCTCGGATCAACCGCGAACGGGCTGAGCAGGAGTACGCTCGCATGCACAAGCCGGCTCGTCGCCCTGATCTGAGAATTCCCCAGGAGGTCCTGACCATCCGCGAGGTCTATCTTGGAATGCCAGGAACCGACCTCGTGGGGTTGGGACTTCCTTACGAAATGCATCCCGGGATCACGCCGACCCGACATTTCTACGAATTGGGCGACCCCCGGACGTCGGACATCGAGCAGGTCAGTGCTACCTCGCGGAACGGCCTGGTGACCAGCCTGTCAGGCTACCAGCTGGAGCGGAGTGGGTCGGTGCTGCTTCGTCAAGGGGACCCTCAGGACAGGGTTACCGCAGTCCTGGGCCGACCGGACTCGGTTTGCCACCGTTCCGTGGGGCAATTCTACCAGGGAACGGTGTGGACTTACTCCGACCTCCACCTCGAGATCTGCGTTGACTCGGACGGGATGGTGTGGCAGTTTTTCCTCGACTGGCTCAAGTAACTCGGAGGGAACCGGCCCGACTCGCCCGAATTCGCAAACCCTGTGATCGCTGACCTGATCGGGCTGGGAATGCTGCTGCTCCTGGGCCTGGGCATCGGGCTGAATCCGTTCCCGCCGGGGCTGGGGAGTTGGCCGGGGATGTTCATGCGCTCGCGCCTCTTCGTCTTGATGGTGCTCATCTCGATCAGCATGTTGTTTGGCTGGATGCAGCTCTATGCCCAGTACGGGCTGCGCGGGTTGACCGAAGACGAGCCCACGCCGCGGCCGGTCGAGACGCTGACACCGTGAACGACAAACGCGCCAACCTGATCCTCATCGTGCTGCTGGGGCTGGTGGTGGCCCTGCTGGGGGGACTGATCTTCCAGGCGTTGCTGCGCGTTGTGACCGAGAGCTTGCTCAAGTCGCTCATCGGCGGGGCCGGGCCGCACATGGCCGTCTTCCTCACGGCCGGGGTCGACCTGTTCCTGGTGCTGCTCTTCATCGGTGGCCTGGCGGTGCTGCTGCCCCAGACCCTGTTCGGTCCCACCGTGGCGGCCGACCGCGATGAGCCCGAAGGCACCGAGTGGCGCTGGTTGCTACGCGTGGCGGGGACGCTGGGTATCCTGGCGATATTGATCAGCCTGCACACCTACGCACAGCCGGGTTACCTGGCGCCCAGCGCAGTCAAATTCGCTTACGGGCAGTTGGGCACGGCCGCGCTCTGGTCGGCTCTGGCCTTCGCTCTGGCCTGGCGGGCCGATCCGCTGGTGCCTCGCATCCCCACTCCCTGGGAGCTCCCGCCCGGACGACTCGGCCAGATGGTGTGGCTGGCTCAGCACCTGGTGCTGGCCGGTCTGCTGGTGGGGCTGACGCTGTATGCCCTGTCGGTTTCCAACGCCCTTTACCTGCTGTCGGGTGTGCACCCCAGTCTGGCGCAGCCCCTTTACGCTCACGGTTTCAAGGCGGGAATCCTGGTGGCCATCCTGCTCACCCCGGCCACCCGGGGCTTTCGCACGCCGCTGGTGGCCGGCTTCCTGGTCGACTGGCTCGGGCCGCTGTTCTTCGCCGGTTGGCTGGTGCCGCTGTTCCAGTTCCTCTCGATCACGGCGGCCACGCTGCTGACTCGATCCCCCTTTGCGGCCGCCTGGCGGATGAGCACGGGGATGTGCGCCGGGCGTCTGCTCGGGCGCGCGGTGGGCTTCTTTCTGCTGGGCTCGGAAGGGGTTGTCTTGATGGAACCGCTCAGCGAGGTGACGCTGGGAGTGCTCAGCGCCCCTCGGGCCGAGGAGAGCTGACCAGGAACTCGTTCCACTGGGCCTCGTTCATGGCCGGTAGCGGAGCCACCGCGGGCACCTCATCCTCCTCGAGCAGCTCGCGCACCAGACGGTAGCCCTCGCCGTCCACGCGCTCGAGCCGACCGTGACAGAAGTTCTGGTGCATCTGCCAGTACTGACGCTCGTCCAGACCTCCCAGACCGCGCTCCTCCGCCAATCCGCGCTCGATCAGGGGCACCAGGGCCTCGTCCGGGATCAGATAAGCGGCCACGCTCTCGGCCAGGTATTCGGAAGGGTCTTGCTTGGCGTAGTCGCGCACGACCTGGTTGGTGTTGGCAGCCAGGGCGTGGGCACCGCGCCATTCGGGGGCCCGGCTCGGCTCTCCCATGGACATGTCCAGGGCGTGGGCAAACTCGTGCAGCACCGCGAACGGGGTCAGGTTGGAGCGGTCGAAGCCAAGGACGTTGGCCTTCGTGTTATAGGCTCCCAGAGTGTCCGGACTGGACAGAGTGGGCAGGTAGCTCGGTACCGCGTCACCCGCCGCGAAGTCGTAAACCTCGATGCGCGTGCCGTAGGCCTGCACTCGCTCGAGCGCCTCCAGCGGATAGGCGGCCAGGGCCTCCACCACGCGCTCGCGAGAGAGCTCGTCGGGTGCGCGCCGAATCATCGAGCGGATGACCTCCTCCTTCTCGGGAGTGACAGAGGCCAGCTCCACCGTGTCCTGGGAGGGCACCAGAGCGGCAGACCGCGGGGCCACGTGGCGTTGAACGAGAGAGGCAAACGTGTCCTGGATACGCATGCCCGCAGAATAGCCTCAGGGCGGGCCCCGAGTCATGGACAGGCTGTTACCATCTTGCTCGAGCCGAGCAACGACAATCTGTCCGTTTGGCAATGATTTTTTAACATTCAGACCCTGACTTTGGACCGATCGCGCGGGATACTTCATACAAAGAGAGAGAAGTCAACATGAGGAGGGTCTCACCATGGCGGGCGGCGGATTTACGATCTTTAACGACGGCAACTTCCGAATCGGGCTCGGGGACGCCAACCGGGACGGCAAGCTCGACTTCGACTTCGGCCTTCGTTCGCAGCAGTACGGCGGCGGGCCGTTCGGCTGGGGCCACCAGGGCGCCGAGATCGGCCTGAACACCCAGCGCGGCGTCTACGCCGGGGCGGACTACTCCAACAACAACATGTTCGGCTCGCAGGCGGGCTACGGGCGATTCTTCGGCGACGGCATCGAGACCGGTCACGCCAGCCGGGATTTCTTCGGCAACTACAACCAGACCTACACCAACACCGGCAATCACGGCTACACGAACGCCAATGCGGGCGGCAACTTCTTCACGGGCAACTACTATGCCAACCAGACCGATATGAATTACTGGGGCTTCCGTCAGGACGCGGTGATGGGCAACACCTGGAGCGGGGCTCAAGTCGGGCAGCACACTGCCGGTAACGCCTGGGGTCAGACCAGCTGGGGCACGTACAACCCGGGCTTCGTCCCCTCCTACGGGGGGAACTTCTATCAGGGTTCGGGCTGCGGCTGCGCGGCTCGGTTCATGCACTTCTAGACTCGCCTTGCAAAACTATGAGTCACCGGCTCTGGCGACCATTCGCCGGGTCTGGAGCGCCTACCAGGAAGGGCAGGCCACCTCGGAGGACGTCCTCGGCGTCCTTTCCCAGGTGGCCGGTTTCGTTCAGTTCGAGCTGGCCACCCTGGCCGATCAGGCGGAAAAGGGCGTGGCGCGGGCCGATGATCCGATTTATCGACAGATTGTGTCGGCCTTTCAGAGCCATCTCGAAGCGGTCGAGGTCATGGTCGGCGAATTCTCTCAGGAAGAGCCAACCGGGGCCGAGTTCTCCCGGGGCCTGGAGCTGGCTCGAGCGGCCAACGACTTGATGCTGGAGGCCCACAATCAGGCCATGGAGCACATCCAGGCCATGGGGCGCGTGAGCTGCATCTTTTGCAGCCAGGACAACGAGCGGGGCACCGAGCGCTGCTCCAAGTGCGGGCGGAATTTGCCGGCCGCGGTCGACGATCCCGAGAGGTCCTCCTTTGCGGCAGTCAACGCCGAGGGGCTGGAAGGCGGTGGACCCAAAGGCGCCGAGGTCACCGACAACTACGTGGAGGTGGCCCGCGCCTTGCAGGCCTGGCGGCAGGACCAACTGGACGCCGACGGGTTGCTGGCGGTGTTGGACGAGGTCGAGCAGCGCTCCCGCCAGCACCGCGCCGACCTGGTGCAACAGCGCGAAATGGTGAGCCTGGCTCCGGAAGAGGCACGCGAAGCCCTGCACCAGGGTCTCGAGCTGACCGAATCGGGACTGGTCGAAACCCTGGCCGCTCTCGAGAAGATGAAACTGGCTTTCGTCAAGGAGGACGATACCTACCTCGAGACAGGCCTGCACGACCTGGAAAAGGCGGCCCACACGATGGTGCAGGCCTTCCACGCCGCCCGCGCGGCAGCTGCATTCGGATAGCGCGCAGCAACCGCAATGTGATGGCGGCCCCAGCCAGGAAAACCCTCAGTCGCGCTTGATCTTCAGCGGTGTTCCGTCGTCGAGCTTGAGCACGATCTCGTCGTCGGGCAAGATATCGATCAGGGTGGGACGTGACGGCGCGTCCTTGTCGAAGAAGCTCTCGAGCTTATCCCAATGCTCGTAGACCGAGGTGCCGGCGGTGCAGGCGATGCCCACCGCTCCCAGGGCCACCGGGGCCTTGGGCCCCATCAGGGCTGAAACCAGCAGCAAACTTCCGCAGCCGACCTTCAGGCCGCCCACGCGCACCTGCTTCTTGGCGTTCTTATTGAGCTGATCCAGAGTGCTCATGACCTTGGAGTAGTCCTCGGTAGCCCGCTCGAGCTCGGAGCCTGTGAGAGTGCCCCTCAACTCCTGCATGCGGGCCTCGGTGACGGCGATGGCGCCCTCCACCAGCGAGCGGTTGGAGGCTCCTTCGTGGATTCCCCAGCCGCCGTCCACGATCTCCAGGGTGGCGGCCACGCCCAGCATGACCTGCGCGACCTTGGCGGCGTTCTGAGCTCCCTTGCCGGTCTGCATGGCCTCGGCCCCGATGCTGCGTGCCTGCTCCCCAAGGGCCCGGGCCTCGCCAGCCAGTCCCGCGGCCTGGGCCAGATTGCCGGCCCTGGCAGCGGCCTCGGCCCCGGCTTTGGCGGCCAGGGCGGCTGAGCCCAGTGCGTGGGCTCGCTCGGCCAGACTGAGGGCGGTGGCCCCCTTGATCATGGCCACTCCCGAGACGGCCGCACCCCCGACGTTGGTGAGCTGCGTGCCGGCCTGCAAGAAGGCCTGAGCCTCCTCCTCGCCGTCCAGGATGTCCGGGTTGTGGGCAGCGTACTCCAGAATGGCCATGATGACCGGATGCCTCTGGGTGTAGCCCGGCTCGCGGGCCTCGAGGTGAGCGACGATGGCTTGATAGCGCTCCTGGGCAAGTTGAAGCTTTTCGGGATTGTCCACCCGCATGCGGTGGTCTCCACCCGGCTTCTGGATGTGCAGCGTGCCGTCGGCTTCGCGCGAGAGGCGGTAGTCCTGGCGGCCATCCACCTGCAGCACGCCTCCTCCCGCCGAGCGCATGACCTCGGACTTGCCGCGCTGGCCCTCCACGGTCATGCGGCCCTCGTCGTGGACGGTCACCCGGCCGATCAGGCGCTCCCCCTGCCCGATGCGGGTCTGAGTGATGCCTGGATACAGCACGATGTCGTCCTTGCCGGGCTGAGCGATGGTCAGCGTGCCACCCTCGCCGCGGGTGACGGTGTAACTCGCGTTCTCGCTGCTCACCCGGATCTGCTCGTCGCTGCGGTCGAACTCGGCCTTCGCGCGCCGGCTCAACTGCTCGATGTGCTCACCCTGGTCGGTGAAAACGTGCCGCCTGGTGGACCCTTCGGTGAAGTGAACCGTATTGCCGAAACGGGACACCGCTTTGTCGCGTCCGTTGTTGACCTCCACATCCACGCGCTGAAACTCGCTCAGGGCCGGCGTCCAGCCTCGGGCATCGGTAGGCAGGTAGGACAGGTTGCCGTTGGAGTCGTGGAAGAGCCCGTCACCGAGGTAGACCCCCACCTCCGAATAGGGAACGTGGGTCACCTCGTCGTTGGGACCCCTTTCCGTCTGGGCGATCAGATCGACCCGGGGGGTGCCGTGGGGCACGACCACCACCTTGAAGTCGTCTACCTGTTGGGTCTGTTGAGCGACCTGAGCAGCGAAGGCCGGCACGGCGGCCCCCAGACCGGTCAGCCCACTGACGACCAGACACACGGAAACCACCGCTTTCTTGCAGGGGGAGAGCTTGCAGACGGGCTCGCTCTCGCAGGTTTCCGCCCGGGGCAGCTGGCTCAGGTCGACCAGGTCGGGAGCCACCAGCGAGGGGCGGGCTCCGGGCGGGGGTGCACCCTGCAGATTGGCGCGGGTGGGTAAAGCGGCCAGAACATTCATCACAGTCCTCCCTCCGTCCGTCCAAGCTCGCGAGCCTGGCTGCGCTGAATCATGAGCAGTCCGGCGGCGTCGTCGAGGGTGATCTCGCCGGCCTTGTAACGGTCGTAGAGCACTGCCCCCTCCTCGGTGAGGCGCAAGCGCTGCTGAACGCGGGGATCGTCGGTCTGGTTGGCCTCGATGCGAATGCGCGAGCGATCGTGCTCGAAGAATCGCGCATACATCTTGCCATACTGCTCCTCGTAACGACCCAGGTCGCGCAACTCATCAGGAGAGAATCCGTCTTGGCCGTAGGCTGCCCGCATCTCCTCATAGCGGTTGGCCGCCCCGTTGAGGGCTTTGAACTCGTCGCGGGTGAGGCGATTCTGGCGCACGCCATCGAGCATCAGGCCCATCTCCAGAGTGGCTTCGCCATCGGCGGGAGGCCTGGGAGCCTCGTTGACCGGCTCGGCCACGGTTGGCTTGGGAGCCTCGTTGACCGGCTCGGCCACGGTTGGCCTGGGAGCCTCGTTGACCGGCTCGGCCACCCTGGTGCCCTCGTTGGTCGGCCTCGCGTCAGGCTCGCGCGCCGGCTGCTCACGGCGCTGCTCCTGCTCGCCGCGCTCCTGACGGTGCTTGGAAGGCACCACCAGCTCGCGTCCCTCCCGGATCGAGTCTGGGCTCTCCAGCCCGTTCTCCCCGGCCACGCGGTCGAGCATGCTCTTGCCGTCACGGTCCCTGGTGTGGATTTCTCGCAGGCTGTAGCCCTGGTTGACCAGGATGCGCTCGACCGAATCGTTGGGGCCCTTGCCCCATGCATCGACCGTCACCCGGGTGGAGCCGTCGGCGTTCGCCTGTGCCGGCGCACTCTGAGGAGCCGCGCCGTTGCCCTGCGGCTGAGGCTGGTCTTTCACCGGCACGACCAGGCTCTGGCCCGGCCGCACCAGGTTGGGGTCGGCCAGCTCGTTGACCCCGGCCACGCGCTGAATCAGCGAGCGCCCCTGGGAATCCTTGCGATGGATCTCTTCGAGGGTGTAGCCCTGACTGGTGAGAATGCCCTCTACCGAATCGTTGGGGCCCGTCTTCCAGGTGTCCACCCGCACAGCGGCACTCTTCCTGGCGATGTCCGCGTAGGGGTTGACGGGAGCGCTCAGCTCTACGTCATCCAGGGGTCCGGGGCGCGCGCCGACGCGCTCGGGAGTGGTCGGAGCCGCGTTGGCGGCTGGCAGGGGCGCAGAAAGCTGCTGCGCCCCAGGCATGGCATGCCTGAAGTCGGTGATCGTCCCCACAAATGCCTCCAGCCCACCCGAGCTGCGCGCATGTTTGCGTCTTTCCCGGGTTGGAGCTTCAGCCTACCAGCGGGGTCTGAAACAAATCGGAAACGTTGATGCGACTTTGTTCATCTGATGGGATTGGGGTTGGGATAGTTGCGAGGCGTAATGGTCACGTAGCGTTCGTGCTCGGTTTTGCGGTTGCTGACAATGAATCGTCCGGTGTAGGACTGAGGACGCTGGTTGTAGTTCACAGGCAAGAGCGGGGCCGTCACCGTGAACACGGCCGATTTCTCGCCTTTGGGGATGACCAGCTCGCGCGTTGAGATACTGAGATGATCGGCGCTGACGTGCAGCTTCAATTCCTCGCGAGCGGCCATCTCGAGCTTGGCCTCCACCTCGAAGGAATCGCCTTCCCAGACTGTCGAGGGGGTGGGGCTCAGCTCAAAGTAGCCGCCGATCTGGGCCCCCGCCAGACCGGTCATGAGCAACAGGAAAATCGTCAAACGCTTCATACGAGCCGGATTCGCTCTGCTCAGAGAATTCCCCCTGGAAGGCTCAGGGAGGAGTGACCGTGGCTCCCAGCCGATTATCGACCTTGAGAGCAACAGGAAGGCCCAGCCGCTGGCTCAGGGTCTCTTGCCACGCACCCACCTGAAGGGCGCTCAGCGGACGCTGGGTACGCACGATAGCGTCCACCTGCAGCAACTCGCCAGGAGCCACATCAGCTGGCCCGTCCAGGGGCACCGGGGTGGGACCGGGCGACCCGTCCGACGCGGGCGGAGGGGCCAGCACGAGCGAGACCCGAACCAGCAAGCTCCCCGGAACCTCGGCGACCAGAGCCGTCAGCTCTGCATCCAGCAGACGTCTGAGGTCGCGGCGCCGGAGCCGCTCCGGATCGAGTCGCTCTCCTTCCGGCTCGACCGGCCCCGCGGATGTGAAGTCGCGGCTCAGAACGGTGCGTACGGTCAACTCCAGCTTCTCGGGTCGCTTCAGCAAGGCTGCGGTCGCGTTCTGCAGGCGGTCCACCAGTTGAGAATCGAACTCATAAGCGCTGCGCACCGTGACCAGGGCTCGAATCACGCCAGCAGGGCCCTCCAGGCGTCGAAACGAGACCAGATCTGCCCCAGGGAAACCTGCCAACGCCGTCACCACCGAGCGGTGCAGGTCCTGCAGCAGCTGCTCCTCGGGCGAGGGCGGCTGGTGCACCTGGGTGTACAGTCTTCCCTGCGATGAGTAGTAGGTCGAGAGAATGGTTCCCAGGACGAGCTCCACCTCTCCCGGCAAGGCAGCTCCAAGCAGCTCCTGCAAGCGGGCCACCTGACTGGCCGGGATCTCTTCGGGGGAGCGCACGAAGAGCTTGACCACGACGCGCTGGCCAGAGCGCACGACCTCGAGAGTCTCCAGGCCCACCCCGGGAATGAGGGCCAACTCCCTCTGCAAGAGCTCCCGCGCCTGGCGCTCGAGCCGTCGCTGCTGCATCACTGCGTCGAGTTGTCCAGAAAGCAGCACCAGCGTGACCGTGAGTAGACCCAGCTGAACCCAGAGGCCTCCCAGCAAGCCCTTCGAGCGGGCCACGTGGCGCAAACTGCCCAGGCCTGCCAGGGCGAAGACCACGGCCGAGGCCAGCTCAATGGTCAGGAAGTTGGCAAGAAAGAGCATGAAGCTGCCGATCGGAATGCTCCAGGAGGCGTTGCCGTTCCACACTCCGGCCAGTCCCAGCCCGGTCACCGAGAGAGGTGGAACCAGCGCCACCGCGATGGCGACTCCGGCAATCGAGCTGACCACGCGCCGGTTGGCTGAAGCGTAGCCCCCGGCCATCCCCGCCGCCAGGCCTACCATCATATCGTAAAGAGTCGGACGAGTGCGCGCGGCGATCTCGCTCTGAGCGTAGTCGATGTTCTCGGGACCGGCCAGAAAGGCCACCAGCATGGCGGTCAGAACGCACATGGCCACCCCGATGATCTCGGCCTGCAGGGCCCTGCCGAAGCGGTCCATGCGGCCCTGCACCAGCGACAACGCCAGCCCCAGAATGGGGCCCATCAGGGGAGCCACGATCATGGCGCCGATCACGGTGGCCGTCGAGTTCGAGAGCAAGCCGTAGCTGGCGATCAGGGTGGACAGCACCATCAGGATCAGAAACGAGCTCGTTGGACCGGCGGATTCGTCGATGGTCTGTTCGATCTCGGCTTGCTCTTCGGGGGAGAGACGCAGGCGCATCCTCACCCCTTTCTCAGAGCTCCTTCGAAGCCCTCCGACAAATGGCATCTGATAGCCATTCGTGCTGCCAAAGGCGCTCTGCGCATTTTGACATTCCCCCCGCCGTAATCCGCGGCCATAATGGGGTGACCCCAACGGAACGGAGAACTCTTCCCATGACCATCCCAATCGCCGGCTCAGGATCTGCCGTGCGGTTGAGAGTCCCGATACGTCTGACACGAGCGCCCGCAATTCGACTCGCGCTGACCTGCCTGATGGTGCTCGGTCTGGCAGGTCCCCTGGCGGCCCAGCCTCCCTCACCGGTCGCCCCGTCCCCGATGCCCGCGCAGACCCCAAGCGCAGTGGAGACCCCAAGCGCGGTGCCGCTGGCCGAGATCACCAACGCGCTGGATCAGGAACTGGCCACTGTGCGAACCTTTGAAGTGCAACTTCAGAATGATCCGGTCAGTCCACTGATCGACGCCAGGTTGCCCGAGTTGATCAAACAGATCGACGCCCGCCTGGAGGAGACGTCCCGACTCTTCACCAGCCAGCCCACGCTCGAATCTCTGCGGACTTCCGAGGCGGGCTGGCGCGAGCTGGCTGCTGGACTGGCCGCCTGGAAGCGCAGCCTGACTCAGCGGGCTTCGCAACTGAGCGAGCTGTCTTTCCAGCTGGACGCACTGGGCGATACCTGGCGCGAGCACCGCCGTCGGGCCACGCGAGAGCGAGCTCCCGAGGCAATCCTGGAACGAATCGATCTGATGCTGACCGAACTGAGGCAGTACGGGCGGCTGGCGGATGAGCAGCGCGACGGAGTGCTCACTCGACTCAACAGCGTCAGCGAGCAGGATGCCCGTGTCGCCACGGTCCTGAGCAGCCTGGCTCAAGCCCGGACCGACACGGTCTACCGAATTCTGGAGCCTGACTCTCCACCGATATGGAGCCCGGAGCTCCTCGGTCAGCTCAACCTGGTGGACACTCGGGCCTCGCTCGAGACCCAGTTGACCGAGCTAGACGCATACGCTCGCAGAAAGTCGGGCAGCTTCCTCATCCACGGGCTTGTCTTCGGAGTGGCCGTCTTGCTCTTGAGCTGGGCGGGCCGGCGGGCGGAGCCCTGGGTGGCCGCCGATCCGGCCCTGAGTCACGCCACAGAGGTATTCAGGGCTCCGGTAGCGACCGCACTGCTCCTGTCCGTGGTGCTGGCTAGCTGGCTCAGCCTTTACCCGCAGGCGCCCACTATGATGCGCGCGCTGCTCGGAGCCGTGGCCCTGATCCCAACCTTGCTTCTGCTGCGCCGGCTGATCAGCTCTTCCCTGCTACCGATCCTGTATGCCCTGGTGCTCTTCTACTTCGTTGGCCTGCTTCGGCTTGTCGTACCGGCCATGCAGGCTGTGCCGCGCCTGCTGTTCATGAGCGAGATGCTGGTGGGAATCCTCTTTCTGATCTGGTTCCTGAACCCACATCGTGACACGGAGCACTCCCCCTGGCGGAGCTCCCTGAGAGGGATCTGTCTCTTAGCCACCCTGGCTTTCGGCCTGGCCCTGGTAGCCGCGGCCCTGGGATTCTCGGGCCTGGGCTACCTGATCGGCGACACCGTCCTGCAGGGTGCCTATCTGGCCGTGGTGCTCTACGCCGCCATCCAGATCTTCGACGGGGTCATCCTGTTCGCGCTACGCTCCCATCCGCTCAACCTGCTGGGGGTGGTCCGGCACCATCGCCGCTCCCTGCGCTTCCGAATGACGCGTGCACTCAGCCTGCTGGTATCGATTCTGTGGCTGACCCTTACCTTGGAATCCCTGACGCTGCTTGGTCCGCTCTGGCAGGGAGCGCGGAAGGTGCTGACGGCCCGCTTCGGAATCGGCCAACTGGGCCTGACGCTGGGTGAGTTGCTGGCCTTCGGGCTGGCCGTCTGGCTGGCTCTGGCCCTCTCGCGCCTGGTTCGCTTCGTGCTCGAGGAAGACGTCTACACCCGCGTCGAGCTTCCGCGCGGCATCCCCTACGCGCTCTCGACCGTGGCCCACTATGCCGTCCTGCTGCTCGGTTTCCTCCTGGGAGTGGCGGCTCTCGGGGTGGACGTGAGCAAATTTACGGTGCTGGCCGGGGCCTTCGGAGTCGGCCTCGGCCTGGGTCTTCAGAGCATCGTGAACAACTTCGTCTCAGGGCTCATCCTGCTCTTCGAGCGCCCTGTCAAGCTAGGAGATGTCGTGCAGATCGGTCCCGACCAGGGAAACCTCCGTCAGATCGGCCTGCGCGCCAGCATTCTCACGGGCTGGGATGGCTCGGAGGTGATCATTCCCAACGGCGACCTGATCTCCGGACGGGTGACCAACTGGACCCTCCGGGACACGCTGCGCCGCATCGAGATCAGCGTGGGGGTCGAGTACGGCAGCAATCCACGCCATGTGGTCCAGTTGCTGGAGGCGGTAGCCCGGGAAATCCCAGACCTTGTCTCCGAGCCCGCCCCCTCGGCCATCTTCATGGGCTTCGGCGCCAGTTCGCTGGACTTCACGCTGCGAACCTGGACCGAGAAGTCGGAGCAGTGGCTGAGCATTCGCAGCGAGCTCGGAATGCGCGTCTACGAGGCTCTCGGTGGAGCCGGCATCGGCATCCCGTACCCTCACGTCCAACTGGTCGGAGAGAAGCCCTCAGAGGGCCATTGAGTCAGAAGGCCCCCCGGGCGCCGGCCCGAAAGGGGGGGCATGTTTGAGCGGCTGTTCGGCCCGAAAGAGCAGCAGTGCCTGGTCTACCCGCGTCCCGACCAGACCGCGGTGGTAGCCCGCCGGCGCACGTCACCGGGCAGCTTCGCCAGCTGCGAGCCGGTGTTCAGCCTGGGTCCCCGACCCTACCCCGCCGACCTGGGCAAGGCCGTGCTCAAAGCGCTCAAGGGGGGCAAGGCTCCCAGCACGTTTGCGGCCGATCCCGCTGAGCCGTGCCTGGTGTGCCAGTCCAACGGCAGCACGCTGACGGTGGAGGGGCAGTCCGTGGAGGCCGATCCGCTCCGGCTGGGTCTCCTGCTCTTGAGCCTGGCGGCCCGTCCGGCTGAGGGGAGCCCCATCGAGCAAGAGCCGACGCCCTTGCACCCACCCTGCGCCTGGCTGGCGGCAGCCTGCGAGCCCGAGTTGCTCTTGTGCGAGATGGGCCTGCGCCAGGTGCGACCGGTCTCCTGGCAAGAGGGCCTTTCTCAGACGCCCGGCCGCGTGTTCGTCACCCCTCGCCTGGAGGGGTGGACCCTGGCTGTGGGGCTGCCCTACCCGGACCCCGAGGCCGAAGTTCAGTCCGACCCGCTGCTGCTCTTCCTGGAGACGCTCAGCCAGCGGGCCCACAAGGTGTGCTACTTCGCCAGCGACCCTGGCCAGGGGCTGTTCGCCTGGGCTCGCACCGAGGAGGGCACCATCGTGCGGGCCTACGCCTACCTGGGCGAGATCGGCACCACGCTCTGGCGGCTCGGACATGCGACCGAGGCCGAGCAGAGCCTGCCGGCCTTCTTCGACGAGACCTGCGACGAAGCTGAGGATCCGAGCTACTTTCAACGGTCGGATCTGACCTATCCCGACGAGTCCAGCGTGCTGGCCATGGCCCGGGCCTGGGCGGTGGACCCCACTACTTTGAAAGGCGAGCCCTCGACCGGATGGTCGGGGGCCCTGAGCGTGCAATGACGGCTGTCTCTTTGTCGCAGTGCGATCTCTGGCGACTGCAGGAGAACCACTACCGTAGCCTCGGGGTGCAGGCCTGGAACGAGCGAACCCCCTACTACGTGACCAACAGCACCGTCATCGCCGAAGCCTACGCCGACCTGATCCTGGCTCTGCTGCTGGACCGGCCGCTGGAGCACCCCGACGAGCCGCTGACCCTGCTCGAGGTGGGAACGGGCACCGGGCGACTGTCCTTCTACCTGGCCCGCGAGCTGGAGCGCAAGCTGGCCTACTTCCCGACCACCCGCAACCTGCGCTTCCGCCTGGTGCTGACCGACCTGGCCGAGGCCAACCTGGAGTTCTGGGAGCAGCACGAGCGCCTGCAGGGCCAGCGCTTCGACTTTGCCCTCTTCCGGGCCGGCGAGGATCCCAGGCTCGTGCTGCGCCGCAGCGGGGAGACCATCGAGCATTTCGCCAACCCGCTGGTGCTGATCGCAAACTACCTCTTCGACTCCCTGGCCCAGGACGAGTTCCGAATCAAGGACGGCGTGCTGGAGGAGTGCCTGGTGGAGCTGATCCCCAGGACCCCAAACCAGCAACCGCGCGACGCGCGCGACGTGGAGGTGGTGCGCAGCTACCAGGCCATCGACCCGACCACCCGCTACGCCGAGCCGGACCTCTCCGAGCTGTTGCAGCACTATGCCGGCACCGTCACCAGGGGGTCCTTCACCATCCCCCTGGCAAGCCTGGCGATGCTGCGCGGGCTGCGCAAGCTGGGACGGTTGGTCATGCTCAGCTCCGACCGCGCCTTCACCAGCGTGGAGCACATGACCCACTACCCCGACCACCCCTTCCAGTTGCACGAGGGGGCCTTCTCCCACCTGGTCAACTACCCGGCCCTCACGGGCACCTTCAAGCAAGCGTGGCTCACCAGCCACCGCTACCTGGACAGCCTGCAGACCGTATGCGCCCTCGACCTCGAGGGCGAATTCCCCCACCTCGACTATGCCTTTCGCGAGCGCTTCGATCGGGTCAACCTGGTCAACACCGCCAACGAGATGTTTGCCCTGGTGCGCGACCGCAGCGACAGCTGGCGCACCGCTCTGCCGGCCTTCGTGCGGCTGAATCTGGCCGATCCCCAGGCCCTGGCGGCCTGCGCCAACAAGCTGGCGGGCGTGCTGCCCCGGCTCAACTACAGCGAGGGCAGCGACCTGGTCGAGTTGCTCGAGCGGACGTGGCAGAACGACTACCACTTCCCCGGCGGCCCCAACCTGACGTTCTGGCTCGGCCACCTGAGCTATGGCATCGGGCGCTTCGAGCAGGCCATGCAGTTTTTCCAGCGCACCATCGACCGCTACGGCCGCGACGAGGTGCTGCTCTTTCTCAAGGGCAACTGCCTCGACGCGCTGGGCCGACGCGAGGAAGCCTGCGAGTGCTACCAGCAGGCCTTAACCATCAAGCCGGATTTTTTGGAGGCTCAGAAGGCCCTTTTCGAGGCTCCGGCTCCGGCGCCGGCTCCTTAGCGGGCTCCTTAGCCGGCTCCTTGGAGGGCGGCACGCTCTGGTAAGGCGGATACCCTCCGCCCGCACCCGGGCTGTCCACCGTCTCGGCGGGAGGATAGCCTCCGCCAGCCCCCGGGCTGTCGATGGTCTGGTAGGGCGGATAACCCCCGCCAGCTCCCGGACTGTCGGTGTCCACGGTTGACTCGGGGGGATAGCCCCCACCGGCTCCCGGACTGTCCTGATAGAGCCGGACCAGAGTCTTCTCTTTCTTGACCTTCTCGGTGGCCTCTTCGAGCTTCTCCGGCTGCTTGAGCATCTGGCTCAAGGAGAGCCCGCTGGCGGCCCTGAGGATGGCCAGCGGCATGTTGCCAGGGAGCCCGGCCGCAAAGTCGAGCCCGTAGGTCTCGCGCAAGGTCTTCAGCCTGGTGTCCCCACGCTTGACCCGAAAACGTCCGTTGGCGGAGCGGCTGCGCGAGAGCTGCACTCCGTCTTGAGGCTCCTTCTCCCCACCCGGCGGCTGCGAAGGCCGGTTCTTGGGGCGAAGCGGCGCGGTGGCGTCGGTGCGGTCGATGGGTCGCATCAGCCCACCAGCCATCCCACGAAGGTGCCGGTTCCGGAAGCACTGACCACGGCCGGACCGGACAGGCCGGCCAGAGAGGCGATGGTGGCGCCCAGCACGGCCCCACCGGCCATGCAGGCGGCCCGACGAGGATTGTCGGCCACCCAGCCGGCGAAAGCGCCAACACCGGCGGACGAGAGCACGGCCTCCCCGGGAACGCCGGCCAATCGGGAGATACCCGCCCCGAGCAGAGCCCCTCCGGCCACGTGGATCGGAGTCTGATACTCCTTGTAGAACTTCATGAGGGCGCTGTCCTCGCCCTCATCCTTCGGAGCCGGCGCCTGCTGGGGTGCGGGGTTGCTGCTGGCGGGCGCCTGGAAGCGCTGGGGAATGGGGGTGGCTCCGGTCAGGGCGACGTTCATGGTATTCAGATCCCTCCGCTCTCTTATGCCGCGATATCCTGCCAGGAGATCCTGAAAAATACCTGAAAAACGCCCTGCAAGGAAAGACGCTATGCAGTATGGGGCCATTTTCGACATGGATGGCGTGCTGGTGGACTCGCACGAGTCCCACTTCGCCGCCTGGAACGAGCTGGGGCGACGCCACGGCGTGCCGTTCGAGCTGCCGCTCTTCGAGCGCACCTTCGGCTCGCACAATGCCCAGATTCTGCCCGTCTGGCTGGGCCGCGAGGTGAGCGAGCAAGAGCTGGAGAGCCTGGCGGGCGAAAAGGAGGAGCTGTTCCGCGCCCACGTGCGCGAGCACATCCATCCTCTGCCGGGGGCTCGCGAGCTGGTCGAGGCGCTGGCCAGCTCCGGCTTCAAGCTGGCGGTGGGCTCCTCGGGTCCGCGCCAGAACGTGGAGCTCCTGCTGACCGGGCTGGGCATCCGAGAGCATTTCGACGCCCTGGTGACGGGCGACGACGTGACCGAGGGCAAGCCCCACCCGCAGGTCTTCTCGCTGGCCGCCCGGGCCCTGGGCCTGCCCCCGGCTCGCTGCCTGGTGGTGGAGGATGCCCCGCAGGGCGTGGAAGCGGGCCTGGCAGCCGGCTCGCTGGTGGTGGCCGTGACCTCGACCCGGTCGGCCTCCGATCTCGCCTCCGCCCACCGGGTGGTGGATTCGCTCACCGCCCTCAATCCCAATCTCTTCCAGGAGTGGCTCGATGGCTGGAAAAATTGACGACCTCCCCCTGGCCTGGCTGACCCCTCCCGAGTGGGCCGAGCAGGCCTTCTCGGATGTGGTGGCGCTGCTCAACGACCACGCCCATCTCGAGCGCAAGGCAGCCAGCAATGCTCTGTCCCTCCTGAACCAGTGGCCCGACGCCAACCCGCCCGACGAGTGGGTCAACACCCTGACCCTGATCGCCAAGGACGAGGCCGAGCACCTGGCCATCGTGACCCGGCTGCTCGCCCGCCGCGGGGGCGAGCTCTCGCGTCTGCACAAGAACCGCTATGCCGCCGACCTGCGCAAGGAAATCCGTCTGGGCCAGGGACGCCAGGAGCTGGTCGACCGCCTGCTGATCTCGTCTTTGATCGAGCTCCGCTCGTGCGAGCGCTTCCACCTGCTCTCCGAGCACGCTCCCGACCCCGAGCTGGCCAAGCTCTACAAGAGCCTGTGGGCCTCCGAGCACGGACACTACAAAGTCTTCCTGCGCCTGGCCCACAAGGTGATGCCGCCACGGCGCGTCAAGGAGCGCTGGCAGGAGCTGCTCGAAGCCGAAGCCCGCATCGTGCGCTCCCAGCCTCCGGGTCCCTCCATGCACTCCGGCATGGCCTCCTGAACCGGCCGAAGAACTTAACATCGTTTGCAGTCCTGTAACATGGATTTCCCCTGTCCCCGCAGCGAGGGTGCTATCCTGGAGCCTGGATGGAAGCGGGCAGCATCAAGAGCAACACGGCCTACCGGGGTGTGCCGGGAGTGCGCTACGCCGCGCCCGAGGCCGAGCCGCAGGATGGCTTCTTGCCCCAGCCGAGCTCGGACGAGGAAGAAACTCAGGGCAAGAGCCACCGCCTGCGCAAGCTGGCACTGGGCTCGATGCTCGCTCTGGGAGTCGTGGGCACGGCTGCCGGAGCCGGCAGTTACGCCCTGGCCCACGCGCCGGTGTGCGCTCAGGCCGCTCCCATAGCCCTGACCGACCACGGGTTGTGCGTTTCCCCCGAGCTGGGCGTGCAAGGGGCCCACGTCTGGCGTATTCTGGAGGGGATCCCTTCCCTGCCGGATGCTGTCCAGGGGCTGGATTCCTCCCAGAATCAGGTCACTTTGATCGAGGGCCGACCGGCCTGGCAGGCGGCAGAGGGCGGCGACCTCAAGGTGGTCACCTGGAACCTGCACCACGAGCGCAGCCGGGACGCCGACGGCGCCCGACCGCAGCTCGATGAGATGATCCGGGCCATGAAGGAGCAGCAGGCCGACGTCTACCTGCTGCAAGAGGTCTCCCCCGGCCACGTGAACGAGCTGGTGGAAGGGCTCGGCATGCACGGATATTACTCCCAGACCACTCTGCTGCAGGGCAATCTGACCCTGGTGCACCCCGACCTGCCGGTGACCACTCACTCCAGCCGGGTCTTGCTCAACGGCGGGGGCGGCCTGCACGAGCTGAAGGAGTGGGCTCTCCAGGGAGACGGAGAAGAGCCCCGCAGCTTGCAGACCGTGGAGGTCGAGCTCCCCAACGGGCGCGAGGCCCTGCTCTGGAACACCCACATGCCCACCCATAACTACACCGAGGCTCAGCGCACCGAGGCTCGCCAGACGGTGATCGAGGAACTCCGAGGCCGGGCTGAGCCGGGACAACTGGTCGTGGGCGGAGGAGACCTGAATGCGGGGGCGGACGGCTGGCTGGCCAACCAGCTGCGCCAGGACGGCCACGAGGTGCGCGCTCACCATATCGACTTTATCAATACCAGGAACGCCGCCGGACCGGTCGAGTTCGAGGGCTTCAAGCTGCACGACGGGCGGGGCGTGCAGATCTCCGACCATCCGATTGCGGTGGCCGAGGTACCGGTCTGACGCTCCTGTAACATTCCCACAAAACCCTGAGGCATGCACTGGGATAGACTGGGCCAAAATCCGGGGAGTATCTCATGCGTATCGCGGCCATGCCCTTTCAAAGCCCATCTCGACTGCCGGTCGCCACTGCTGGGGCCGCTCGCGGCACCTGGTGCAACGGCTCGGATGGCCGTCGGGTGGCCGTGCCCGAGGGCTGGGACTGGGCCGAGGGACGCGATGGTCGCCGGGTGGCCTACCCGGCCGAGGACGATGTGACCTACGGGCGCGACGGGCGCAAGGTGGCCCTGCCCAACAACTGGGACTGGACCGATGGGCGCGACGGCCGCCGCGTGGCCATCCCCCCCGGAGGAGACTGGACCGAGGGTCGCGATGGTCGCCGCATCGCAGTGCCCCAGGGCTGGACCTGGACCGAGGGGCGCGACGGACGCCGCGTGGCCGTGCCCTCCGGCGGCGACTGGACCGAGGGTCCGGACGGGCGTAAGGTGGCCATCCCCCACGGCTACACCTGGACCCAGGGCCCGGACGGACGCAAGGTGGCCGTTCCCCCCGGAGGCGACTGGACGCTGAGCAGCGACGGCCGCAAGGTGGCTATTCCGCGCGGCTGCGACTGGACCCAGGGCTCGGACGGTCGCAAGGTGTGCTACGGGCAATCGGTGGACGACCTGGTGGACTTCCTCTGCCGCCAGCAGGTAGCCATCGAGGACTGAGCCCGTGCTCATCGGCATGGTCCACGCCCTGCCCCTGCCCGGCTCGCCCCGCGCCCAGGACAGCGTGGAGCGATTGGTGGAGCAGGCGGTGCTGGAAGCCCGCATCCTGGCCGAAGCCGGCTTCGGCGGGCTGATCCTGGAGAACATGCACGACGCTCCCTACGTGCACGGCCAGCACCCCCCCGAAACCGTGGCCGTGATGACCCGAATCGGCGTGGCCGTGCGCCAGGCTGTGCCTGGCCTCAGAATGGGCGTGCAGATCCTGTCCGGGGGGGCCCGCGAGGCGGTGGCCGTGGCCCTGGCCATCGGAGCCGAGTTCGTGCGCGTGGAGAACTTCGTCTTTGCCCACGTGGCCGACGAGGGCTTGCTCGAGCGCGCCGAGGCCGGGCCGCTCCTTCGCTACCGGCGCGCCATCGGGGCCCAGAGCGTTCAGATCTACGCCGACATCAAGAAAAAACACGCCTCCCACGCCCTGACCGCCGACCTGAGCCTGGCCGAAGCCGCCCGCGGAGCCGAGTTCTTCGGGGCCGACGGGTTGATCGTCACCGGCACCTCCACCGGCCAGCCCACCCGCCCGGAGGACCTGGCCGAGGTCAAAGCCGCCACCGGCCTGCCCGTGCTGGTCGGCTCCGGGGTAACCCCCGACCAGCTCGACAGCCTGCGAGCGGCCGACGCCCTGATCGTGGGCTCCTGGATCAAGAAGGGCGGCCACTGGTCGGGGCCGCTCGACCCCGAGCGCTGCCAGAAGCTGGCGCAGGCTTACTCGGCCGGCAAGCCGTAGGCTCTCGAGAATCTCTTCGCCCTCCAAGAACGGCGTGGACGAGTGGAAAGCGATTCAATGGCAGTTGTCGAATCGAACAACTGGAGACTTCAAGTTTCTGGGCAGGGGGAGGTCGAATGCAGAGCCGTGGGGCGTATCAACCGGTCCGCGCAAG
>CAZWUN010000041.1:0-23658 GCA_964637145.1 uncultured Burkholderiales bacterium
TCGACCAGGGTCAGACCGCGACGGCTCAAAGTTGTTCCCAGGCGGCCACGTTGGGAGGGCCCGGCGAGTCAGGGCCGCGCTGCGAGCGCAGGTACTCCTCGTCCATGGTCAGGGTGCAGCCGTTGTAGAGAAAGATGTCGCCGTTTTGCGCGGTGACGCCCTCGACTTCCTCTCCCACCGGGGTCGCCGCCGAATCGCTGTAGGTCCAGATGCCGCCCATCACCTTGATGTGAGTGGTCACGTGCACGTACTTCTTGGAGTAGAGCAGGCCGAAGAAGCTGCTCTCATCTTGAGGTCCGATGCCGCCGGGCAGAAAGTGGCGAGCGGTGGCATCGTAATCCTCATTGCCGACGACGGCGAGTAGAAGGCCCGGAAGGGGCAGCCCAAAGGTGAGCGCCTCCTCCACCTCGGCCGGGCTCGGATTGCCAGGACCGGTCACGGTGGCCAGGTACTCGACGCGCTTGAGCAGGCTGTCTCGCGTGGGGCTGGGGGGGAGAGTATTGAGCTGCGTGAAAAACGCCGTCGCCGCCACGTTGACTTCGCCAAGCAGAGCCTCACGCTCGCTCACTTCCAGGTCGTCGTAGGTATCCCGTAGCTCTCCCAGCTTGGCGTTCATGGTGTTCATGTCGACCAGCCCGACCTCGAGCTCGGCCAGAAACTGTTGGAGATCCATGCTGGCCAGCTGGATTCTGCCACCGCTGTAAACCGCGATGCCGCTCTCGGGGGCGTTGGCGCGAATATTGGCGTTTCCCGTGAAGGAGATGTCCCCGGTGGCGTAGATCGACCCGACTCCGGTCACCGAGCCGTTGATGGTGACGTTTCCGTCCACGTAGAGATTGCCGTCCTCGAGCACCAGGTCGCCGTTCAGGCTCAGGTCGCCGTTTCGGTAGCGAGAATCGGCGACCGTGACAGGACCTGAGCCCGGTCCAGTCGAGGAGGAAATGCTCGGCAGGCCCTGGGCGTCCGCGATCTCGGCATCGAGATCGTAGTTGGGCACGGGCTTGGCGGCCGAGCCCCTCTCGAACCCTCCCGTGACCAAATACTGGGCCGGATTGCCTCCGAAATTGATGGCCCCTCCCGAGGACGAGACGGCGCTGACCTTCCCCTGGATCTCCGCCCGACCGGTGAACTGACCCTCCGAATTCTGGGTGGCTTCCCAGGTGATCACGTTGGAGCCGCCGGGAGCGTTGGAGTGCACCTCGGCATCGGTCGGGGTCATCGAGGCCCGGCTTTTGATGCCGTTGATTCGGGCCGGTCCCTTGAGCTTGATCCGGTTGCTGGCCGACAGGGCGTAAGGGAGTATGGTTCCGCCTTTGCGCAGCAGCACACGCACCCGGCGCTCGGTGGTGCCCACCCGAGCCGTGACGATCAGCTCGGTCGAAAAGGGCGGGACGGTCTCCTCGCCCCTGGGGCCATCAGCCACGGCCTTGCCGCGCATGTTGTTGACCGAATCGTTGGCGCCCACTGACAGGCCCGGCCCGGTGTGGAAACCGACCGAATAGGTGCCGTCGATGCCGGGCAGGCTCTCTTCGCTGAATCCCTCGTTCCAGTCAGGATCCTTGTCGAGCTCGGCGCGCGCCTGAGCTACGGCCGCCTCGCACAGGTAGTGGGCCTGCATCTGCTGGTAATGGAGCCTGGCCTGGTAGCTCTTGGAGTGCGTGAGCACCACCAGCGTCTTGATCATGGTGAAGAGCAGCAAGACCGCAAGCAGCACGGCCATCAGGGCGGCCCCTCGCCGCGGCAGTATGGTCGTTCCCATCACCGAAAGCATAGCATGGGAATGGGCTCAAGTCATTGCAGGGCCGACTCGATTCGATCGCTCAAGGCATTGAGAAATCCGGCAGCAATTGCCCCCAGCAGGGCCAGCAGCACCAGGGCGGCGGGGCCGATCGACCATTGCGGCAGGCTGTCGGACACGATGGGCGAGAGCATTCCTTTCCAGCCGGAGAAAAGCCAGGCGCACCCCAGCGCCACCAGGATCGTCTTGGCGGCCAGCAGGCCCCGGTGGATCCAGTTCATGCGGCGCTCGGCCGGAGTGCGCAGAGCGGCCGCCTCGGCCCGCTGGGTGCCGGTCAGGGTGGAGGCAGCCAGCCCAAACACCAGGGCATAGGCGCTCACCGAGAAGGCGGGCGGAAAGGGGCCGGCCCACCCGACTCCGGCCACCAGGGCCAGCACGACCAGGAGGAGCGCACAGTTCACGGTCAGCTCCTCGGCCCGGGTGCAGGCCACCCGGTCGGCCTCCTCGGGCTCGAGCTCGGGCAGGCGTAGAAAGCACCACAGGATGCCGGCGGCCGGCAACCAGGTGGCCAGCGGAGTCGCGCCCAGCGAGGCGGGGAAGGCCAGCAACGCCAGGAAGGCGGCGGCGCAAAGAAGGAGGGCGGGGAGATCGGGCGGGGCGCTCCAGCGCTCCTGGCGAGGCAGGGCGAAGAAGCTGGTGTTGCCCATCTTCACCAGCTCGGCTCGCTCGAGCATGACCTGGCGGCGACGCCGAGCCGCTCTCAGGTAAGGCCAGAGGCCCGACTTCAGGGCCGGCACGCTCAGGTCGGGCAGACTCTTGAGCTGGGCATAAACGGGCGAACGGCGAAGCCAGCGCTGCTCGCGCTCACCCAGCGCGAAGGCCAGGGCCAGGGCCAGGCAAGGGAAGACCAGAGGGTCGAGCGGCAAGAGCCGCACTCGATCCACGGTGGCCGCAGCCAGGGCCGCCAGGCCCCACACCCAGCCCCCGGCCTGAGCCAGGGAGAAGCGGCGCCCGGCCACCAGGGCCAGGCCGGCCAGGCCGCAGCCGAACGCATAGCCCGACCATGGCTGACCCTTCACGAGAGGGAGCCAGTCGAGCTTGACGGCCCCACCGGCCAGGCCCAGGGCATAGAGATCGTATCCCAGGCCAGCCAGGAAGCCCAGCAAAAAACCGTCTGCGACGCTGAAGCGGAGCCGGTGGCGAGGCGAGAGCACGGCCACCGCAGGCCAGAGCAGCGCCAGGAAGCCGAGAAATGTCCGAGCCGCCGCCGCCCAGCCCGGCCCGGTCCCGACCAGGAGCTGCACCAGGGGCACCACCAGCGCCCCCACCACGGCCCCCGACAGCAAGACGCGCAAGCGGGCCCGCAGGCTCAGGGTGGCCCTCCAGCCGACCAGCGAGCCGGCCAGCAGCGTGAGCAGCAACCAGCCGGTCACAGCTCGATCCACCCGTAGCCATCGGGGGCCTGGCCGTCAGGGCGTTCCTCCAGAGCCGACCGCAACACCCTCGCCAGCTTGCGGGGCTGGCTCAGAAGGTCAGCCCGCAGGGCGAGACGGCCCGGCTCGAAGAGGGCCGCGTGCGAAACGAGCCCCCCCTCGGAGTCGGCCCGATAGCGACCCTGCCAGTCGGTGCGGCCGCCCAGGTCGTCGGCCAGCAGCACCACCTCGACCTTCTGGCGCAGCTCGGACGGCAAGGTCCAGAGCACCGTCTCCAGCCCCGCCAGCTCGGCTGGTGCGGCGCCGTAGAGCTTGCCCCCCGGCTCCATGACCAGCGGCTCTCCCTGGCTCAGGGCCGCCAGCCCTCCCTCCACCCAGCGGGCGCAGTCGGTGATCAAGAGGCGCTTGCCGGCCACCACTCCCCGGGCGATCTCCACGAAACCGGCGGGACGCCGCTCGCGATAGTAGGGACGGGGATTGTCGGGCGAACCGGGCTCGTCGGGGCGAGGCGGGGCCCCCAGGTATTCGAAGTAGGGCGGATCATCGGTGCTGGATCGCGAGCGCAGGCCCTGAGCGTCGGGCTCGCTCCAGCCCGAGCCGCTCAGCTCCAGAGGGGGCTCCTCGGGCGCCTGGCAGGGCTCTGGAGTATGCCGAACTGGCGCAGCGCTCTCTGAGGGCAGCTCCCCGGGCTCGCCGGCGACGTCCACCAGTTGGCCCCGCACCACCTGGTAGCGGGCGTGCAGCTCGATCAACTGGTGCTCGAGGGCCTGCCACTCGGCCTCGGCGGCGGCGGTGAACTCGTGCATGGCGGCCTCGAACTGGCCCTGCATCTCCAGCAGCTGGCTGTGCAGCTCGGCGGTGGCCAGCGGCTCGGGCTCTGGCTCGGGGGTCTGCACCGGCTCGGCGACAGCGGGGCCCACCACGGTGAGCCGGGTGGCTGGATCGACCTCGGGTCGCTCCAGTGCGTGCCACTCCTCGGCCGGCAGCCAGAAGGGCACAAAGCGGCTGCGGTGATACCAGAGCACGGTCATGGCCAGCAGCGAGGCCAGGATGCCCAGGGCGGGGTCGCTCGAGTTGGAGACGGCCAGCCAGATCACGAGCCGACCTGCCTCATCATGCCGGCCCAGGCCTCGTCCAGCCGGGCGATCCAGGCAGCGGCCACCCGAACCGCCCCCGGCCCATCGCAGGGACGCTGGCGCAGCGCCTCCAGGCCGGCCTCGAGCTGGGCAAGAAGTGACCTGCCCCGAGCGCTCAGAGCGCGGCGCAGCTCGACCAGGTCTTGCGCTGCCCGGCGTGCTTCCTCCAGAATCTCGTCACGCTGGCGGCACCAGACCTGCAGCTCGTGGCCCAGGTTCTCCAGCTCTTCGCGCTGATCGGGCCGGGACTCGCCGGCCAGGGCCCGGTCCAGGGCCACTCGCAGACGGTCTGAGGGGGGCGGAAGCTCCAGCTCGGGACTGCCCTCCAGGGCCTCCAAACCGCGTCCCAGCTCGCGCAGGTTGCCCACCAGCAGGGCGGAAGGAAAGCCGCTCTGGCCCGCTTGCCACTCCAACGCAAGGGGGTCTACCCGGTGAACCGGCTCGGGCCCCTTCAGCCTGCGGGCCAGGGCCCGGCGCCACTCGGGAATCCAGCCTTGCGGCTCGGGCTCGGAGAAGGCCACCGGAGCCGCCAGCACCTCCTCCACCGAATGCCGTCCAAGCAGCTCATTCAGGCGTCGGGCCACCTCGCTGGCGGGGGGACGGCCCTCGGGCTGCTTGCACACCAGGGCCAGGATCAGCTCCTCCAGATCGTCGGGCAGGTCGCCCTGGTGCTGCCGCGGAGGGATGGGATCGCTGCGCAGGTGCTGCTCGAGCATCTCAAAGTCGGTGTTGGCCACGAACATGGGCTGACCGGTGCAGGCCTCGTAAAGGCAGGCCCCCAGCGCGTAGAGGTCCGAGGCCGGGGTGAGATCGCCCGAGACGATCTGCTCGGGCGCCAGATACGAGTAGGTGCCCACAATGGCCCCTTCGGTGGTCAGTTGGGTGGTGGACTCGAGCGCCTTGACCAGCCCCAGGTCGGTCAAACGGGCGGTGCCATCGGCCGCGATCAGGACGTTCTCGGGCTTGAGGTCGCGGTGCACGAGACCCTGCTTGTGCAGGTAGTCAAGCCCCAGAGCCACGCCGTGAAACAGCCGCAGCACCGTGCCCAGGGGGGGACGGGTCTTGAGCAGCTTGCGCAGATCGCCTCCGGAGACGTACTCGAGCACGATGTACTGCCGTCCGCCCCGGATGCCCTGGCCCAGGTAGCCCACCACGTTGGCGTGGCTCAGGTGGGAGAGCTCGCGGGCCTCGCGACGCAGCCGCTCGGCCAGCGACTGATTGGAGCCGCCCTCGCTGATGACCTTGACGGCCACCTCGCTGGAGGTCTCTCGATCAAAAGCGTGATAGACGACGCCCATGCCGCCCCGTCCCAGCTCGCCCCGGATCTGGTAGCGCGAGGGAAGCGGACTGTCACGGTCGCTGGAGGTATCGAACTTGAGCTTGGCTCGGGGGGGGTCGGCCATGGGGAGGGGGGGTTCGCGGGATCGAGGAGCAGGCCTGCCGGGCCTGCCAACGAAGGTGAGCCCGGTTTCATGCAGCCAGATTACGCCAGTCTTCTCGAGTTCGCTCGTCGCCTGCAGCGGGCCTCGAGCTTCCGCGAGCTTCTGCAGGAGGTTCGCGAGGAGGTCGAGCGCTCGACCGGGTATCGTCACGCCTGGATCTACGTGGTGGATTCCCCCGACATGAAGCGGGCCCGCCTGCTCGACTTTGCCGGAACTCGCGGTGAGGAAACCTGGGAGAAGGCCCCGGTCCTGGAGATCAAGGGCGACGCCATGCTCGAAGAGATCGTCAGCGGCCGTGGTCCTGTCGTGGTTGAGGATGGCCGCGAGGATCCCCGCACCGACAAGAGCATCGTGGAATCCCTGGAATGCCGCACCATCATCAACTTCCCCCTGATCCTGCCCGATTACGTCCTGGGGGCCTTTGGGGTGGGAACATTCGCCGAGGAGGGCGTGCGCGCTCCCACTCCCGAGGAGCTCGACTACCTGATGCACGTCGCGGGCAGCTCGCGGGGGCCGTGGCCCGCATTCGCCTGGAGGAAGAGCGGGCCATCACCCAGCGGTATCAACGGCAACTCTTCTTGATGCAGAAGATGGACACGGTCGGAATGCTGGCCGCCGGCGTGCTGCACGACCTGAAGGGGCTGCTCGCGGCCATCGTTGGCTGCGCCGAGCTCCTGGCCGAGAGCGGGCTGACTCCCGAGCAGCAGCGCGACCTCGAGCTCCTCACCAACGCCGCCCGGCAGGCCGAGGGCCTGACCCGGCCCCTGGTGGCCATTGCGCGCCAGCAGACCCTCCGCCCCCGCGACATCGACCTGGGAGAACGGCTGCTCCGGCTCGAGCCGGGGTTGCGGGCCCAGTTGCCGGAGGGGGTCGAGCTGGCGGTGCAGACCGAGCCGTCCTTGCCGCCGGTGGTCGGGGATACCGACCTGCTCGAGCAGGTCGTGACCAACCTGGTCCTGAACGCTCGCGACGCGATCGGGGGGCGTGGTCAGATTCGCATCGCGCTCGACCTGGTCTCGGGGGCTTGCCCCTTCACTCCGGGTCCCTGTCTGCGGCTCCGGATCATCGACAGCGGGCCGGGCATCGCGGCCGAGATTCAGGACCGCATCTTCGACCCGTTCTTTACCACCAAGGGCCTGGGACTGGGGTTAGGCCTGGCGGTGTGCGCCGGCATCGTGCGCCAGCACGAGGGCTCGATCACCTTTCAGAGCGAGCCCGGCCAGGGGACGACGTTCACCGTGTTTCTCCCGCCCGCGACGACTCGCGCCAAAGTCCCAGCCTGAGTCAGGGGCCCATTCGAGCCCTGCCTGCGGGCCGGCTCTCATTGCCGTTTTCGTCCCGAGCCGTCACCCAGACATCATAGCTCAGAGCGCTCTGGACGTGCTCCACCACGATCTCGGTCTGGTCGGGGTCGACCAGCAGGGGGAGGCGAGGACCTTTACCCACCGGCCAGACGTAAACCCGGTAGCCGGCCAGATCCCGGGCCGGGCTGGCCTGCCAGGTCACCCGGTTGCCCTCCACCTGGACTCCGGCCGGGGAAGGCGGGGGCGTCCGGTCGCGTGCGGCCCCGTAGACCACCTCCGAGAGCGCTACCTTCTTGCCGTTCTGGACCTGGGCCACGGCGAAGGCCCGGGTCTGGTCGTTGACCAGGCCCTTCACGACGGCCTCGGGCAAGGTCACCCTGGCGACCCGTTGGAGCCGGTCGGCCGACTCGCCCGAGTAGACGTCATACGTGGCTTTTGGCACGCCTCTCCAGCTCAAACGCACCTTTTGCTCCAGACCCTGCACCTGCAGGTCGGCCACCGCCGGCAGCAGTGGGCCGGTCACCGTGACCGGTCGGAAGGGCCCGGCGGTGGATCCACCCAGCACGCGAACCCAGAGCTGCCGCTGGCGCACGCCCCAGACCTCCAGCGTGGTCTCGCCGGTGCGGGTAAAGCGAAGGCGTGGTGAAAGCGGACCGGGCTGGGCGCCGGAGACGATCTCCAGCGCGGCGTCCAGGGGAGTTTTCAGGCTCAGACGCACGGTGCCGGCCTCGGTGCCCTCGGCCCCGGCTACCTCTAGCGCAGGGAGTTCTGTCGGAGGAGCGGGCAGGGCGAACGGCTCGAGCCGCTGCAGGTCGGGGGTCGTCCAGGAAGCGGCGTGAGGAATGCCGGCGAGCAGCTCCCGCTCGCGCTGGAGAAAGCTGGCGAAGTCGGACTGGAGCGGGTCTCGATAGTTGAGGAAGAGCAAGAAGAAACCGTCCGGCCGGGTGGCCTGGGGCAGCAAAAGGTCGCGCAGAATCTGGAGTTGCGAGTCCAGGAACGGGTGGGTGATCGCCTGCTTGCGCTGCCAGTCCCAGTCGGTCAGGAAGCTCTCGTACATCACTCCGTCGAGGTTGCGCCGCATGGTTTCGGCGTGGTCGTAGAAGAGCGAGAGTCCCCGGTTGGCCACCAGGATGGCCCGGGGATGCCAGCCCCGCACGGCCCCCACCAGCTCCACCATGTCCTTCTCCATCCAGGGGTAGGCGCCCCAGCGCGAGGCGGTGTCCAGGGTGTCCAGGAAGAAGCCGTCCACCTCGAGCTTCTGCTCGATGGCCTGCAGGCGCTGGCGCACGGTCTCGTGCCAGCCCGGGTCTCCCGAAGCGGTGTAGAAGCTACCCCACACGCCGTTCTCGTCGGGCAGGCCGTCCTGGCCGGTGGCCGAGGCCACCGGGCCGTCGGCCGAGAACTTGAAGAAACCGTCCTTCTCGCGCAGCAGCTTGACCTCGTCCAGGTAAGCGGTGGGGAAGTCGTTGTGGCCCGGGGCCAGAGTGCCGCCCGGCTGGCGGTGCACCGGTCCGGGCGCTGCAGCGGGCGCAAGCCCGCGGGGCGGGGTTTCGTCTTCGCCCAGCGAGACATAAGCCAGCACTTTCACGTCGTCGGAGGTGCCGCTCTGGCCGTCGCGCCCGGCCCTCAGCTTCCGGGCCAGCTCGCGGCTCACCCCCGAGGGCTGCAAGATGACCAGCTCAAATCCCAGCGCCTGCTCGACCAGGGCTTCGTTCCACTCGCCGTAGTAGACGGCATAGCTCCGGGGAGCCCAGGTCTCGCGCCCGGGCGGGCGCGCCTGGGCGGGGGCCAGGCAGAGCAGCGCGCCGATCAGGATTGCAAAGGTGCGGGGAAGGTTCACCGCGTGACACTACAGAATGCACGGCCGGTTTCCTGCTGATTCTTTACGGATGGTGCGCTCAGTGATGACAGCTCGTAAATGGTTTGTGCTCCTGCTCTTGTTGACTTTCCTGGCCCCGATGGCGTGGGCGGCCGACAAGGGCGCCGTGCTGGTGGTTTACAAGGGGAGCGAGTTCAAGACCCCCGCCGCGACGCCGGTCAAGGCCCACCTGGAGGCGGTCCTCAAGAAGCTGGGCTACCAGGTGGCTTACCACGACGTGGACAGGTCGCTGCCCTCCTCGCAGGAGATGCAGAAGTACGCCGCCGTTCTGAGCTGGCACCAGACCGCGAAGTATGCGCGCCCTCAGGAATATGTGCGCTGGCTGCGCGATCAGGTCATGGCCGGGCGCAAAGTCATCGTGCTGGGCAACTTTGGGGCCCACACCACCGACGAGAAGACCTGGCTCACCAACGAGGAGCTCAACGAGTTCTTCATGCCCTTCGGCCTCAACTACGCGGCCGCTTACACCGGGGCCGCCGAGCAGCTGCAGGTGGTGAGCCAGAACCAGAAAATCGTCAAAGGGGCGGTCAAGCCCACCTACTACCTTTTGTTCCGCTCACACGACTCGCGCAACCAGGGCGACCTGGTGGTGCGGCGCAAGGACATGCCCGACTCGGACAGCTACCTGGTGGTGCGCACTCCGCACGGCGCCATGGCGGGCGAGTCCTACATCTGGAAAGACAACGCGCTGCGCATCGATCCAGGCGCCTTTCTCTCCTCGGCCCTGGCTCCGGCGGCGGTCTCCGACCGGCTGACCCCGGGAGGGCGGCTCCTCGGGCTTTTCAAAGGCTCCGAAGGGACCAGCGTGGACAACAACGAGATCAAGCTGTTCCTGGCGGCTCCCCTCAAAGAGCTGGGCTACACGGTGGACTACCGCAACCTCGAGGACGGCCTGCCCTCCGAGGCGGACATGAAGCAGTATGTGGGGATCATCACCTGGTATCGCAGCCCCGCCACCCGCAACGCGGCCGCCTATGCCAACTGGCTCACCGACCAGATCGTGGCCGGGCGCAAGGTGGTCGTCTTCGGCAACTACGGCGCCTTCCAGGAGCAGCTCAACGACGGCCTCGACCGCTGGCTCCTGAGCGAGGAGTACAACAACTTCTTCTACCCCTTTGGCCTCGAGTTCAAGGGCACCTGGACCAACGACCCGAGCAAGATCACCGAGCAGGGCCGCGATCAGGCCATGATCCCCTGGCTCGAGAAAGCCCACCTGACCCACTACTTCCTGTTCCGGCCCGCAAGTCCCGAAGACAAGGTGTTCCTGCGCCTGGGACGGACCGATCTGACGGAGGGCGAGAGCGCTGTGGTCGTGCGCACCCCCTACGGCGGGTTGGCCCTCGAGAACTACATCGTGCGCTTTGACGGCAAGGAGAACCAGTTTCACATCGACCTCAAGCGCTTCCTGGAGGAGACGCTCACCTACCGGCCCCAGAAGCTGCCCGAGAAGCGTTCGCTGGCGGTTACCCCGACTCAGGTGGGCGCTCCCCCGCCGGCGGCCCTTCCTCAGCCACCGGCCCTCCCGGCCGAGGTCACCGAGCTCAAGCGACGCGTGCTCTGCTTCTACCAACGTTCGGCCCGGGAGACCTCGGTGGTCAACTCGCTCCACCAGCAAGGCGAGACCGTCTTGAACTACCTGGGCCTGGTGGTCGACTATCGGGCCATCGAGGACGGGCTGCCCGCCGACGCCGAAATGGAGCCCTACCGGGGCATCCTGACCTGGTGGAGCGGCGGCTCTCTGCCCAATGCTCAGGCTTACAACGAGTGGCTGTTGCGCCAGATCCAGGCAGGACGGAAGGTCGTTCTCATGGGGGGAATCGGCTCGACCGCGGACAGCACGCTGAAAGGGCAGGCCGACCCCGGGCCGGCGCTGGCGGCTCTCGGGTTCAAGTTGACTCCGTCGGCCACCCAGTCGGCGGTGCGGGCTGGCAACTCCGAGTTGGGCCTCCCGGCCAGGACCGGCGAGATCACCTTCATGGACCCCAGGGTCTGCAACTACGAGCGCTCCCTGACCGAGAACAACGAGGACCTCCGCAAGCTGGACTGGCCGATCCTGAAGTTGGAAGACCCGGCCGGCAAGACCTACCTCAAGGTCAAGGACCCCCGCGGTGAAAGCGACGTGGTGGCAGTCTCCTCGCGCGGGGGAGTGGCCATGGGCAACTTCCCCTGCTATGCTCCCGTCGCGCAGCCTCTGCGCTCCGAGTCCCTGCCGCCCGACGCCAACGCCTCTCAGTATGCGGCCGCCGAGCGCTCGCAGGCCACCACCTGGCAGATCGATCCCTTCCTCTTCTTTGCCGCCGCCTTCCAGACGGATGAACTGCCCAAACCGGACCTCTCGACCCTGAACGGCAGCCGCCTGTTCTGGGCCCACGTGGACGGCGACGCGGCCGGCGGCATGTCCCACATCGACCGCTCCACCCTCAACTCGGAGATGCTCTACCGGGAGATTTTCACGAAGTACAGCCTGCCGTTCACGGTCAGCTACATCTCCGACGACATGCTCAAGCGGGCCAAGCCTTACTACGCTCGCGACCTGGATGCAGCCCGCCGCATCCAGTCCCTACCCAACGTGGACACGGCCTGCCACACCACCGGCCACCCGTTCGACTGGGTCAAAGGGGACAATTATCTCACCCCGGACAAGAAGCTGGCCCGCAAGCCCCCCTCGATTCCTGGCGAGATCACGGCCGCGGTCGACTTCACCAACCAGTTGATCACGCCTCGCGAGAAGCCGACCCGGCTCTTGCTCTGGACAGGACTGTGCAATCCGACCCCCGAGGCGGTGGCCCTGACCGATGCCCTGGGCATCGCCAACATGAACGGGGGCAACCCGATCTACGACTCCACCCTGCCCTACATCGCCGGGGTCTACCCGGTCTACTCCGATGTCGGGGAAGGCCGCATCCAATATCATACCACCGCTGCCGGAGACTTCTACTACACCCACTCCTGGACCAGAGACTTCGATGGGATGAAAAATCTGGTCGACTATTACCAGAAGACCGAGAAGCCCTATCGGCTGCGCCCGATGAACGCTTACTTCCACTTCTACCTGGCCGAGAAGCAACCGGGCCTGGACGGCCTCAAGACGGCCTTCGACTATGTCCTCAAGCAAGACTTTGCCCCCATCTTCGCGGCCGACTACGTGCCCATCGTCAAGGACTTCATCACGCTGCGCTACGGTCGGGCCGCGGACGGCTCTCTGGTGGTGCACAACCAGGGCCCGCTCCGGACGATCCGGTTGGATGGTGTCAAGCAAGCCGTGGACTTGAACCGTTCTCAAGGCGTAATTGGCTTTGTGGTCGAGGGAAATAGCCTCTACGTGCACCTGGAAGAAGGTCCAAAACATAGAATATTTTTGCAGGATCCAGCCCCTTCGAAAACGTATCTGGTCAAGGGGAGTCATTATATCGACGGATGGCGCCTGACGAATCAGGGGGTCTCTTTCCGGTTGCAGGGGACGGGTCCGGCCTTCTTCACGCTGGCCAACCTGGCCCCCAACGCCTCCTACAGAGTGTCGGTCGGCGGTCTGGGCAACCAGACGGTCAAGACCGATGCGCGGGGAACGCTAAACTGGAGAGGGACCCTGACCGCATTCCGAGGCACCTACCCGGTCGAGGTCAGCCGTCGAATCGGAGGAGCAAGCGAACGTGAACCTTACCAGCCGTATCCTGGCCCTGATCTGCGTGGTGGGCCTCAGCGTGACTCCGGTGCAGGCACAGACTCCCGAGGCTGCTCCGTCCCCCGAGCCGGCCGCCACCCAGAGCGCCGAGCAGCAGGCGCGCGAGGAGCTGCGCAAGGGCATCGAGTTGAACAAGCAGGGGTACACCGAGTCAGCCATCGTGTCCTTGCGCAAGGCCATCGAGCTCGACCCCAACCTGGTGGAGGCCTACTCCGCGCTGGGTGAGATCCTGCTGGCCAGCCGCAACACTGCCTACGCCATCACGATTTTCAGCAAGCTCAGCGAGCTCGAGCCGCAGAAGGCCGAGTGGAAAGAGATCCTGATGGAGCTCCAATCCACCTATGACCAGCCGCGAGCCGCCGCCATCACGGGCGAGGAGTTGCTCAAGCTGCGGCCTGACGACGTGGCCCTGATGGAGAAGCTGGCCGAGCTCTACCGGCGCAACGATCTCGACTCGGAGAGAGCCCGAATGCTCGAGCGCCTGGCCCTGGCCAAAGCCTCCGACCCCAAGCCTTACTGGGAGGCAGGCAAGGTTTACAACGACGTCGGTGATGTCAAAGCCGCAATTCGCATGCTGGAGAAGGCCGCCAAGCTCGACCCCAAGAATCTCGAGATTCAGGCCATGCTGGCCGACCTCTATACCCAGGCCGGCGACTACGACGCCAGCGAGCAGCTGCTGACCCGTCTGCAGGCCGAGAATCCTCAGGCGCTGGGCCTGAAGGACAAGATGACCGACCTTTATGTGGCCCGCGGTGACCACGCCCTGTCACGAGAGGGCTACATGGCCGCCCGCGACTGGTATCTCAAGGCCAGGGAGCTGGCCCCGGCGGGCGGCTCGCTGGCCACTTCGCTGGATGAGAGAATCAAGAAGGCTGAAGACCTGCGCGGCCCCTACTTCGATAACTTCTACGAGTACACGTCGTTTGCGGGCAACTTCGGAAACCGGGTCATCAACCGTTTGAGCATCCCGGTCAGCGACTCCGACCTCTACATTCAGGGCTGGCACGACTACCGCTCGGTCAGCACCAACAATCCCGGAGTCGGTACAGCCGAGCGCACCTTTGGAAAGTTGGGGCTGGAGTACCGCGCGGTCGACATCGACGCCATCTTCACCGGGTGGTACGGCACCGAGGGTTTGTTCCGAGCAGGCGGACGATACGATGGCCCGAACGTGCAGGGCGGATTCTGGCTCGTCCGCGACATGAACTACGATACCCCGTTCGCCCTGGCCAACGGCCTGAAGTATTTTGGCCAGGAAGGCTTCCTGGACGGCCAGATCAACGAATGGATCGGGATCGGCGGCAACTTCCTGAACGCCAATTACATCGACAACTCGCACCAGTTCATCTATAACATCGGGCCCTACTTCACGGTCATGCGCCAGGAGGATGTCTACGACTGGGTGGTCAGCTACACCCACGGCGGCAACCTGAACAACCCCGCCCAGAACATTCTGGACCGTTTCGGCCCGGCCGACTTCCAGGGAGACTCGATCGGAACCCGCTTCACCCACACCCCCAACGATCGCTGGCGCTACTACCTGGGCTTCTATCAGAGCTTCTTCAACGATGGCACCAGCGGCCAGACCTACCAGGTTGGCACCGACGTCAAGTTCACCGAAACTTCGTTCTTCCGGGTCGACTACGAGTACGGCGCCGCCCCCTTTGGACGCATCCCCCTGACCGGAGGCATCGTCAACAACAACAACCAGTCGCTGCGCACCCAGCTGCACCTCCAGTTCTGAGGACGTCGATGCCGGATCAGCCCCTGGTCAAGTCACAGGAAAGTCGCCAGGACGGTGTGTGCGTGCTCTCCCTGCAGGGAGGGTGGGGCAAGGGCAACAACGACGGCTTTCGAGCCGCCGCCTCCAACCTGGTGCGCCAGGGCGCGAGCCGCATCGTGCTCGACCTGACCGAGGTGACCTCCATCGACAGCTACGCCCTGGCCAGCCTGTTCGCCGCCTACGCCCGCATCCGCTCGCAGAGCCCACCGGGGGCCCTCTGCCTGGTGGGGGCCAACCCCGACCTGCGCGATGAGATGGAGAAGCGGCTGGTGGCCAGGCTCATTCCCGACTACTTCGACCTGGCCACCGGGATCGCGGCCGTCAAGCGGGAGGGCACGTGATCGCCGACACCGTCCGGATCGATACCAGCGTGGACCAGACCGTCCCGGGTTACCTCGAGCGCCCTCCCCGGCCCCACGAGCCGATTCCCAACATCGTCTCCTGGCTGTGCTGGATTCTGGGATTCGTGGCCAGCCTGGTCGGGACTCTGGGTGTCTTGAAGGCCGAAGAGAGCTTCCCCTTCCTGAGTTTCTTCTTTTATGCGGCGGGAGCGCTGGCCATCAGCTTCGGCACCTACATGGCCAAGAGCCCGGTCAGCCCGGCAGCGCTTGGTTGGGCCATCGTCACGCTGGTCTTCTGTCTCTTCGGAGGGGTCTATGGCAGCCTGATCAGCATGCTGGTCTACCTCTTGTCGCGCGGCCAGCCCAAGGAGACCCCCCTGGTCGACGTGGTGCGCGCCGAGATGTGGATCCAGTCCAATGCCCCGCCCGAGCGCGACTTCTCGGCTCCGCTCGAGGTCCAGTTCCGCGAGGAGATCCGCACCGAGCCGATCGTGGACATCATCCCTTACGCCGACGTGGCCACCGCGCTGGCCATCATCGACCGGTTGGCCGAATCGAGCGACCCGCGCCAGCGACGCCTGCTCAACCGGATGGCCGGAGACCAGCGCCCCGAGGTCTTCCAGTATGCCATGAGCAAGATCAACGAGCTGCAGCGATCTTACGTCCTGCGCATCTACCAGATGACCGAGCAACTGCGTTACCGCACCGAAACGGCCGGCCTGCAGGCCTCCCTGGCCACCCTCTACCACGAGTACATGAAGTCGGGCTTGATGGAAGAGGGCCTGGAGCCCTATTACTGGGAGCTGGCGGTGGCTCACACCCTGGAAGCCATGGCGGCCGATCCCAAGAACCTCAAGCTCCCCGTGCTTCTGGCCGCCCTGTTCCGGGACCGCGGGCTGCACAAAGAGTCGCTGACCCTGCTGGAATCGACCATGACCCGGCACCCGGGCGACCTGGGCTCGCTCCTGCTCTACCTGGAAGATCTGTTTGAAGAAGGCCAGAAGAACGACCAGCTCGGCTTCGTGCGCGCCGTGCGCAAGCGGGCGCTCGAGAGCGGTTGGGCCGTGAAGCTTCCTCGCAAGCGCGAGGGCCACGCCATCAGCGAGCTGGCTCATTTCTGGTTGGGAGCGCGCGATGCTTGACGTCTGCTACTTCTGCGAAGGCACCTATCCTTATGTCCCAGGTGGGGTCTCCACCTGGATTCACCAGCTGATCGAGGGAATGCCCGACCTGAAGTTCGGCCTGGTCTACCTGGCTCCGTCCGCCAGCACCGAGCGGCGGATGCGCTACAAGCTGCCCCCCAACCTGATGGACATGTGCGAGTTCAACCTCTACGACGTGATCACCAGGTTCCCTCAGACCACCTTCGGAGACAAAGAGAAAGCCTGGCGCGAAGCCGGGCCCTTCCTGGGCGGGCTCATCAACGGCCACGGGCGAGGCTTCGCACGGGCCTTCCCACACCTGTGCGGCACCGACAATATCCCCCCCGCGCTGTCGTTTCGCGACCTGGCCTTCTCGCTCGAGTCCTGGAACGTGCTGACCCAGATGTATCACGACTTCGGCCCCCGCGTATCGTTCACGGACTTCTTCTGGACCTGGCGCTACGCGTACTTTCCTCTCTTCAAGCTGTTTACGGCGGAGATTCCCAGAGCCCGCGTCTACCACGCCGTCACCACCGGTTGGAGCGGCTTCATGGGGGTGATCGCGGCCATCCGCTACCGTCGGCCCCTGATTCTGACCGAGCACGGGCTCTACGTGAACGAGCGCCGCATCGAGATCACCCAGGCCGACTGGATCTACGTGGACAAGGCCTCCTCGGTCAACCTCGAGTCGGGGCTGGGCACCTTCAAGCAGATCTGGATCAATCTCTTCGTGGGCCTGGGCAAGGCCTGCTACGAGAACGCCAACTTCATCTACACGCTGCACCGCGAGAACAAGGAGCTGCAGATCCAGTTCGGGGCCGATGGCAGCAAGATCAAGCTCATCCCCAACGGGGTCGATCTGAAGGCGCTGGAGCAGACCACCGAGCTGGCGATGCCCAGAGACGAGAGCAAGTTCCGGGTCGGGTTCGTGGGCCGCATCGTGCCCATCAAGGACCTCAAGACCCTGATCAAGGCCATCAAGCTGGCCGAGGAGCGCATTCCCGGGCTGGAGGTCTTCCTGTGTGGACCCAGCGATGAGGACCCCAGCTACTATGCCGAGGTGAGGACCATGGTGGAGGCCCTGGATCTGGGTCACATCGTCCGCTTCATGGGCCGGGTGGACGTGCGCAAGTACTATCCCATCTTCGACGTGCAGGTGCTGACCAGCATCTCGGAGGGTCAACCGATGGTCATCCTGGAAGGCTTTGCCGCCCGTCTCCCCTGCATCGCCCCCGACGTCGGATCCTGCGGCGAGCTGCTGCTCGGGGGAGAGGCCGAGGACGTGGCCCTGGGGCCGGCCGGCGTTCTGACCTGGGTAGGCAACCCCAACCAGACCGCCGATGCCCTCGTTCAGCTCTACCAGAACCCGGAGCTGCGCAAGTCGATGGGAGAGTCCGGCCGTGCTCGGGTGGAGAAGTACTACCGCCAGGAGCAACTCTTCGCCCGCTACCGCGAGGTCTACGAGGAATGCCGCAAGGCCCATGATCGCACCGCGGTGGGGATGCTCTGATGGCAGGCATCGGCTTCAAGCTGCGCGCCTACACCCAGGAGGGCACCTTCCTGGGCTTCACCAAGGCTTACATCCACGCCACCCTGGTGGCCTCCGGCCCCTGGGTCCTGACAGTCATCAGCCTGGTGGTCTGCCAGCTGCTCATCGCCCATACGGGCCTGGCCCACATTTACAGCCAGTTCTTGATGGAGACGGTGATCTATATCTTCGCCTTCTCCCTGATCACCACCGCGCCGCTGCAACTTGCGGTGATACGCTACCTGGCCGACCAGCTCGACGCTCTGCGACTTGATTCGCACTTTCCCGCCCTGGTCTCGGTGACAATGGTCAACGTGGTCTTCCACGCCATCGTGGGCTTCGTGTTCATGCTGGGCATCGACACCACCTGGGCCTACCGGTTGGGCGCCGTCTGCCTGTTCGTGCTGGTGGCCGAAGTGTGGGTGATCATGGCCTTCATCGGGGCCGTGCGAGCTCATCACCTGGTCGGCAGCGCTTTCACAAGCGGCATGATTGTCACGGTGGTGATGGCCTACCTGCTGCGCTTCACCTGGCTGCACAAGACCCAGGAGCCGGTGCTGGCCTACCTGGTGGCCCTGATCCTGGGCCAGGTGACCATCCTGGCCATCACCCTCACGGCCCTGGCCCGCGAGTTCGAGTTCCACTCCCGTTGGAACTTCGACTGGTGGCCCTATGCCAAGCGCTATCCGGCCATGGCCGCCTCGGGATTCTTCTACTACCTGGCCCTCTGGATCTCGAGCTTCGTCTACTGGTTCGTCCCCGGGCCCGGCCGCGAGCTGATGCGAGGCGAGTATCTGTGGGCTTTTCCTCCCATCGACCTGGCCGCCTTCTTTGCCCAGATGAGCATCCTGCCCGCGGTGATCGTCTTCTTCGTGCACACCGAGACCGACTTCTACGAGGATTACCGCGGCTTCTACAACGCCGTGTTGGCTCGCAAGGGCCTGGACATCGTGGTCCAGCGTCGCCAGAAGCTCACCCAGAACCTGAAGGATGCGCTTTACTCCATCATGGTGGTGCAGTTGGTCTGCACCCTGGGAGCCCTGGTGTTTGCCCCGTTCCTGGAGGGCTTCTACGACTTTGACGCCTACAAGATCCACCTGTTCCGGATCTGCGCGCTGGGCGCCGCTCCCCAGGCGATGCTCCTGTTCGTGCTGGTGATCACCTACTACTTCCAGTTCTACCGCCAGGCTCTGATCACGTCCCTGGTCACCTTCCTGGTCGCCTTCCTGACCGCTCTGTGGACTCTGTACGCAGGCATGGAGTGGTACGGCCTGGGACTCTTTGTGGGCTGCACCACCGGCCTGGTCCTGGGCACCCTGTGGCTGTTCAAGAAGCTGCAGCATCTCGAGTATCTCACCTTCATGAGCCAACCCGTCGCCGAGGAGATTCCCTTCCAGAGCGACATGATGACCGATGGCCGCTTCGGGACCTACACCCGCAAGAATGGCCAGATGGTCGAGGCCCAGCCCCAACGAGGAGGCAAGAAAGCCTGATGCTTCAACGATATGGATACGTCGCCGAGACCCTGTGCCTGTACCTGGTCTTGTGGTTCATCGGGGCGGTCTTCACCCCGGCCCACGACTTCGCATTCCTGGGCCTCATGCTGCACCCGTATCTCCTGGTCATCGTGCTCGAGGCCATCCACTACGGGCGCACCGAGGCTCTCTTCGCCTCCTTCGTGGGGGTAGCAGCCTACATCGCCGGCATGTTGTCGGTGGGCCAGACGTTGCACGTGGACCGCTCCACCGATGCCGTCATCATCTTCACGCTGGTGGCCACCGGCTTCGTGCTGGGCACCACCCAGCAGGCCCGCAATCGGCAGCTCTCCCAGGCTCGGGCCGAGCTCGAGGAGCTGCGCGCCGAGAGTGAGCGCCAGCGCCAGCGGGTCAACGTCCTCACGGCCGCCAACCGGGAGCTGAACGACCGGGTGCTGGGCGAGGTCTCCACCGTCCAGTCCTTCTCCGAGCTGGCTCGCCGCCTCTCGGTGCTGGACGAGAAAGACCTCAACCCGGCCATCTGCGAGCTGGTGTGCGACTACCTGGGAGCCAGCGAGAGCTCGCTCTACCTGCTCAAAGGCCAGAAACTCAACCTGGCCGCCACCCGAGGCTGGGACTCGGTGCCCGAGGAGGCGGCCAGCCTCGCCCCCGGCAACGACCTGCTGTGGGCCGCGGTCCAGAAGAAGCAGACCGTGACCGCGCGGGACGTCGAGTCGCCCCCGCCCGACGGGCCCGACCCCGAGCGCCGCTACCGCAGGCTGATCTGCGCCCCCGTCATCAACCCCGGCAACGGAAACGTGATCGGGGTCATCTCGGTGGACGCCCTCCCTTTCGCTCGCTTTCACAGCCTCTCGGTCAAGGTGCTGGGAGTCATCGCCCGCTGGGCCGGCGACTCGTTCTACAACGCCAGCCTGTTCCGGGGGGTAACCTCCCAACTGGCCGGCGACGACCTGATGGAGGATTGCCTGCCTCCGCTCGTGTTCCGCGATCGCCTGACCCAGATGGCCGCCGCCCGCGACGGCGGCCAGGGGCTCGTCTCGGTGCGAGTGCAGGGCCTGCACGAGCTGCCGGCGCGCGAGCAGAAGGAGCTGCGCAAGAACCTGTATGCCTCGCTCAAGCAGTGCATGCTGCACGGGGACATTCTGGGCATGCTTCAAGACGGCCATTACGCGCTGCTGGTCCGGCGCGATCCGAACTGGGGCCCCAAGCTGCGCGATGCGATGGTGACCAGCCTCAAGCAGGGCCTGGGCGGCTCGCTGAACGGCTCGCTCAAGGTGAAGGTGGCCACGGCCGACTTCGCCAGCGCCGGCCAGGACGTGGACGAGGTTCTGCACGCCCTGCATGATCAGGCCGTGGAGGTCTGAGGCCATGTTTGCCAGGTTTCTCGATGGCCTCAAGCAGATCGTGCTCGGCCCTCCCAACAAGTCCGGGCACGACGGGCGCAGCCGCACCCGGGTGCTGTGCCGCTACCCCGTGCTCTACAGTCAGCAGAACTCGGTGGAGCAGCACCGAGCCTACGTGGTCGACATCGGCATCAGCGGCATGCGCCTCGAGGGCGTGCAGAAGCTCAAGAAGGGCGACTTCCTCTTTGTCGCCTCGGCCTATCCGGGCCTGGAGCAAAACAAGCTGCAGTGCGAGGTCATGTGGTGCCGCCAGAAAGGCAATGACTGGAGCGCCGGCATCCGCTACGTGGAAACCGAGGAGAACCTCAAGGGCAGCTGGGTCAAGGTCATTTTGCAAGAGCTTGGCCTGGCCGACGAGAACGCCTTCCAGCGCCGCAAGCACCTGCGCATCGCCACCACCCTGCGCTGCGAGGTGCGCGACCTGCGCACAGGCCACTATCTCACCGACGGTAAAGTGCTCAACCTGAGCGTGGGAGGGGCCCTGGTGCAGTCAGCCAACACGGTGGAGGACGGGGCCCAGGTGCTCTGCCTGATCGGCCCCTACTCCAACTACCCCACGCTCTCCATTTCGGCCAAGAACTTGAACACCCGCTACGACGAAGACGAGGGGTGCTATCTGCACTCCATCCAGTTCTCCACCCTCAAGCCCCGGGACGTCAAGCAGGTGGGCAAGTACGTGGTGCACCTGCTCAAGGGGCGCAGCGTCGGATAATCCTCAAAATTCGTCTGGAGGCGGCGCGATGAGCTTTTTCCGCTTCTCGGCCGAGTCCGACTTCTCCGAGCTCTCCGACTTCTTGCGCTGAGAGTGGATCCACGGGCCGAGCAGGCTCTTGTCGCCGGGACGCTCGGTGCGGAAGTTGACCCCGATCATGTGGGTCATGTTGTCGGGGGCCGATTCGCGCCACAGCACCGTGGCGGTGGCCCGCACCTCCCAGTCCACCTCCACCTGCACCGTAAACTCGAACTGATCGCCCGGGTTGAATTCCACCTCGGTGATCAGGGCCGCTCCCTCCGAGCTCAGGTCCAGGGCGCAACCCTGGCGAAACCTGCCTTCATGGCGGTACCAGACGGGCAGAACCCGGTTGGCTCGCTGGAAGACACGGCGGTCGCGACCGCCCCGCTCGCCGTTCCGGGAACGGCGCTCTTTACCCTTGGGGCTCTCAATCCGGTCGGTGCTGCGCAATGGGGGAACCTCATCGTCGGTCGTAAATACCAGGAGATTGAGGCCTGGGAAGGCTTCGCTCTTCTGGGCCCTCCCCCGGGCCTGAGTCAGGCGGCTGCTGATCTGGATTCTCCACCTCCGCGATCAACGCCTGCAGTTCGCGAGAAACCGTCTCCGACCGGACAAGTCCTTGAGCGCTCGCGATGTCGGCCAGGGCTCCCTCCCGGTCGCCCTGGTCGCTCTTGAGTCGCCCTCGATCGACGTAGAGCTCGGCTGCCCTGGGACTCAAACCGATGGCCGTGTTGTAGTCTTGCATGGCCAGGTCGGGGCGCCGGGTCTCCTCATAGAGATGAGCTCGCGAGGCGTAGCAGGCCACATACTCGGGATTCAGCTCCAGGGCCTTGTTGTAGTCCTTCAGGGCTTCGCCATACCACTCGTGCGAGAAGTAGACCAGGCCTCTGCCGTAGTAGGACTCGGCCAGGGTGGGGTCGAGGGCCACCGCGGTGTTGAAGTCTCCCAGGGCGGCCTCGAAGCGGCCCTGGCCGTTCTGGGCAAAGCCTCGTCCACAGTAGGCTCGGGGCTCCTGGGGCAGGAGCTGGACGGCCCGGTCGTAGTCGTTGAAGGCCTGGTTGTAGTCCTGCAGCTGAAGGTAGACGCCCCCCCGGGAGACGTAGGTGAGTCCCCGTCCGGGATCGAGTTGCAGGGCCCGGTTGTAGTCCTGCAGGGCCTCCTGCCATTGAGCCATCTTTTCGTAAGTATAGCCGCGACCGGAGTAGATGTAGACGTTGTCGGGATCGGCCGTCAGGGCCGACCTGTAGTCTTCCAAAGCCTCGGGGTATTTCTCGAGCAGGGTGTTGGCGAAGGCCCGAACCTGGTAGGCGGTGGCCAGGCCGGGCTGGATGGCCAGGGCCTGATTGCAGTCGGCCACCGCCTGGCCGAAGTCGCCCAGTTCGCTGGAGGCCAGGGCCCGAGCGCAGAAAGCCAGGGCATAACGAGGGTCGAGGGCCAGGGCCTGGTTGGCGCTGGCCAGGGCGCGCTTGTACTCGCGCAGATCGGAGTAAAGATAGCTTTCAGCCAGATGGTGGGCGGCTACCCGGGGCTCCAGGGCGATGGCCTGCTGGATGTCGGCCAGGGCGTCGCGCAGACGGCCGATCTTGGAGAGCACTGCCGAGCGCTCGGCCAGAATGCCGGCATTCTTCGGCGCCATGTCGTGAGCCCGCTGGATATCGGCCAGAGCCTCGTCGATCTGGCCCAGACCCAGATAAGCGAGCGAGCGCCCCCGCAGGGCCTCGAGCGAGCTCGGCGTCTTCTCCAACTGGAGGGTGTAGCGCTGGACGGCCGCGCGAAACTGCTGCTGCCGGGCATCGTTGTCCTGGGCCGGGAGGGGAGCCATGAGCGTCAGGCCCAGGCAGAGACCGAGAATGAGCTTTTTCACGGCAGGTTCATCAAGCTGCGGTCGGGAGCCATGTGCAGGTGGAATCCATACTCTTCGGCCATCTGGCGGCACTCCTCCGGGTCACAACAATCGAGATAGTTGATCGAAAAGATCGGCAGCCCGCTCTTTTTGAGCTTGCCGCACATCCCCTCCACCCAGTCGCGGTCGGCGGCGCTGAAGTCCTTGTGCATCATGCTCTCGAACATCACGCCGTCCACCACGTCCTGGACGTCGGCGAACACCTTGAACCCCCGATTGAGGATGATCACCCGGTTGGGGAACCGCTTGCGCAGGTTGCGGATCAGCTGCACCATGCCCTGGTGGATCTGGGGGAAGATGTCCACCGTATCCACCGTGTCGAGCAATAGACCGTCGGCGCCTTTGCTGAGCAGGTTGTTGGCGTGCTCGATCAGGATGCGGGCCCAGGCCGGGTTGGCCGGATCGCCGTAATAGCTCTCCCAACCGTAGCGGTTATGCCCCATGTTGGCCTCTTTGGGCAGCTTGGGGATCAGGTCGCCCACGGCCTCGCCGCAGCTACAGTATGCGATCAGGTAGTCGACCTCAGTGGCCAGGGTCTTGGCGATGTCTCCGCTGCCGTGCATCAGCTCGACAAAGGCCATCTGCACCTTGCCCAGCTTGCCCGCCAGGTTCTCGGGCGGGCCGTAATAGCAGAAGAACTCTCGGGGAGGAGACTTGAGGAACGACTTGCGGTCGCGTCCGGCGTTATTGCCGCGGAGGAAACTCAGCATGGGCG
>CAZWUN010000042.1:0-23127 GCA_964637145.1 uncultured Burkholderiales bacterium
CGCCAGGCTACCCCTACGGACCGACCCGGGCTCTGCTCAAGAATCCCACCGCCAGCACTCCCGAAGCGCTGCGCCGGGTGGCCCTGGGCGTGGAGCCCAACGACCAGGGCGCCCAGAAACGGGTGCTGGAGGAGCTGGCCTCCGATCCCGCCACGGCCGCCTCGGCAGAGGTGGCCCGGGCGGTCTTTGACCGATGCCAAAGCCCGGCAGGCAAGCATGCGGCCTATAAAGCCGCTCTGCAGTTTCCCCGCATCCGGGACGGGCAGGAAGCGGCCCGCATGCTCGAGATCATCGCCCGCCGCATCCAGCGCAGCCAGAACGACTACTACAAGAACTCCAACCAGAATGCCCTGGGCACGGCCGCCATCGAGGTCTTGCAGAAGTTTCCCGACACGCAGGCGGCGGCCGAGAAGGTGGCCTCCTGGCAGCCGGGCTCGCCGCACGGGGTAGCCCGCGCGCTGCTCGCGCATGCCACCGCCAGCAAGCCCGAGGAGTTCCGGCAGATCGCGCTGGGGACCGACGTGAACGACACCCAGATGCAAATGCGAGTGCTGACCGAGCTGAAAGCCGACCCCTCTTCGGCCGCGGCGGCGGGCCTGGGGCTCATGGCCATGGACAAGATCTACAGCACCATCGGCAAGCACGCCGCCTATCAGGGCGCCCTGCGCCACCCGGCCATCGGCAACGGCCAGGGGGCCGCCGCCATGCTCCGCGCCGTCGACGAGCAGATCGAGCAGTCGAAAGACAGCTACAAGTCCAGCAACCAGTTGGGACTGGGAACGGCCGTGCTGGAGGCCTTGCAGCAATTTCCCGATACCCGGGAGGCAGCCGGCAAGGTGGCCTCCTGGCAACCCGGGCATTCCTACGGTGTGGCCTGCGGACTGCTCCAGAACCCCACCGCCAGCACCCCGGCCGAGTTCCGCCAGATCGCGCTGCAGGGCACCTCTGGCGACCGTGAGATGGAGACCCGGGTGCTGGCCGAGCTCAAAGCCGACCCGACCACCGAGCGGGCCGCCACCCTGATGCAGAAGGCCTACGACAGCTGCTACAGCGCCCAGGGAAAGACCCAGGCCATGCGCGCCGCGCTGGCTCATCCCCATGTCACCACCGGAGTCGAGGCCGCTCGGATGTTCCAGAGCGCTCTGGCCACCGTGCAGGCCTCCAGCGACAGCTATAAGGACAACAGCCTCCAGGCCCTGGGCGGAGCCGCTCTGGAGGCCCTCAAGAGCTTCCCCGATACCAGTGCCGGAGCCGAGCGGGTGCTGGCCTGGCAGCCGGCGCGACCGGCCGCGTTGGCCGAGGCGTTGCTCAAGAGTCCCACCCGACCCGACCTCCTGAAGGTGGCCCTGGCCTGCGACCCGGGCGACGCCGCCTTACAGAAGAATCGGATGGCCGAGCTGCCCGGGGCCGAGCTGGCCAACAAGCTGTATGACCAGCTCTACCACCAGACCGGCAAGCACGCCGTCTACCAGGCCAGCCTGCGCCATCAGAAACTCGACAGCGGGGCGGAGGTGGCCGCCTGGCTGCAGGAAGTGGCGGGCGCGCTGCAAGCCGGCAACGACTCTTACAAGAGCCACAACCTCAACCAGCTGGCCAGCTTCGCTCTGGAGACCCTGCAGCAACATCCCGACACCCGGGATGCGGCCGCCCGGGTGGCCGCCTGGAAACCCGGCCAACCCTTCGCCCCGGTGGCCGAGCTGCTCAAGACCCCGACCACGAGCGACCCGGCGGCCATGATGCGCTACGCGCTGGCGGCCGACCCGGCCGACGCCGCCATGCGCTCCAACGTGCTGGCCGAGCTGCAGACACCGGCAGCCCTGCTTGGCAAGCAGGTCATGGAGCAGGTCTCCAGCCCCGCCATCAAGCAGACGGCCTACGTCCTGGGGCTGTCGGGTCGCCCCATCGCCAGCGGCGCCGACGCCCGCGAAGCGCTCAAAACCATCGACCGGGCCATCCGAGAGAGCAAGGAGCCTTACAAGATCAACGACCAGTGGGGGCTGGCCCGAGCCGTGGTCACAGTGCTGTCCGACTTCCCGGACACCAGGGCGGAAGCCACCCGGGTGGCTGGCTGGTCGTCTCAGCATGACTACAGGCTGGCCCGTATCCTGCTGGAGAACCCCGGCGCTTTGAGCCTGAACGCTTTTGCTCAGGGATTTCTGGTCCAGGGCGACACGGCCCGGGAACAGCTGGTGCTGCAAGAGCTTTCCCAGCGGCCCGGCAACGAAAAGGCTGCTGCCATCGCCCGGGTGAGTTGCGAGCAGGTCCAGCAACCCGACACCCGCCATGCCCTGGTGGTGGCCGCCCTCACCATTCCCGAGATCCGCACCAGCGAGGACGTGGACGCCTACTTCGAGCTGGCCGGGCAGCTCTCGCATGGATATGAGCCGGCCAGGTTGAAGGAGCTGAGCGAGGTCTACCGCACCGGCTTCGGCCTGGGCAAGAAGGCCGGGCTGGGCCTGGCCGAGGAAGAGCAGCGCGTGCTGGTGGGCGGCGTGGTGGTCAGGAAGCGCTGAGCGGACCGGGATCAGCTGGCGATGAGCTGCGGCAATTGCTCGCCAACGGCCTCCAACAGCCGCTCGATCTCGGCCACCAGCTCGCGACGCGCGTGCAGGGCCGCTTCCAGCCGGCCTTCCTTGACCAGCAGCTGAAGGTTGCGGGCGACCTGAGCCGCCGGCAGGGCGTCGATGGTCTGAAGCGTGTTGAGCAGGTGGCCGGAGGCTTCCACCAGGGCGGCCACTTCGTTCTGGCGGAAAGCTTCCTCCAACGCCTCGAGCTGACCGCGGTGCACCTCCAGGAACACCTCGATCATCACCTCCGCGTGCTTCTGGCTGCCTCCCAGGCGGCTCTTGAGGGCCGCCAGGTCAAACGAGGGCAGCACCTCCTGGGTGGGAGGATCCCCCCGCCGGGCATACTGCTCCAGAGCCTGCTTGAGCATCGCCTCGTCCACCGGCTTGCCAAGCAACCCGTCCACTCCCGCTTCCCGGGCCTCCTCCACGAAGTCGCCCTGAGAAACGGCCGTCAGTGCTAGAATGGGCGTGCGCTCGCCCTGCTCGCGCTCGCGGATGAGCCGGGTGGCGGTCAGGCCATCCATCCCCGGCATCATCACGTCCATCAAGACCAGGTCAAAATCTTGCTCGAGGCAGAGGCGCACGGCCTGCTCGCCGTCCTGCACCGTGGTAACCCGATGGCCGAGCCCCTCGAGCAGCGCTTGCACCAGGTAAAGATTGATGGCCTGGTCGTCGGCGACCAGAACCTGGGCCGACTCGAGCGGCGGGCGGGGCGGCAGCGCGCCGCACACCTCGAACGTCAGCGTCACCGTAAAAGCGGTTCCCCGCCCGGGGAAGCTCTGGGCCCAACAGCGCCCCCCCATGGCGCTTACCAGCTGGCTGACGAGGTAAAGGCTCAAACCCTCCACCCGACGGGCCTCCAGGCGCGGAAGGAACAGCTCGCGCACCTCCTGGGGCGACAGGTCGCGATTGGAGACGCTGACGTAAAAACTGAGCGCCACCCCGCCGGCCTGATCGTGGTCGCGCTGCACCATCAGGGAGACCTTCCCTCCCCTGGCGGCCTGCAGCGAATGCTCCACCAGGGTGGAGAGAATCTGGCTAAGACGCAGCGGATCAGCCATCACGGTATCGGGGACGCTTACGTCCACGTGGCTGAAGAGCGTCACCTGACGATTCACCGACAACACCTGCAACCCGTCCAGCACATTCTGCACCAGACCGCGCAGGTCGGTGGCGACCGGGTCGAGGCGCAGCTTACCCGATTGCAGGCGCGCGAAGTCCAGCAGGTCCAACAGCACCCGACGCAGCCCCTCGGCCGATTCGGTCAGAGCTTCGAGATACTGGCGGTGAGCCGAATCCAGGCTCGTCCCCTGGAGCAGGCGCGCCATTCCCAGCACGCCGTTCATCGGGTTCCAGATCTGGTGGTCCATGGCCAGGATGACCTCGCTGAGATCGTCCAGCCCCGCGGTCACGGCGCGGGCTTGCTGGGGAGCTTGCGCGGGCGCCGGATTGCGTAGCCCTTCCAGCACTTCGAGCAGCACCTCGCGCACCTTTCCGGCCGAGCGGGGACGATTCTCGGGAGCCTTCTCGAGCAACGAGGCCACCAGCTCGTCCAGCCGAAGCGGCAGAGCCGGATTGAGGCTGCGCACCGGGGGCGGGATGTCGCGGATGTGGGCGTTCAGGAGCGAGAACTCGTTGTCGTTGGGGAAGGGGAGTTGACCGGTCAGGGCCTCGAACAGCATCACCCCCAGCGAGTAAAGGTCGGAGGAGGGGGTGGCCCCGCTCTGGAGCACTTGCTCGGGAGCGATGTAGCGAGTCGTGCCCACAATCTGGCCCATGCGGGTCAGGCCCAGATTCTCGTCCACCCGCCGGGCAAGCCCCAGGTCGGCGATCTTGGGCACCCGGTCACTGGTGAGCAACACGTTCTCAGGCTTCAGGTCGCGGTGCACCAGGCCCTGGCGATGGATACACTCGAGTCCGGCGCACAGCCCGGCGAAGATCTCCAGCACCTGCGACATCTCGGGATGGGTCTGGTGGAAGCTGGCCAGATTTCCGCCGTCCACGTACTCCATCAGGATGAAATCGTGGTCTTCATAACTCATGAAGTCGAGCTGGCGCACCACGTTGGGATGGTGCAGGGTGGCCTGCTCGCGAGCCTCAACCTTCAGTCGGGCGCGCGCCTCCTGGTCGGCGTCGGGATGGAGGAACTTGAGGGCGAAGATGTCCTCATTGTCCTTGTCGCGGGCCTTGTAGACCTGCCCCATGGCCCCCTCACCGAGCTTCTCGAGCAGCTCGAACGACGCGGGCGAGCGTTTGCGGGCCGGCTCGGTCAGGATGGACGCGAGCCGGGGAGCCGGTACTTCAGGTCTTCCAGGAACTTGGCCAGAATGGTGTCATTCTCCTCATCCAGAGGCTTGAAGGCCAGGCTGGTCACCCAGGTCTTCATGTCGCGCTGCTGGCACCATTCGACGGTGGCCTCGACATCCATCGGCTGGAGCTCATCGTCGTCGAGCGAGAGCTGGATCTTTACGTCCAGACCGGGTTCGACGGGACCGGTCAGCATCACCAGCGCCCCCGCCCGGGACAGCTCGGCGGTGACACCCTTGAAATTGTGGAAGGCCTTGCACAGCACCGCGTAGGTGCGCGCATGACGGGTCATGTCGTTCTCGGTGGGCTTATAGAACATCTGCTCCTTGGAGGAGCGATCGTCGGGCAGGAAAGTCTTCTCGAGCACGGTGAGGGACTCGGGCGGGCCGGTCACATGCCCGGCGTAGACCTCTCCGGCGGCGTCGGTGACCTGGATGACCAGATCGCAGCGCGTGCCGCCCGGCAAGATGGCTGTTCCCTCCACGCTGGTCTGTGGCTTGAGCGCCTTCTTGCATCGGAACTGAGCGATGCCCTGGGCATAGCTGGCCAGATAGAACGTGGGCTTGGTGAGCTTCTTCAGGAAATCCATCGAGCGTTTTTCCTGGGGAAGAAGGGTTCTCCTGCAGCCCAGACCGTGCCCTGTTCCCCCGGGACAGGGGAGGGCCTCGGCGTTTCTAGAATCGTTGCTGCACCTTGGACGCACAAAAACCCCGCCCGGCCAGCTCCACCGACCTTGAGGGCGTCCTCGCGCTCGCGCAGAGAAAGACTTCTTCCGGCGGTAAGGCTTTCTACCAGACCATGCGCGAGTCCGACTCCTGGCGTTCGGAGTACGACCTGTACGTCTGCGACGGAACGGAGGGTCTGACCGGTTTTCTGGTTCTGAAGAAGCATCTGATCCGCGGCATCACCGGCGACCGCGAGTCCGTCATTCATGACTTCTTCGCCCTGCAACAGCCCGAGCAAAGGAGCCTCCTCGAGTGCGCGGCAGAGGCGGCGCGGGGCTATGCTTCGCAGTTTCTCACCATCGAGATCGCTCCTCACGAAAAACACCAGAGAGAAGTGCTCGAAGAGCTGGGGTACCGCCTGGAAAGCCACAAAATCTCTGTCGCGTCGGCCGATTGCCGCACACCCGAAGGAAGCCCTTACGCGGTTCGCCTGGCCCGGGAGCAAGATCACTTCTCGATCGCCGTTCTCAACTCGATGATGCTCGAGCACACTCTGTGCGCTGGACGCGACTACGACCTGAGCGAGCTCACTTTCCGATCGATGGAGGCCATCTTTCATCAACTGAACCGACAGGACGCCGGGTGCGTGGCCCTGGTCTTGACCCGGGGGCAGGAGCTGGTCGGCCACCTTCTGCTCGAGCTCATGGGCCAGACCGGCTACATCTATGACCTGGCCGTCGCCCGGGAGCACTGGGGGGGCACAGCGGTGCGCCATATCATGCGAGCTGGCTCGCAGCTGCTCTTTGAGAGGCATATCCCGCTGTTCGTGGGCGACGTCAGCGCTTCCAACCTGCGCGCGCTCCAATTCGCCCGGCGCGCCCTGGGTTTCTCGGTGGACAGCCAGCGCTTTGGTCTGAGGCTGCACTGAAGATGCAGGTCCGCAAAGCCCGCCCGGAAGACTTGCCCGAGCTCGAGCGTCTGAAGCTCGCGATGGGCTATCCCGAGTCGGTCTTCCACGACAGGGAGAGCTACTTTCGGCTGGCCCTCGATCGCCTGAAACAGTATTTCACGCGCCAGGAGGAGCTCAGCGATTGGCGGCTGCTGGTGCTCTTGGAGGAGGGCAAGCCGCGCGGATACCTCCTGTTCGTGCTCGATGACGAGCACGGAGTCACCCACCAGTTGCAGGCGCTCATGCTGGACTTTGCCGTGTTCAGCTTCGAGGGACTCTCGGCGTTGGTGGCCCGGGCCCGCAAGACCGTGTCGGCCTTCGAGAACGAATACCTGGTGACGGAGCTTCCCCCGGCCGACAAGCGCCTGCAACTGTGGTTCTACCGCTGCGGTTTTCGAGCCGAGCAAAATCGAGCCGCCCGGCGTTTTCCCCGGGGACACCAGGGAGCGTCTTCGCCGGATTACCGCATCCGCAAGGCCCGTCCTGAGGATCTCTCCTTCATTCTCGAGGTGCACGCGGCTTATCCGGCCGCCTACCTGCCAGCCGGTCGAGATGTCGACCTTGAAACCGTGGAGTTCCGCTATCAGCTGCTGTATGCCGGATTCGATCTCACCAGCTCGAGCGGCTCTCTCTACTTCATCCTGGAGGAGGCGAGCTCGGGTCTGCCGGCCGGCTATCTCATCCTCCACGAAGGTCCCGTCCTGGGCACGGTCAAGAGCTTCTACGTGTACGACGTGGCCGTCGCCCCTGCCTTCGCAGGGCGGGGATTGTCCCTCTACCTCATCGGCTTTGCCGAGACCCTGGCCGGGCAGGAGGGGTCGATTCTGTACGGCGACGGAAGCCTGGGAACCCGTGTGATCGCCAGCTGGCACGCCCAGATGGGCTACGTGGTCGATTCCATCCGCTTCGCCCTGGACTGCAGATCGGACGCCGAGCGTGGGGATGTTAAAAGAATGTGAAAGTCTTCCCATGCACCTCGCCATGTGAGATAATTTTCGCAAGTCAAACTACACTGGAGGACACAAATCATGGGTAATGCGATTGGTGGAATCATTGGTGCGGTCGCTGGCGGCGGCAAAGGCGGCGGCAAAGGTGGCGCTGGCGGGGGAGCGATGGAGCTCATCTCGAAGATCGTGGAAGCCGTCACCGGCGCAATCTCCGGTAAGTAGTTCCTGAAATCTGGTCAATCCAAAACTCGGTCGTAACAGGCCGGGTTTTTGAATTTTTGGAGGATGAAATGAGCTCAGAAGGGGAAGACAAAGCAGCCGACTGGAGCGGAGCGCTCCAGGGAGCAATCTCTGAGGCAGGGGACGAGGAAGATCCTTCCGGGATCGATGTCGTCAGCAGCGGCGGGCTGTCCGGCTCGAGCCAGGGTACGGAGAGCGACAACGGGGAGTTGCCCTACGTCGTTCTGCTGCACGCCGCGGCGCGCACCGTCCAGAGCGGCGAAATCACGGTGGAAGAGTTCATCGAGGGCATCGGAAAACTCGATGCCATCGCCGACAATGCCCTCAAAATCTACGCCATTCCGGCCGTGAAGAACGACCTTCCGGGCAAATTGACGGACTACCAGAACTCCATCGTGTCCGCTCTGGAAGTCGAGCTTCACAACCTCAAGAAGGGCCTGGCCCTGATGCTGACCTACCCCGAGAGCAAGGCTGTCGGCGACCTGGAAGCCGGGCTGAAGATCGCGGTCGCTTCTTTGAACGCCTCCAACGAGATCAAGAAGAAGGCGGACGCGGAGAAAGCCGCCATCCTGCAGCGCGAGCAGGACGAGAAGGCCGTAAGAGCTCAGAAGGCCGCCGAAGCGGATTCCGATTAAACTCCCTTACTTCGACATGATCCTGGCCAGGCTCGCCCAGGGCGACCCGGACTTCGAGGAGGCCTTCCGGCGCCACGTCCACTTCGGCGCCTGGGAAGATCCCGACAACGCCTACGTCGACCGGGCCGACAGCATCGCGGCCATGGATCGGCTCTGCCTGCACGTGATCAAGCTGGCGGGCATTCAGGACGGGCAGGACATCCTGGACGTGGGCTGCGGTTTTGGGGGGACGCTTGCTACCCTCGATGAGCAGTTCTCATCTGTGCGCCTGACCGGCCTGAACATCGACGAGCGCCAGCTTCAGGTTGCCAGGGGGCGAATCAACCCCCGCCCCGGCAACGAGCTCGATTTCGTGCTGGGCGATGCCTGCGAGATGGACTTTCCGCCCCGCTCGTTCGACCGGGTGCTGGCTCTCGAGTGCATCTTCCATTTCCCGAGTCGCAAAGCGTTCTTCGAGCATGTGAGCCGGGTTCTGCGCCCGGGGGGCAACCTGACCCTGACCGATTTCCTGCAGCCCGAGGGGGCGCCTGCGGCCCACTTCGATTCAGCCGACGACCCGCTCTGGGGATCCCACACCGCCATCGGTTTGCAGGCCTATCAAGAGCTGGGCGAAGAGGTGGGGCTGGTGCTGACCCACGCCCATGACATCAGCCGGCACGTGCGCCCCACCTACCACTGGTTCGGGCAGCTCCTGGGCCGACACTTTCCCGAGGCCGAGGCGGTGCTGAGGGAGTCCCAGCTCATCATGGACCTGGGGGGGCTGGGCTACTGCACGCTCCGGTTCGACCTCAGATAGACCCGCCCGGGTCGGCCAGGGAGGCGCGCAGCCGGGCCTGGAAGTCCTGCACGTAGAACTCGGCCTTCTTCCTCGAAAAACAGGTGGTGCGGTAGCGAAACAGGCCCTGAAAGCCGTCGTTTTGCTCGATGATCTCCAGCATCACGGGGGACGAGTGGTAGGGCGGCTCAACGAAGAGAAACTCCCAGGGCCCCAGAGGGCTATCCACCACCCCACCCGAGCGCAGTCCGAGCGGCTCGCCCCTGGGAGCCGCCTCGCCCTCCAGCCAACGCGCCTTCTGATACTGCTGGAACATGATCCAGACGTCGGTGCGAGGGGTGTCCATCGTGGTGGTGACCGGATAGAACTGCCGATCCAGCACCTGGCTGATGGTCAGGCGATTTTTCGCCCACAGCTCCTCCCAGGTGCGGACCTGGCGCAGGTCGCGACGATAAAGAACCAGTTGGGCGAAGAACCCGACGGTATCGTCGAAACGCTGGTGGGGCCGGTTGGCCACCGCCCCCCCGATGGGGAAGTCGTCCAGCCCCAGCGAGCGGCCCATGGTGACCTGCAGGGTCGACAAGAACAGGTTGAACAGGGTGACCTTGTGGGTCCGGCAGGTCTGGCGGGCCAGGGCCAGGACCTCGGCGTCCAGTCGAAAGAGGACGAAATCTGCCATGTCATCAGCCACGGAGTGGGGAAACGCCAGGCCCGGACAACCCTCCAGCTCGTTTTTCCACCACTCGCGAATCTCTCGGGCCTTGGGCAGGGCGAACCAGGCGTGCTGCCAGGCGCAGAACTCCGGAAAGCCGGGGGGGGGCGGTCCCTCGCGGGGCTCCTCCAACTCGGCCATGATGATCTCCAGGCTCCAGAGATCGGCGGCGCAGTGGTGCACGTCGAACTGCATCACATCGTCTGCCTCGCGCCGATAGAGCCGCAACCGACAGACCGGCAGGCGGGCCAGGTCATACCCCTCCTGGGCATCGGCCAGCAACCGCTCGCGCAGCTCCTCGGTGGTCCACTTGCTCGCGTCCACGACGGTGAAGTCCAGAGTGTGCGAGGGGTGCACCCGCTGCTCGACCCTGGCCTCGAGGTTGAGCTCATAGAGCTTCATCGCGTCGAGCTGGATGGTCAGCATCCTGGCCTGGTAGTCCAACTGGTGCTCGGGGGACACTTCGTAGGTGGTGCGCAGGGCCGGGTGACGATCGATGATCCGCTGCATCCGGCCGCGCAGAAGCTCCGGGTCGACCTTGCGAAAGAACCGGATGGTCGAGCGCATGTTCCAGACCGGACCCGAGCTCATCATGCAATCGAGGAACAGCCCCTGCAGGATGAAGGCGGTCTTGCACACGGCCGGCTGCTGCTTGAGCAGGCGGGCCAGCATGGCCCGTTTTTGCTCCGGGGTGAGCGATCGCGTCATACGGGGCTGTCGTCGAGCATGGCGGCGAGCATGGCTTCGACCTCGTCATCCTCCAGGTGCTCGAGCTCCTGGTCGCTCGCTTCGGCCTGCGGCTGCATCGAATCGGACAGAAGGCCGATCAGAGTGTCGATGGAGGGCTGCTCGAGGAGGGCACTGGAGGGCAGGGTCACGTTCAGCGTGCTCTTGACCCAGTTGCGAAGCTGCAGCGACATCAGCGAGTCCAGGCCCAGGTCCACCAGGGACTGGCTGGCGTCGATCTTTTGCGGTTGCGTGCCCAGCACGCGAGCCACCTGGGCCATCACCACCGGGTGCAGAGCCGCCTGGCGCTCGCCGGGCTCGAGGTTCTCCAGGTGCTGGAGACCGCTCTCGTCGCCCCCTCGCGTGCTGGTCAGGAGCGCCTCGAAGCGGGCCACCGGTTTGCCTCCCATCGCCTTGAGCAGGAGAGCCCAGTCCGCGTTCATGACGCCGACCTGGGTGGGATTGACGCGCAGGGCTTTCTCCAGAGCCTGCAGGGCCTGAGTCGAGGTCATCATCTTGCTGCCTCCCTGCTCGAGCCAGGCGGCCACCATCGGGTTGCGAGCCAGGTAGCCCACGTCCCCCAGAGGGCCCCAGTTGACCGTGAGGGCGGGCAAACCGAGCGACTTGCGGTGATGGGCCAGGCTATCCAGGAACACGTTGGAGGCCGCATAGTTGCCCTGGCCGGCGGCCCCGAACCAGGCCGCGTTGGAGGAGAACATGATGAAGAAGTCGAGCGGCTGCTCGAGTGTGGCCTGGTGCAGGTTCCAGGTTCCATGGATCTTGGCATGGAAGACGCCTTCCAGGCGCTCGCGGGTGAGGTTGAGGGTGGGCACGTCGTCGAGTTGCATGGCGGCGTGCACGACCCCCCGCACCACCCCCAGCTTCCCGAAGAGCTCGCTCACGGCTTTCGGGTCACCCACATCCACCGCGTGGGCCTCGACGCGGGGGTCGTCAAACCCGGTATGAGCCTGCGGCGTGCGCGACAGCACGGCCACCCGGCCGGCCCCGTGGCGCAGCAGCCAGAGCACCACCTCGCGGCCAAAGCCGCCCATGCCGCCGGTGACCACGTAGGTATCCTGCGAGCCCGGCTTCCAGCGGGGCTGAACCCGTTCCGGGGTTTCGGCCACCAGCACCACCTTGCCGATGTGCCGGGCCATGCTCAGGCAGCGGAAAGCCTCGACCGCCTGGTTGTAAGAGAACGTCTGGAGGGGCAAGGCTTTGACGGCGCCGGCCTGGATGTCCGAGACCAGGCAGTGCAGAAGCTCTTGAATGGTCTCGTGATCGAAGTTGATCACCTGCTCGAGATCGATGGCGTGATAGGACAGGCCCTTGCGGAACGGGCTCAGCCCCACCCGCAGATCGTTATAGATGTCCCGCTTGGTCACGTCCAGAAAGCGGCCAAAGCGACGCAGCAGGGTCAGGCCCGCGGTAAGCGCCTCTCCGGCCAGGCTGTTGAGCACCACGTCCACGCCCTGTCCGTCGGTGACGCCCAGCACCCCGTCCACGAAGGCGGTGGAGCGCGAGTCAAAGACGTGCTCGATGCCGAGTTCGTGCAGGAAGCGCACCTTCTCAGGGGTTCCGGCCGTGGCCAGAACGCGGGCCCCGATCTTGCGGGCCACCTGGATGGCCGCCAGCCCCAGCCCCCCGGAGGCAGCGTGGATCAAGACGGTGTCCTGCGCTTTCAGCCGACCGACCGTGACCAGAGCGTAGTATGCGGTGACGAAGACCAGCGGCATGGCAGCCGCCTGGGTGTCTCTCAGGCTTTCAGGCGTGGCCACCAGAAACGCGCGAGGCAAGACGACCCGGGAGGCAAAGGCCGAGGGAGCGATGCCCATGACCCGGTCGCCCGGTTTCAGGTCGCTGACCCGGGAGCCCACCTCGATCACGCTGCCGGCCATCTCGATTCCCAGCACGCCCTCGGTGGGGTAGAGCCCCAGCGCCCGCATGACGTCGCTGAAATTGAGCCCGGCGGCGCCCACCTGGACGCTCACCTCGTCGGGGCCCACCTCGCGGGCAGCGGGCACGGTCCACTCCAGCGCCTCCAGCGTGCCCGGCCGCTCACAGGTGAGCACGTAGCCCTGGTCGGGACGGGGAGCAACCGGGACGGGGGGCTGCTGCGAAAGCGGCATGCGCTGGCAGCGCTGCACGAAACGCTCCCCGCCCCGATAAGCCACCTCTTCGGCCTGTTTGCAGGAAAGCTCGCGATAGATGCGCTCGGCGTCGCTGTTATCCTGGATATCGATCAGGGTGGCCCGCAGGCCCGGGTCCTCGGTGGCCAGGACGCGCACCAGCCCCCAGACCGGGGAGCCCTCCGGCTCCACCGCCAGGTCGCCCGCCGGCTGGCACCGTCTGGTGACCGAGAAGAGGCGCGGCGGCATCAGGCGGTGTCGGTCGATCTGCTGCACCATCTCGAGCAGCGGCATCAAGGGACCGGCCGGGTCTTCCAGGGTGGCCGAAAGGGCCGAAAGGTGCAGGCAACCGACCAGTTGGCCGGCCTCTCGCATGTCGAAGCTCTCGCCGGGCCCAACGACCTGGGTCGAGTATCCATCGGCCGCGAGGCGGGCCACCAGGTCCGAGGCCAGGCTCCCTCCATCGCTGAAGACCAGCCAGCGACCTCCGGCCGCGGGGGCGCCTTCCGCGGGCGCAAGCTCGGTAGGAACCCAGTGGAGGGAGTAGCACAGCGCATCGACCGCATCCCCCGCGCTCTCGGCGGCGCGCACCAGACGGTAGCCCTTCAGGTCGAACAACACCTGGCCCTGCCGGTTGCAGACCGTCAGATCGCCCTCCAGCTCGCGCGCGGTCTGGTGGGTGCAGCGCATGTAGGCCACGATCTCTTCTTCCAGGGGGCGCAGCACGCGCACGCGACGGGCGGCCACCGGAAGCCAGTTGGTGCCGTCTCCCATGAGAGCTCGGTCGAGCGCCGCCAGGCCGACCTGGAAACAGGAGTCGATAGTGCCGGGATGGGTGAACGAGAGACCGTCGGCCGAGGGCAGGAGGGCGGCCCCGCGCACCCGGGCCAGAGCCTCCCGGGGGCCCCGTCGCCCCCCCTGGATGGCGTCGAAAGTCGGCCCGAAGATCAGGCCTCGGGCGGCCCACTCCTGAGACAGGCTGCCCTGCCACTCGGTCGGCAGCCGGGCTTCGATGGGACTGACATCCAGGTCGGGCGGCATCGCCCCCGGGTCGCTGCAAATGTGGGCTCGGAAGATGACCGTACGCTTCTCGCTGCCGTCGATGGCCTCGGCATGGATGGCCAGGGTGCCGTCCTCGTTGACGATCGTCTGGAGCAGCATCTGGCTGTTGATGAAACAGGCCGAGTCGATGTGGACGTTGTCGAGCACCAGCGGCAGACTGCCCTGGCGGGCGTGGGCCGCCTCGAAGCCCATCTCCATCATGGAGCTGGCCGACAGGATGGTCTGGCTGTGGAACATGTGGTCTTTCAGCCAGGAGGGGTCCTGCGGCGTCAGGAGTTGGTTGAAGACATTGGGCTCGGCCTGGAACCCGAGCATGGCGTACTGGGTCGGCTCCAGGCGGAACCTGCGAACGCGCCGCGACTCCTGCCAGTACTGCTCGTGCTGCCAGGGATAGTGGGGCAGGGCCACCCAGTCCGGGGCGGCTCCCTCGCCCCACTGCAGAGCCTGACCCAGGCTGTAGAGTTCGCCCAGAGCCTGCAGAAAAGCCCGCCGCTCGGGCTGGTGACGGCGCAAGGTGGCCACCGCCCGACCGCCGCTTTCGCTGATGGACGGCCCCAACACGGGGTGCCCCCCCACCTCCACGAACAGCGAGATGCCATCGGTGACGGCCCGGGCCACAGCGTCGGCAAAGCGCACCGTGGAGCGGACGTTCTGCCACCAGTAGGCCGCATCGGTCTTGTCGACGGGGCCGCCGGTCACGGTCGAGAGCAGGGTGCGGGCGGGCTTGCGGGGGCTCAGAGCCTGGAGGGCGGTCATCAGCTCGTCCTCGATGACATCGAGCTGAGCGCTGTGAAAGGCGTACTCGACCTTGACGTCGGTGCAGTCGAACCCGGCATCGCGCAGGCGCTGGTTGACTTCCTCCATGGCCTGGTGCTCGCCCGACAGAACCACCGTTCCGGGCGCGTTGACCGCCCCCACGCAGACGCCGGTCTGCAGAAAGCGGGATACCTCCTGAGCCGAGGCCGACACCGAGATCATGCGGCCCTTGCTCGACTCCCGGTCCATCAGGCGGCCTCGATGCACCACCAGGTGAATGGCGTCCGCCAGCTCCAGAGCTCCGGAGGCCCAGGCCGAGGCCACCTCGCCCACGCTGTGGCCGATCACCACCTCGGGCTCGACGCCCCAGGCCGCCAGCATGCGCGTCAGCCCCGCCTGGAGGGCGAACAGCATCGGCTGGACCACGGCGGTCTTGTCGATGGAGGTGCTGTCCTGCTCGAACGCCTCCCGCAGGGACCAGCCCGCCAGCTTCTGGTAGTGGGGCTCGCATTCGTCCACGAAAGCACTGAAGGTGGGGTCCGAGAGCAGGGTGCGGCCCATTCCCAGCCACTGCGACCCCTGTCCGTTGTAGACGAAGGCCACCCGGGGAGCCTGCCGGACGGCCGGGTGCAGGACAGCTTTCTCCAGGTCGGACAGGTTCTCGGCCACCACGGCGGCCCGGTAGGGATGATGGGTTCGGCGCATCAGGCTGGAACAGGCGATCTCGCGCAGGGATGCCCCATCGAGCGCCTGGTAGCTGGCCAACAAATCGCGCAGAGCCCCCTCGCTGCGGGCCGACAGACAGAGCAGCTCGGGCCCGTGACTCGCCGGCGAGGGTTGCTTGTCGGCCGGGAGCGGGGGAGTGGCCAGCACCACGTGCCCGTTGGTCCCTCCGAAGCCGAAGCTGTTCACTCCCAGCAGGACCTCGCCCTCCGGCAGAGCCGACACGGCCGTGGGGATCTCCAGCCCCAGAGCCTGAAAGGGGATGTTGGGATTGGGGTCGTGAAAGTGCAGATTGGCCGGGATCTTTCGCCTGGATGCGATCAGGCAGGTCTTGATCAGCCCGGCCATGCCCGCGCCCGCCTCGAGGTGACCGATGTTGGTCTTGACCGAGCCCACCTTGACCGGTCGCTCGGGGAGCCCGAGCACGGTGCCGATGGCCGTGGTCTCGACCGGGTCGCCGGCTGCCGTGCCGGTGCCGTGGGCCTCGATGTAGCGAACCCGCTCGATGGGGAGCCCCTGGTAGGCATCCTTCAACAGGCGGATCTGGCCCTCGACGCTGGGGAAGGTGAGGCCTTCGTTGCGTCCATCCGAATTGACCACGGTTCGCAGGATGGTGGCGTAGATGTGGTCACCGTCAGCCAGGGCCCTGGCCAGGGGCTTGAGCACCACCACCCCCGCCCCTTCGCTGCGCACATAGCCGTCGCCGCTGGCGTCGAAAGCGTGGCAGCGGCTGGTGGGGCTGAGCATGGAAAGGCGACTGAAGGCCACGTGGTGGATGGGATGGAGCATGGCATTGACGGCACAGGCCAGGGCAGTGTCGCTCTCGCCGCGCTGGATGCTGGTGACGGCCGCGTGGATGGCCACCAGGGACGAAGAGCAGGCCGTGTCGACCGTCATGCTCGGGCCGTGCAGGTCGAAGGCGTAGGAGATGCGGTTGGAGGTCATGCACATGGCCCACCCGGTGACGCTGTGGGTGGTCAGGGAGTCGAGGTCTTGGATGTCATAGTAGTCGTGGGAAGAGGCCCCCGTGAACACGCCCATGCGGGTGCCGGCCACCTTCTCCAGGGGATACCCGGCGTCTTCCAGAGCTTCCCAGGCCACCTCCAGGAGCATGCGCTGCTGGGGGTCCAGGGTGGACGCCTCGCGCGGAGAGATGCCGAAGAAGGCGGGGTCAAAACCCTCGATCTGCTTGAGAAAGCCCCCCTGGCTCTGGGGAGTGCGATAGTCCTTGCCCTTGTCGGGGTGGTGGAAGCGCTGCTTGAGCCAGCGATCGGGGGGAATGTCGCTCACCGCGTCCACGCCGTCCATGAGCAGGGCCCAGAACGCTTCCACGTCGTTGACGTTGCCGGGGAGTCGGCAGCCGATGCCAGTGACCGCGATCGGGGTGAATTCCATGCTCATCTCCTTCAAGGTCCCGGGAAGTCCAGGAGCGTGAGTCAGACCATGAGCTCAGCTTGAGCCGATCGGTGCTGGCGAAGCATTTGCTTGAGGGCCCGGCTTCTGCCCTGTGATTCGGGTCGTTCGGTGCATGTCCTCGTACCGGCTCGGTTGGTTTCCTCCCGGTGTTCGCCCAGGAAGATGCAGGGCGTAGGAGCGGCAGTCGCTCGCCTGGCATTCGCCGCTCAAGATTGCTCCAGCATGCTGCACTCATCCATGTGGAGCACATGTTCATGCGAGACACAGAGAAACGGAACATTACCCTTTCCATGCCAGTCGGGTTGTTGCGAGCAGCCAAACGCCTGGCAGTGTAGCGCGGAACGTTGATCCGTCCAGGCCTCGACGATCTGGTATTGGCCGCGCGCTTGACACAATCGGTTTCGCTCTCCTATTGGGATGCGTTGATCGTTCGAGCTGCTCAGCAAGCCAGGGCCACGACATTATGGACCGAGGACCTGCAGGACGGTCTGAAGTTGGGAGAACTCCAGATCTGCAACCCCTTTCTGTCTCGGCCAACGGGGGAGAATCAGGCCGTTTAGCAGTGAGCCCGGCTCGCTTTGTTTCAATCGAGCCTCAGGAAGAGATGCGGGGCCCCTGGCAGGCGTAAGGCTTGCCGGTCAACTGCTCGGTGGTCCGGCCGAGCGCGGCATGCAGATCCTCCGTCAGCCGAACCACCGCCTTCTTGTTGCACCCATCCTGCCGATAGGGAGCCACCTGGAGAGGCTCTCCGATCAGCACCCTGGCGACCGGCCTCTCCTGCCAGGCATTCACCAGCGCGTAGGCCCCCAGCGCTCCGGCCAGCCCGGACAGGCCGCAGGCCAGGCCCGCCTCTCCCCCCAGAGCGGTAGAGAAGCCGGCGGCGGCGCCGGCCAGCACCGAGCCTGCTGCCCCTCCCTTCAAGGTGGCGAAGTACTTCGGGAAGGGGTCGTAAGGTCCGGGATTGGGCACGGCGTCGTAGCAGAGCTTTCCCACGCCGTAGGCGCCGGCTACCGCGCCCGAGAGGGTGGCCACGGCGATGCGGGTCAGGGGCCCGCCGCAAGCTCCGGCCACGGCTCCCCCGACGGCCAGGGCCGCAGCCGCGGCCAGGCCGAGTTTGGAGGGGCCGGGGCGCGGGCAGAACTCGCGATAATCGATGGCGATCGGGACGATGGACTCGGCCTGGCCGCGCAGAGCAAAGTAGGCGGCTCCCTTCTTGAGCGGGTTGACCTGGTCGGGAATGCGCTCCGGATCGGCCACCACGTTGTGCTCGGGGAAGATGCACAGCCCCTTCCCTTCGCGCAAGACGTCGACCGCGTGGCGCAGGGTCTTGACCCGGGCGGCATCGCGATGAACCGGGAAGGCGCCTCCCCAGGTCATGAAGTGCCCCCGCACACCGTCAAAGACGTTGACGTTGGCGATGTAGCGCATGTCGCGCTCGCTCAGGCTGGCGATCAGGGGCGGGTCGAAATAGCTGGGGTGGTTGGGGCAGTAGACGTGGCGACCCTGGTGGGGAAAGTTCTCCTTACCCTCCACCTCGAGCCGGAAGCAGCCGGCGATCAAGAGCCGGTTCAAGGGCTGCAACAATGCGTCGTACCTGCGGCTGGAGAGACCGTCCTCGGGACCGGTGTAGCCGGGCACCTCGACCCCGAACTTCTCGGGTGCGATCCGGGCGGGGGGATGATGGCTGGCGCTGATCAGCATCGCGACCTCCTGAGATATCAACTGATACCCAGGCTAACCGGGTCGCGTGGTGCCCTGCGTCGATGCAACGTTGAATAGCGGGGGGGCAGATTACGAGATTGCGAACTCGGTGCAGGATGAAGACCGGGCCACCTCGCGGGTGGTCGATCAGTTGGTTCCGATATAGTCCTTGACGTAGACCATAGATGGTCTTACACTGTATATTGTGATTGCGGAGAATCTATCCCGAGCAAAGGCCGTTTTGAGTTCCATGGTCAATGCCGCGCTCGACGGCGAGGACGTAATGATCTGTAAGGACGGAGTGCCGGTGGTGCGACTGGTTCCGGTCAGACCGGTCCTGGGAGAGGACCCGTCCCGCAACATCCCCGAGCTCTCGGTCTCGGTCGGAGACGAGGCAATGCTGCCGCTCGACCCGGACGCCTGGGGAGATTGGTCAGGCGATGGTCCTTCTTGATACCTGCACTTTGTTATGGCTCTCCGATCCCAGCGGACCCCTGCCCCGTCGCGTCGTAGACCGAATTCGGAAGACCGCTCCCGCGGAGCGCTTCGTCAGCGCGATCTCTGCCTTCGAAATCGGCTACAAAGCAGCTCTGGGAAAGCTCAGACTACCCCTCTCTCCTGTCTTGTGGTTTCCACAGAGCTGTGCGATGCGAGGGCTTACCCCGTTGCCGATTACGGATGGAATCGCACTGAGAGCATCGCAACTTCCTTTGCACCACCGTGATCCCGCGGACCGTTTTATCCTCTCCACCGCGCTCGAGATGGGTTTGACCGTTCTGACGCCGGATCCGTTGTTCAACCCTTACGGAGTGGCTTTGTTCTGGGGCTAAGTTCTGGCGGCGACTGGAGAACTTTCGTTCCAGTAGAGGCTCCGTCGCGCGGCACCTATGCAAGCAGGTCCGAGCGTGCTCTGTTTCGAAACGGCTCTAAAGTGAAGTGCTGAAGGTTTTGCAGTAACTCGCGCTGACAGATTTGTATGGAGGCGCCCCCGAAGGATAGGCAAAACCTTCAGCACGTAACGCTCAACACTTTAGAGGCCTGGAAGGGTCGCCGGCTCCTGACCGCGCGAGACCTGCACGCTTACACCACCGACGCCTGCCTCGCCGAGTGCATTGCTGGCCTTGGGCCCGAATGCGCACCGCCAGACCTCACGCCGACCTTTCCCAGAGATCCACACTGGGTCCTCCAGGCATTGCCAGAACACGTCGAATTGGCGGACGCCCGCGTCGTGACGGCGGAAAGGCTCTGCGCGAGTATCTCGGCACAGTGGGCCAGCGTTTCGATCTGCTCGCGGTTCTGGTTCACCTGCTCGGTTGACGGTGCTCAGATTCCTGCAACCCGCCGGCCCCCTTCAGAGCCTTTTTAGGATTGACTGCTAGGGTACCACCATGCAGATCCAGGGCATACCCCGGTGGGCCGAGCGAGCCTATCAATGCGTTGAGCGACAGCTGGCCAAGCCGGAGGTCAGCTGGAAGTTCGATTGGAACTTCCCTCATTTCGACGACAAGTACTCCGGGCTCTGCGAGAGCTACATGGGGCTTGACGAGACGCTGGCCGACCAGGCGCGCGAGCAACCCGGCCTGGTCGTGCTGCAGAACACGAATGGGACTCGAGTCACGGCCTCCGGGGACTCCAAGTCAGGCTACTACGTGGAAGCCAGCGACAAGAGCCTGGTGGTGGCGAAGTTCTCCGGGGAGGCGGTGGACCACGTCACCATCGACCCCGAGGGCGCCTGCGAGTGGATGCACGTGGACCGCAAGCAGCCCAAGCGCAGCTTCCAGCTGATCTTCGAAGTGGACCCCAGCACTCTGGAGGTCGAGTCGCTGGCTAAACCGCCTCTGAACGGCGGGCTCGAGGTGCGCCCGGGCGCCGTGGTGGTAGGCGGCTCCACCGTCAGGACCCGCAACGGCTGAAATGCTTTCTGCCCCGCTCCTTCAGAGCGACCCGCGCCAGGCCCTGAGTGCTCTGGTATCCCGCTCGGGTCTGGCGGGCGCGCTGGATCGCGTGCTCTCGCTCCCCCCCGGGCAGATTCGCGGGCTCGAGCACCTGCTCGTCTTCGAGCAGGCCGTGCGCAAAGGCGACTTTCTTCCCCACCGGCAGCAGCGCGAGCGACTGGCGCAGCTCCTGGATGAGCCCCTCCAGCCCCGCGCGCTTGGCAACGTGGTGGGAATCCTCAACGCCGCGCGTCAGCACCAGCCCGACGCCCTGGAGGGCCTGGACGTGCCCCGGCGGGCCCTGACCCGGGTACTGGCGGAGGGGGCGGCGGAGGAGCTGTCGTGCTCGCCCTGGATGTCCCCCTTCTGTCTGGGCACCAACCTGGCCGAGCTGGTGAGCTCGGATCCCGAGGCGCTGCGGGAGCTTCTGCACGACGACAGCCCCGCCGCCCTGGCCCTGCGATCCACCATCCCGGGCGCCCTGGAGCCCACGGGGGACGACAAGCTGGACCGCAACCAGAAGGACCAGAAGTTCGTCGCCCTGATGCAGGGCCGTCTCCCCCGGGAAAGCCGCCCTCTCTGGGAGCCCCTGCTGGCCGGTCTGTCGCCCGAGTGGCAGCGCAGCCGCTGGACCCGGCTCTGGCTGGAGGGGGCCCAGAACACCCAGCTCCAGCATCAGCACCTGAGCCCCGAGCTCTACCAGGTCCTCGCGCAAGCCGTCGAGCAGGGCCAGCTCGAACAGACCCGGGCCGACCTCGATATGGCTTTTCAGGCCATCGCAGACCCGCACACCATCGTGCCAACCCAACTGGCCTGGGATCTCTTCGAGCACGGCCGCCGGCACATGCCTCAGGGCGTAAGCCAGGCCGCCTCGCGCTTCGGCCAGTTACGCCAGCGCTATGCGCTGACGCCGCAGGACAGCTTCACAGTCTACACGGCCACCCACCAGCATCCGGATTTCGCGCTGGAGCTGTTTGGCGAGCTGCTTCCGGAAGCCGGCGTGGAGAACGCGCTGGAGCGCACCCGGGCCCTTCTCCAGGGCCCGCCCGGCCGGGCCGAGGAAGTCCACCGGCAGGTCCAGCAGGCCTTTCCGGCCAGCTCCCTCCGACCCCGCATCCTGAGCTACCTGCTGGCCCTGCCCGGCCACCCCGAGACGATTCTCGACCGCCTCCAGGCGCTGAGCGAGCAGGTGGGGGACTGCCTGCCGGCCTGCGTGGAAGCGGTTCCCGCCCTGGCCCGGTCGGAAAGCGCTTTGCGCCTGGCCGAGCCGGTGGTGCGGGCGCTGGCCCGGGAGCCCGAGTCCGTGGGGCCGACCCTGGAGAGGGCGCTGGAGCACCTGGAAGCGGGCGTGGACGAGGAAGACGCCGTCCGGGCCGCCCTGGGCGGTCTTCTCCTGGCCGGAGACGGCCAGCCGGGCGCAAGCGCCGTGAGGCTCTCGGACGGCCAGGTCGTGGTCGGCGGAGTGCGGCTGCCTGCGCGTCGTTAATGTGTTGAGCGTTACGTGCCCTTCCCGGCCGGGATAGAGCTGCTACCCAGGCTAGCCGGGTCGCGTCGCGCCCCGGATCACCACCGTTGCGATCTGTCGGTCAGGTCGATAATCCGCTCGTTCACGGGTTCGTGGTAGATTCTGGTGCGAGATCGTTTGTTGCCTGAGCCGACGGTTCTGCTGACCTGACGCACCCAGTAGAGCAGGTGCACCAGCAACAGCGCCACGCCGCCCAAGACGACGGTCCATTCGCTAGTGACCGTCTGCACAAGTGCGAACGCCAGCAGCGTTGTGAAGGCGCTGAAGAACGCGTATGAGGTTGACATTTCCCCCCTCCCCCTCACTGGTAAGAATGTACCATCAATCTAACAGACAGGGCAGCGAAATCCGATGATGCAGATCATCTCTGACGCAAAGACATCAGGCAGGTCCGACCCTCCCCGGCCGGGAAGTGCGGCGGAACTCTGGCCCGCTCCCGGGCGGTCTCAACCGCAGCCTCATACTGGAGGGAAAACCCAAACCCATGCTCAGATTCCTCTGTCTGCTCCTGCTGGTCTTGCCAGCTCAGGCGCAAAACTTCCTGGCCCTCAATCTGAACCAGTCCCAGGTGGTGGGCGGCGCCACCGTGGGGGGCACAGTGGCCCTCGCCAATCCTGCTCCCGCGGGCGGCACAGTGGTTACCCTGTGGAGCGGGGACGACGTGCGCGTGCCTTCCTCGGTGATCATCCCGGCCGGGGCCAAGTACACGGGCTTCTCGGTGGCCACTTCGCCCACCAGCCAGGCCCAGTACGTCCGCATTCAGGCCACGGCGGGGAGCCTGCAGCAGCAGACCTTCCTGCAGGTGCTGCCCAGCGGGCAGCAGACGGCTTCCCAGCCCTCCGACTCGAGCCTGCAAATGTACAAGGAATACCCAATGGTCGGCCCAGTCTACGGCTCGGGGATCCCCTACTACTACCCCTACGGCTACTACGGGTATCCGGGGCCCAACCCCTGGGCCGAGCCCACCCACTTTGACCGGGACGGCTACCCGATGATCCGGTCAGCCGGTGGAGGACGACGCTGATGAAGAAGCTCTTGCTGGCCGCCCTGGCGGCCCTCACCCTGGTGGCTCCCGCCCCGGCTCAGACCACCCTGGAGGAAGCGCTCAAGGCGAGCGACAAGCTGGAAGTGCTCCAACTGCGGGATCTGAAGAGCCCGCTGGGGGCCGAGCTGGCTCGGTTCTCCAACCTGCAGGTGCTGATCCTGACCGACCTGGGGCTCACCTCGCTGCCCCCCGAGATCGGGCAACTGAAGAACCTGCAGGTGTTGATCCTGGACGGCAACCGGCTGACCACGCTTCCGACGGAGGTGGGCCAGCTCTCCAAGCTGCGCATGCTGACGGCCAACAATAATCAGCT
>CAZWUN010000043.1:0-23035 GCA_964637145.1 uncultured Burkholderiales bacterium
GGCTCTCCAAAGAGCTGGGCGTGCTGCCTCCGGGCGACGTGCGCAACTGCCTGGTCGCCCTGGCCGACGACGAGTCTTTGCTCGGTGCCCTCTTCAACCACCGGTTCGTGGAGGGAGGCCTGGAAGGCCACTCCTTTGGCAATCTTTTCCTGGCCGCCATGACCGAAGTGGCTGGCGACTTCGAGCTGGCCGTGGAACTCTCGAGCCAGATTCTGGCCACCCGCGGTCGGGTGCTGCCGGCCACTCTCACCAGCACCGTGCTTTGCGCCCGGTATGTGGACGGCAGCGTCGTGCAGGGCGAGTCACAGATCCCCGTCAAGCGCCAGCCCATCGAGAAGGTCTATCTCGAGCCCGGAGGATGCGTACCGCCGGACCGCGTCCTGGCCGAGATCGCCGAGGCTGACGCCATTGTGCTCGGCCCGGGCAGCCTGTATACCAGCGTCCTGCCCAACCTGCTGGTGGAGGGGATGGTGGATGCCGTGCTGCGCTCCAATGCTCCCAAAATTTATGCCTGCAATGTGATGACCCAACCGGGGGAGACCGACAACTTCACCGCCGGCGATCATCTTGACGTGCTTCTGCGCCACGCGGGTGGCCCGTTGGTGGATTACGCCCTGGTCAACCTGGCCTTCCCGGCCTCGCGCCTGGCCGCCAAGTACAAAGCCGAGGGCGCCGACCCGGTGCTGGCCGACCTGGCTCGCATCGAGAAGATGGGCATCGAGCCGATCGGCGCCAACCTGATCAGTGAGACCGAGCTGGTGCGCCATGACTCTGACCGGCTGGCCCGGGCCATCATCGACCTGATCGCTCGCCACCGGTCCAAGGAGGTCGAGCCGGGCTCGGCCGGGCTCGAGTTCCGTCGGCTTCGGGCAGTGAAGTAAACCTGCGCCAGGAATCAGTAGCGGGCGCTGACGCCCACTGTCATTCCCCAGTCCAACCCCGACCCCGACATCCCTTTGAGTACGGCCAGGTCGAGTTGCAGGTCGTCGTTGACAAGGTAGGTGAAGCCTCCGTCCATGGCCAGCTCGAAAGGGCCGTTGGTCCCATCGGGTCCGCTGCCGAAGCACTCTACGAACATCCCCAGCTCGTCGGTCAGCGAGAATCCCAGGGAGGTGGCGAAAAATCCCTGAAGATAGCGTCCGCCCCCGGCTTCGTCCTCCGGCACCCCTCCCTGCAGGCTGACTGCGATGGCCACGCGGTCGTTGAGAGGAAAGGTGGTCAGCAGAGCCAATTCTGGCACCACGGCGTTCCCCGCCAGAGGGCCCGTGCCACTGGGCAAATTGACGCGCCCGAGCAGGGCGATGGCGCCCCAGTCTTCATCCGCCAGATTGACCTTGGCACCCACGCTCGCGTCGGAGAGCCCTGTGACCCCTTGAGCGGCGGTGAGGAAGTCGCTCTCCACGCGCAGCTCGGTGTTGGGTCCGGTGCCGATGCGAAGGAGGGTGGGAGTGGCGAAGAACTCGTCCCCGCCGCGGGCGCGCTCATAGAGCAGACCCGATTCGATCTGGAAGCGCCCTGAGCCCACCGTGTACGGTGACTCGGCCTGGTCGGGTCGGTCCGTGATAATCGGCTGCGATTCGGATTGAGTCGCCTGTGTCTCCACCTCCTGGGCGCCCAGGGGGCCCGCAAGCAGCAAGAGAGCGAAAATCCAGCGTTTCCACACGAAGTCTGAGGTCCTCCCAATTTTAGATGAGCCTAAAGATGTTTTTAGTCATGGCTAAAATTCCTGCAGCGGATCGATGCAGAGCGGTTGTCAGGGACTTTTCAGCTCCTGGAGGGACAATCAAGCCATGATGATGATCCCAAGCCTTTCCGCGAGTGTCACCGCCCAGACTCCCCGGGCAGCCAGTGGCGCCCCGCAGCCTCCTGTCTTCGCGCCTCCGGCCGAAGTCTTCACACCCTCCGAGCAGACCATCAAAGCGCGCAGCGGCCTCTCGGCCACCGTCCGCCAGGATCAGATGGGAGTGGCTATCAAGGCCACCCTGCCGGCCGGGGGAGGGCTCTTGCCCATTTCGGTGGTGCTAGAAGGCACCCTGGGCGGGAGCTGGGCAGCTAGCACGGGTCAGGATGCGAGGGAAACCCAGGTGGGCAGCGACGGCCGGGTCTATGTGCAGCTCGAGCCGGGCTCGCCGGCGGTGGTGTTCGACCCCCGCAACCTCGACTTCGGTCTTTCGGGTGGCTGCACGCCCACTCAGGCGGGTTGGAGTCGCGGGCAGATGGAGCTTCTCGACCAGAACGGCGTGCGCAAGTACATTTTCAACGAGGAGATGGAGCACGTGTCCCAGGGCGTGGTGCGCAACGAGTATACCGAAGTGCGCTGGGACGGTAAAGAGCTCACCGCCAACCGGGTCATCCGCACCCAGGGCCAGGCCCCGGACCAGGCCGGCGGTCAGCTGATGAGTGGTCTGAAGAATTATGTCCACGGGCCCGACAACCAGGACATCCAGCTCGGTGTGCAGGGCAATGCGGACAACTCGCTGACCGTCACGCCGCCCAAGCTGGGCCAGTTGGCAAGCAAGAACGCCGTGCGACTGCTGTTCGGCGACGTGGTGACCCCGTACATGCAGCACCAGAAGAACCAGGGCTACGCGGGCACCTTCATGCCCCTGTCGGCCGTGCCTCCCGGCACCCTGTTCCCGGCCCTGGTAGGCGGGTTGCAGGCTCCCCCGCGTCCTCCGGTAGTTGCTCCGCCACCCCTTCCGCCGGCTCCTCCGCCCTCGCAAAACCATGGATTGATGGAGCAGCTCGGCTTCGGTGGCAACGATCAGGAGGGCGGATTCATGGATCAGCTGGGCCTGGACGGCCTGTTCGGCCAGCGCCCCCAGCCCGCCCCGCCGGGTCCCCCTCCCCAGGCACCGGTCAGCTTCGGGCAACCCCCGGTGCAATTCGGCTCGCCGGCGGCTCAGGCCGACCCGCTTCAGGCTCTGCGCCAGCGCTATCCTCAGGCCAGCGAGGCAAAGCTGCAGGCGGCCTGGACCCTGGCTGACGGCAACCCCCAGAAAGCCGAGCAGCTGCTGATTCAGCTGGGCATTCGCTGACATTGCGATGGCTTGTGCTCACTCTTTTGCTCTGGGTTCTGGCCCTGGCTGACCCGGCCCTGGGTGGCGTCTGGTATCTCGAGGAGGTCCTGCAGAATGGGCAGTCCTCCCGTGACCCGCGCTGGACCGTAATCTGGAGCCTGGAATCCGATGGAACCTTCGGCTTCAGCTCCACCACTGCAGTCGAGAAGCGCAAGTCGGACGGCACCACCGATGTCGTCACCGAAAATCTCCAGCTTCACGGTCGCTGGCGTGTGGAGGGAGATCGCTTGCGGCTGAGCCTCTCCGAAGTCGCCGACCCGCATTTCATGGAGTTGAACTTCGGGCCCCCGGTGGCCCCGGGAGAATATTCCGTCCCCGTGGATCGCTCCTCAGGCGGGATGCGACTCATTGCTCCCAAACGCAGGCTGGTTTTCGCTCGCCACAAGCGCCGCTGATCAGGAAGCCTGGCGGGCTTTGCGCAGATAACCGATGGCCCGGGCGGGCTGGTCGGCATTCAGCTCGGCCAACTCGAGTAACCAGCGGCGGCGCATGGTTGCTGAGGTGTTGGCCTGGCCGGCCAGCTCGTCCAGGGCCTCACAGTAAGCGCGCAAGAACCGCTTGTGGGCGTTGCCTCGCAGCGAGAAAGCCAGCTGGCGGGCAAAGCGCGAGCCTTCCATGCTGCTGCCCACCATGGCCCAGCTTTGGAACACCTTCTGATAGAACTGGGCAAAGGACGGGCTGTGGCCAGCCAGGGTGGCGAAGATTTCCAGTGCCTCCTCACCCCGACCCAGGATGGTCCGCTTCATGGCTTTGATTAGCATGCGATCCACCGGCGTGAGCGGCGGCAGGGGAGGCGGGGAGGCCTTCTTGCGGCTGGCCTGCTCTCGAGTCGAGCGCAACTCGGCCTCCAGCTCCTGCACCCGCGACCCGGCCCTGGCCAGGCTCTGCGTCAACTGACCCTTCTCTTGCTCGAGCTCTTGCAGGTCCTGACAGAGCACCGACAGGTCGCGCTGATAGGCGGCCATCTGGGTTTCGCTGCGCTGTCTTTCCTCGCGCAGGGCCAGCGCCAGAGCGAGATTACGCTCGGACAGGTGGTGGTTCTCCTCGGTGGGGCTGTCTGGGATGTGGGTGACGGACACGGTGGCGGGCCTCCCGTCTTGGAATCTGGGGCTGGCGGCTCCCGCTTCAGTCTACCCCATCCGACCTCCGGGCGCTGTGTGCCAGCACACAATAGACGATGTCTAATGTGTTGAGCCTTCAGCACTTCACTTTAACGCTCGAAAGCTACCCCCAGCGCGGCGGGCTCGCTACGGCGGCGCGGGGTGAGGGCCATCACAGCGATGGTCAAAAGGTAGGGTAGCATCAGCGCCAGCTCCGAGGGGATGGGCAGGCGGGCCACCTGGATCCAGAGCTGCAGCGAGTTTACGCTGGCGAAGAGCAACACCCCCCCCAGCACTCCCCATGGATTCCAGCGCCCGAAGTAGACCAGAGCCACGGCGATGAAGCCCCGGCCGGCGATCATGTCCTCCTGGAACAGGTTCAGGTTGGCGATGGAGAGCGAGGCGCCCGCCAGCCCTCCCAGCATGCCGCCGATGGCTACCGCCAGGGCCCGAGTGCGGGCCACTGAGATGCCCAGCGCGTCGGCTGCCTGGGGGTTCTGGCCCACGGCCTTGACTTGCAGGCCGAATCGGGTGCGGTCCAGCACCAGCGCCATGATCGGTACCAGCGCGAAGGCCAGGTAGGTCAGCAGGTTGTGGCCCGAGAGCACGGGTCCGAGCCAGGGGAGGTCGAGGGCGGGGAATCCATCCACGGTGCGTACGCCTCCCGAGGTCACCCGGTAGAGCACGCCGGCCAGGCCCAGCCCGAAGAGATAGAGGCCGATTCCGCTGATGCCCTGCTCTCCCTTGAAGACCACGCTGACCACAATCAAGAGGAATGCCATGGCCAGTCCGGCTGCCAGGGCCGCCAGTAAACCCAGTCCCAGACTGCCCGTGCGGACTACGGTCAGGAAGGCGGCCAGCGCTCCCACCAGCATGGTGCCCTCCAGTCCCAGATTGAGCACGCCCGAGCGCTGGCCCAGCGTCTCTCCCATGGAGGCATACAGATAGGGCGTGGCCAGCCGGATGGTGGAGAAGAGGAAGCTTTCAAACACGACGATTGCGGCGCCTCCGCTCCCAGGCTTCGGCGCTGACCAGCAAGCAGAGGATCAGGCCCTGCAGAGCGATGGCCAGCGAGGCTGGCACCTGCATGGTGCGCTGCATCTTGTCGGCCCCCACCAGCAGGGCTGCAAAGAGAGTCCCGGCGGGCAGCAGCCAGCGCGGGTCGAGGCGGCCGAGCAAGGCGGCCACGATACCGGCAAAGCCGGCCCCTCCTGTCATCCCCTCCAGCGAGCGGTGGTGCAGGCCCGTCACCTCTACAATCCCGGCCAGACCGGCCAGAGCCCCGGAAACCAGCATGGCCAGCACCAGGCGGGTGCCCACCCTGATTCCCGCGTAGCGGGACGCCAGAGGGCTCAGGCCCACGGCCCGCAGCTCGAAGCCCAGCGTGGTCCGCCGCAGCAGGAAGTAGACCGCTCCCGCCAGCAGCGGCAGGAGCAAGAGGCCGGCGTGCAGGGTGGTGCGGGGGATCAGGCGGGGCAGCCAGATCTGGGCCGGCAGGGCGGCGCTCTGGGGAATGCGGGTGCCGGCCGCGATTTCGGCCGGGTCGAGCATGGGTCCGCTGAGCAGGAAGTTCATGAGCTGCAGGGCTACCTGGTTGAGCATGACCGTGCTCAAGATTTCGTTCACCCCGAAGCGGGCCTTCAGGTAACCTGCCAGCCCCGCCCAGAGGGCTCCGGCGGTGACTCCGGCGGCCAGCACCATGGGCAGCAGGACCGGCCCGGGGAGGGCAGGCAAGGCCAGACCCAGGGCGGTGCCGGCGAGGGCCCCCACGAGCATCTGGCCTTCGGCGCCGATGTTGAAGATTCGGGCCTGGAAGGCGACGATGATGCCCAGCCCGACCAGCACCAGGGGGATCGACTTGGAGAGGGTCTGGGCCAGGCCTTTCAAGCTCCCCAGGCTGCCCGCGAGCATGGCCTCGTAAGCCTGCAGGGGGTTGACCCCCAGAGCAGCCAGCAAGAGGCCCCCCAGGAGGAAAGAGCCCGTCAGGGCCAACAGGGTGGGCAGGAAATCGGGGCGCTTCACCCCCTCTTCTTAACTCAGCCTGTCAAGGTTATAATAGGGACCATGGTGCTCGAGGTGCAGGGGCTGACCAAGAGTTTCGGGGAGACCCGGGCCGTGGCCCACGTGAGCTTCTCTCTGGCCGCGGGTTAATCGCTGGCCCTGCTCGGACCGAATGGGGCGGGTAAGACGACCACGCTCCGCATGCTGGCCACCCTGCTCAAGCCCGATCAGGGCACCTTCCGGGTAGCCGGTCAGAGCGACCCCTACCAAGTTCGGCGCATCATCGGATACATGCCGGACGTGCTGGGGATCTATCCCGAGATGCAGGTGCGCGAGTATCTCGAGTTCTTCGCCCGCGCCTATGAGCTGCACGGCGCCCGTCGACGCGAGCGCATCGAGGAGATGGTCGCCTTTGCGGGGCTGGACCGGTGGCTGGAACGGCCCCTGGAGGGAATGTCGCGCGGCCAACTCCAGCGCGTGGCCCTGGCCCGAGCCCTCTTGCACGATCCGCAATTGCTCTTGCTTGATGAGCCGGCTGCCGGTCTCGACCCCCGCTCGCGGGTGGAGTTTCGTCGCTTGCTGCAAGAGCTGCGCCAGCGCGGCAAGACGGTGGTGATCAGCTCGCACGTCCTGAGCGACCTGGAAGACACCTCCAGCCACATCGCCGTGATCGAGCAGGGAGCCATGCTTTGCCTCGAGCCGATGCACGACTTCCTGGAGAAGACCTCCTCCAAAGTAACCTATCGTCTCAGTCTCGCGGGGCAGCCCGAACTGGCCCTGGAGTGGCTCGCTCGCCATCCGCGAGTTGACTCTGTCCGTCCCGACGGGGAGGACATTCTGGTCGAGTTGCGCCGCGCGGAGGGCCTGGCTCGCAGCCTGTTGCTCGAGCTCATCGAGAACGCCTTCGAGGTGGAGGGCTTTGGCGAGGTCCGACTCTCGCTCGAGCAGGCTTATCTGGCTCGAACCCGAGACCTGGCGGGAAGCCGATGAACCCCTTCTTGCTCCGGGCCCTGTGGCAGCTCAAGCGCTCGCGGCGCGTGTGGGTGCAAACCCTGGTGCTCTGCCTGGCGGCCTGGTTGAGCACGTTTTATGTCTACCTGGCCCTGACCTTGCTGGCCCTGCTGGCCACTGCCCCGCACTTCGGCGAGGAGCGGCGGCTGGGGAGCCTGTGGGTCACCGGCATCACCGGCATGACCCCTCGCAGCGAGGCCATTGGACGATGGAGCGGGGCCCTGCTGCCCCTGACGGTCAGCTGGGGAGCCACCCAGCTCGTACTCGCCCTGGGCGGAGGCTTTCTGCCGGGCCTGGCCTTGAGCGGCTTCCTCTGGCTGCTCTTCGTGGGAGCGGTGGGTCTGGTGGCCTCCGTCTCGCGCAATCCGGTGCGCGCCACCACGGCGGCCCTGGCCTGGCTGCTGTTCAGTCCGTTGATCCCGGCCATTCTGGAGAATCCCCTGCCCGGAGCCTTGAAGGTCTTCCCCTCCTGGTATCTGCTCTTCATCGCCAATCCCTGGCCTTTGCTGATCGGTATCGTGCTGGCCCTGGGCTATCTTACCTTGCGACTGAAACGCAACGCCCCCCTGGAGGCCGTCTCGCCGACTCTGGCAGGGGAGGCGCGGGGTCTGGCCCCCCGACGCGAGGGCGCGCTTCCCCACCAGGCTCCCCCCCGGCTCGAGCCGGCTGCTACCAACCTGGTCGACCGGGTGTTGGGTCGCTGGGTGGACAACCCGTTCTTCCGAGCCTATCGCGACGGTTACCTGCGCCTCTACCAGAGCGCCACCGACGCGCCCGGGAGCGCCCTGGCGCCGGGGCTGATCTTGTGTGGCTTGCTGCTCCTGGTTTGCAGCCTCGAACTGGAGCCGGTGGGCTCGCTGGCGCTCTTCATGGTGCTCACCGGAATCGCCCTGAGCGGCCTGGGAGCTCTGCTGGTCGGCTACAAGACCATGCAGGCCGAAAGCCAGGGAGCCACCTGGCCTCTCTTGTTGGCCAGCGGGATGACCCCCTCGCGGGTTCTGGGAGGCAAGTTCGCGGCTGCCTTTTACGCTATCTCGGGCGAATGGCGCGTGTGCTGGCTGGGCTACGTTCTGGTGCTGTTCACCCGCCCCTATCTCGTGCCGCTGGTGCTGTTGCACGGTGCCGTCATCGCCCTGGGCGCTCTGCTCGGCATCGGCCTGGCCTGCGCGAGTCGGCGCGAGGGCGGTCTGGTTCAGATTCTGTTGTTACTGTTGCTGGGTTTGGACCTGGCGCTCACGGTCCCCGCTCTGTACCAGTCGCTGCTGCACTTTTTTGGCCTGGGCACGCTGGCCATTCTGAGCCTGCAACTGGCCCTGGCGGCCATCTTGCTCATGCTCGTGCTCCCCTGGGCGCGGGTTCGGCTGGCCGAGCGCATGGAGCCCGAATCGATCCGGTAACACTTCGCTAACATCGCCCGCGCTCGGGTCCTCCTATAGTGGGCAGCGCTATGATGATCACGACTTTGACCTCGCAGACTCCGGCGCGGCGTGCGGCCGCGCCTTCCAATCCCCCCCCGCAGCCTCCGCCCGAGCAAGATCCCGAAGAAGAGCTGATGAAGCGCACTTTCATCTGGGGAGGCGCCAGCGCCGCCATCGGCGCGGTCAGCTGCGTGGCCACCACGGCTGCCTATGCCCTGGGTGGCCCCGGGGTGGGTCTGGGTGTCCAACTCGGCCTCTGCCTGGCCGGGGGCCTGGGCGGTGGCTTCTACGTTGCCGAGTTCCTGCACACTCCCGAGCCTCACAACCGCACGCTTGGCTTCCTGGCGGGCGCGGGCGCCATGGCCCTGACCACCACCTTCGGTCGCATGGCCGGGCTCTCGGGCGCCCCCGTCATGACCGGCCTGGCGGCCGGTCAGGCCAGCATGGGTTTCGGACTCCTCTACGGAGGCTACGGCTCGATCATTCTGGGCAACAAAGAAACCTGAGGGCTGCAGGTCGGTTTCAAGCTTTGAGGGAATGAGGCCCGCATGCTCAAACGCTTGCTACTGCTAATTGTGATGCTTTCCGTCGCGGCCCTGGGCCAGGACGAGGTGGTGGGCACTTATAAGAAAACCATCAATACTCGAACCCAGACACTGGTGCTGAGCAGCAACCGTAACGCCCAGCTCACCACCGAGTTCTCCGGTGGCAAGACCATCGTGCAGAAGGGCACCTGGAAGCTCAGCGGGCAGCTGCTGACCTTGAGCCTGACCCAGAAGAACGGTCAGAGCGCGCCCGAGACCATCGTCATGCAGCGCGACGGCGACGAACTGGTGGCCACCCAGTACAACGTCAAGAACTGGGGAGCCAGCGGCATCGTGCTGGAGCGCTACGATCCCAATCCTGCCTCGGCCCCCGCTAAGCCCGTCATAGACACGCTGGTGGTCAGCCCGGCTCGAACCATGAAGGTGGGCGAGGAGCTCACCGTGCTCCTGACCGGCACCCCCGGCGGGCAGGCCAGCTTCGAGATCCTGGGCGCGGCTCAGGACGTGGTGCTGCCCGAGGTGTCCAGCGGCCGCTACCAGGCCAACCTGAAGCTGACCAGCTCCATGGTGGTGCAGGATGGCGCCCTGGTGGGTCGGCTCTCGAAAGACGGTCAGGAGGTGCTCAAGGAAGCCAGTCGCACCGTCACCATCGAGGGGGCGGCTCCCCCTCCGGCGGCCCGGGTTGAGTTGTTGCCCCGTCCCAAGAGCCGCGTGTTCGACGCGCGACCGCTGGTAGGGGCCACCTTCTCGGCCCCGGTGGAGGGGGTTGCCTACCGGCTCTGGCTCGACGGTGGGGAAGTGACCGGTTACAGCAAGATCACCGAGAACATGCTCCACTACAAGCCTCGCAAGGATCTGGCCCAGGGTCGGCACACGGTCCGCCTGCTCGGCCCCAAGATGGACGAGACCTGGAGCTTCACCGTGGCAGGCCAGATGCGGCCCAGCGTCAACCCGGCCGATGGTGCCCAGGTGAATACGGCCCGTCCTCAGCTGCGGGTCAGCTTCGATCAGCCGGTTCAGACCGTCAGTTTGCGCCTCTGGCTCGACTCGAGCGAGGTCACCGGTTACGCCCAGATGAGCAGCTACGAGATCGCTTACCAGCCCGGGTTTGACCTGACCCCGGGGACCCATCAGGCCCGGGTGGCCGCGCGTGGAGCCAGCGGAGAGAACTGGGACTATACCTGGAGCTTCCAGGTCGGCGGGTCGGGCGTCCCTGTGGGAATGCAGCTGCAGGTCGCCTACCCGACCACCGGTCAGAAGGTGTCCGAGAGCTTCGTGATGACGGGCACCGCCACGCCCGGCTCCATCGTGGAGTTGACCGGCACGGTCACCCAGCCGCTGATTCCCGGCGTGATCGGCATCAAGAGTCAGAACTTGAAGTACAGCGTCTATGCTGACCCGAGCGGCGGCTGGCAGATGCCCGTAGCCGTGAAGGCCCCCAACGGCTCGGTGCTGGAGCTGACTCTGGTGGCTCGCGATGCGGCCGGGGCTCAATCCAATCCGGTCAAGGTGCGCTGCACGATACAGAAGTAGGCGCCTGACCGGCAAACAGGAGCCCGAGCTCCTCCGGGGGCGTGTCGGGGGGGACGATCCCCACGATGCGCCCCCCTTCCATGACCGCCAGGCGGTCGGACAGCGTGCGCAGCTCATCCAGGTCTTCCGAGATCAGCAGGATGGCCGTGCCGCGCGCCCTCTCGTCGAGCAGCAGGCGATGGATAGTCCGGGTGGCTCCCAGATCCACCCCCCGGGTGGGCTGGGCCGCCACCAGCAGTCGGGGTTGGCGCGACAGCTCGCGCGCCAGCACCAGTTTTTGCAGATTGCCGCCCGAGAGGGTGCGGGCGGGCGCATCCAGCGAGGAGGTCTTGACGGAGTATGCCGCTACCAGCTCTTGGGCCCGCTGCTGCACCGTGCCCGGTTGCAGCACTCCGCGTCGAGCCAGCGGCGGATGGGGATAGTCGCGCAGGATCAGGTTCTCGCTCAGGCTGAAGTCGAGAATGCTGGCGGTCGTCTGGCGGTCTTCGGGCACGTAGGCCAGACCCGCCTCCAGCCTCTGGCGGATGCTCATGGCGCCCAGCTCGCGACCATCGAGTCGGGCACTGCCCTCAAACGGGCTCAGACCCGCCAGAGCATCGGCCAGCTCGCGCTGGCCGTTGCCGCTGACCCCCGCCAGCCCCACGATCTCGCCTTGATGCACGGTGAGCTCCACTCCCTTCAGGCGAGGGGGCACGGCCAGCTCGCTCAGCTGCAACCGGGGAGCGGAAGAGACCGGATCGCGCTCGAGCGGCAGCGGCTCGAGCTCGCGGTCGACCATCAGCCGGGCCAGCTCTCCGGGGGAGGTCTGGGAAATGCTCCGGGTCTGGCTGACCAGCTTCCCCTGGCGCAGGACGCTGACCCGGTCGCACAGCTCCATCACCTCTCCGAGCTTGTGGCTCACGAACACCACTCCTCGGCCCTGGGCCACCATTCGGCGCAAAGCGACAAAGAGCGGCTTGACCTCCAGCGGAGTGAGCACGGCGGTGGGCTCGTCCAGCAACAGCAGCCAGGCTTCCTGAGCCAGCGCCCGCAGGATCTCCACCCGCTGCCGCTCACCCACCGAGAGCTCAGCCACCGGGGTGCTCCAGGGCAGGCTCAGGGAGTATTCTTCAGCCAGTTGATCAGGACGCTGGCGCAGACCGGCCAGGGCCAGATTCTGGGCCACCGTCAGCTCATCCACCAGCATGAAGTGCTGGTGGACCGTGGCGATGCCCTGGCGCAGCGCCTCGGTGGGCGAGGCCAGGTGCAGCGGTCGGCCCTCGGACAGCACCTGGCCGCTGTCTGGTCGCACCAGCCCGCTGAGCACCTTGAGCAGGGTCGACTTGCCCGCCCCGTTCTCGCCTAAGAGGGCGTGAATCTGCCCGCTTTCAAAGCTCAGGCTGACGTCTTGCAGGGCCTGAGTGGACCCGTAGCGCTTGTTGATGCCCTCCAGGGCAAGCCGCTTCACCGCTGCTCGCGCAGGGCCTTGTCGTAGGAGGCGCGGACCTTCTCGGGCACCGGGACCTGGGGATTGAAGACGCTCACCAGGCCCTTGCCAAAGGTGAGCCGGTACTGCTTTCCCCCGGGACGGCCCTGGCGGCGCTCATTGAGGATGTCTTGCAGCACCGGAGTCCAATCGTAAGTCTGGCACACCACCACCTGGTCGGGCGCGAGCGAGGCCTGGTTGGCCTGGGTGCCCACCCAGTAAAGCTTCTTCTCGCGGGCCACGTTGATGGCTCCGGCCACCTGCTGGGCCGACCCCGTCAGGACGTCGGCCCCGGCCTGCACCTGGACGCTGGCTGTCTCGGCCGCCTGGGAGGTGTCCGAGAAGCTGCCCGTGTAGGCCACCAGCACTTTCACATCCGGCCGGGACGCTCTGGCCCCGGCCTGGAAACCGTCGATGTAGAGCTTGGCATCGCCGGCCTCCACCGGGCCCACCACCCCCAGAACGCCTTTCTGGCTAAGGCCGGCGGCCAGGACGCCGTTCACGAAGCCGGCCTGGTCGGCGGCGGCGTCGTAGGCGAAGACGTTGCGGGCTCCGCGGGTGTCGGTGGCGGTTCCGTAGGCGAAGCTGACCTCGGGGAAGTCGGCCGCCACCTCGAACAGACCGTTGCCGTACTGAGTGCCGTGGGCCACCACCAGGTCGTAGCCCTCGTCGGCATAGTCGCGCAGGGCGGCGTTGGCGTCGGCCACGCTGACCATCTTGTCGGAGATAGCCACCTCCAGGTTGGGGTCCTTCTGCTTGAGCGCGTTCAGCGAATCCACCATGGACTGGCTCCAGGCCAGGTCGTCGACGGCGCTCGGCAGCACCACCGCAACCCTGGTCTTGGGAGAGCCGGAGGAGGCCGGGGGCGTCGGGCCGGGGGCGCTGCACCCCACCAGCCAGACCGCCAGCAACAACAGAAGGCGAATCACTGTTTTTGGACGGGAACGGGCTGGCCGGACGGAAGGATCAGGTCTTCCTCGGCCTCATCGAAACCGGTGGGGGGGGCCTCGAAGCCGTCGGGCGCGGCTTTTACGCTGGAGCGAGCGGCAGGCTTGTTGTGCTGGCGCACCTGCAGGGGATCCTCATCGGGGTTGCCCAGGTTGGCCTTGAGGTGGTCCTCCCCCTCGGGGGTGGGTCGCATCTTCAGGTGATCCTCTCCCTCGGCCGGATAGCGCGCCTTGATCTCCTGGGGTGAGCCGATCACCGCCTTGAGCGAGTTGCCTTTGCGCGGTGGATCGGCCTGCAGCGGATCGCTCTCGCGCGCCTCCTCGACCGGCACGGGGTTGGGAACGGGCGCCTTGTAGATGGCCGAGGCGCTCCAGGCCAGGCTCTGGGTCAGCTTGCCGCCGGGAACCTGGACGTAGATGCCGACGCCGGTGAGGGGATCTTCGAAGCGATAACCCCGGACCAGGTAGGGGATCTGATCCACGGGCTCGCCTTCGAGCAGGTGCACGGCGTAGGCCTTGCCCCTGGGCTCGAGTTGCAGCCGGGTCTTTCCGTTGGGCCCGAAGATGGTGTAGGTGTTGGTGGAGAAAGTGGTGCGGATGTTGACGCTGCCTGCCTTGCCATGGATGGCGGTAACCCTGCCGTAGGTCAGCGTGTAGACCACTTTGTCGTCCGGTAGCTGGGCCTCGAAGGCCGTCTTGCTGCGCTGGAAAACGTAGGTGTTGGGCCCGAAGCGGATTTTCAGCGAGCCATCCACCTGCTCTTGCACCGTGGCCGACCACTTGGGAAACTGGAACACGTAGCCGAAGCCGCTCTTGGTAATGGTCACCGGCCCGGCCTGGGTTTGCAGCAAGGTTCGCGTGCCAGTCTGGTCGGGGATCCGGGTGACGCCGGCGGGACAGTAGATCCCTCCCCACTTCTCTTTGAAAAGGGCCTGGTGCTCGCCTTCAGCGGCCAGCGGAAGCCCGAGCCAGAGCCAGGCCGCCAACACGGCCAGACCCGCTTTCAAGCTCTTTTGCAGGCTAAAATTCAACATCCGCTGGCAGAGGGTTTTAAGTTTTACGCCAGCGAACTCCTGCTTTTCATGCCCAATCTACGTATTCTCGACAATTGCGGTTGGGATGGGCGAATTCTGGCCGTGGGGCTGGACGACCTGGTGCAGAGCTTTATCGTGGTCACCCGCCGCTTCAACGTGCTGGTGGATACCATGGTCAACCAGGAAACTGCCCTGGAACTGGTGGACCTGGCGCGCCAGGCCGGTCCCGGCCGCGAGTTGCTGGCCGTCAACACGCACGCCGACTGGGACCATTTCTGGGGCAACCAGGTGTTCGCCGGGCCCATTCTGGCTCAGCGACTGGCGGCCGAGCGAGCCCTGGACCAGGAAGCCAGAGAAGACCTTCGCCAGCATGCCGCTCGCGAGCCAGAGCGCTACGCCGGGGTTCGTCTGACCGCCCCCAATGTGCTGTTCGACGAACGTTTGACCGTGGATGGAGGCGACCTCACTCTCGAGCTCTTTCGCACTCCCGGGCATACCATCGACCACATCGCGGTCTACTTGCCCGAGATCGGCACGCTGCTGGCCGGGGACGCGGCCGAGGAGCCTTTCCCGCTGGTGGGCGGCCGGGGTTGTCTCAGGACCCTACGGGCCTCGCTGCAGGCCATGCGTGACCTGCGGCCGCGCCACGCGCTCTATTGCCACGCCCCCGTGGAGACCGGGCCGGCCCTGCTCGATCGCAATCTGGCCCACTTCGACGAGATGGAGCGGCGTTGCCGCTCGGGCGGGGACTTTCCCTTGCTGGAAGCCGCCGGTGGGCGGACCGACCTGCCCGGCTTCTATGCCGAGAGCCATACCCGGGCCCTGAAGCTGATGCGCCAGATCATAAGTTGTTCACATTGAGTTAACAGGCTGTTCATAACTGGCAGACCTCAGCAACAGGTTGGCAAGTGCCCTGAGCGATAGTGAGACAAAGCTCACGGGAGGTATCCAATGCTGAAAGCTCCATCCGATGCCATCAAGATTCCGGTTGCCATCGCTCGCAGTCTGAGCGATCTGGGCCTGAGCGGCCAGTTCAACTGGGTCACGCCTCGACTGCTGGCCAGCCTGGCCCGCAAGCCCTTCCTCCTGATGCGGCGAGGTTGGTCGTTGGCTCAGACCGAGCCGCTCGGTTATCTGCTGGGGGGAAAGACGGTGGGGCAACTGCTGCGCATCGAGCCCGAGAGGGGACGCGCCATCCTGGATAGCCGGACGGCCGATTGCTGGCATCGGATCGTGATCACCCTGCAGGGCGAACTGGTCAGCGCCGGCCCGGCCTACGCCGACGGGCGCGAGTTGGAGGAGGCTGCTTAGGCTCTAGAGGCGCCCGCGCGGGTCGACCGGGTTGCCCTGGTAGCGGACCTCGAAGTGCAGGTGGGGGCCGGTGGACATGCCGGTAGAGCCGACGGCGGCCACGACCTGGCCCTGGTTGACGGCCTGGCCGTAGCTGGCATAGAGGGCCGAGCAGTGGGCGTAAAGCGTGGAGTAGCCGTCCCCGTGGTCGATGATGATCGCGTTCCCGTAGCCGCCGTACCAGCCGCTGTGGATGACCCGACCGTTGTCGGCCGCCTTGATGGGGGTGCCCGAGCCAGCCGCGATGTCGAGCCCGGCGTGGAAGATCGAGGTTCCCCGGATAGGGTGGATCCGGTAGCCGAAGTTGGAGGTAATCCAGCCGTTCACCGGCATCACGTAGACTCCGGCGCTGGGACGCACCGGGCCTCCTCCGCCGGGGTTCTCCGCCTGGCGCGCTCGGATCATGGCCTGCAACTCGGCTTCCATCTCCACGGTCAGGTGCTCGAGTTCGACGACCCTATCCTGAACCTGGTCGCGCTGCTCGCGCACTTTGGCCAGCAGCGCGGCTCGCCGGGCCTCCACCCTGGCCAGCTCCTTGGCCTGACGGGCCTGCAGCTTTTCAGAAGCGGCGATCTCCGTCACCGTCTTCTGGGCGGCCGCTTTCTTGACTTCCAGCTCGAGCTTACGGGCTCGCACCTCGCCGATCAGTTTCTGGTCGCTCTGTACGATGCGCTCGAGGTATTCGCTCTGGTTGAGAAAGTCGGTGAAGCTGGCGGCCTCGAGCAGGACAGAGAGGTAGTTGACATCCCCGGTCAGGTAGATCTGCTGGAGTCGCCTTTCCAGGGCTCTCTGGGACTTGAGCAGGCGCGCTTTGGTGGCCTCGATCTGGACCTTGAGGGCGGCCAGACGCTCTTGAGCAGCGGCCAGGCGGGCGCGGGTCTCCTCCAGCTTGGCCTGGACCGTCCTCAGGCGAGCCTGGGTCTGGCTCAATTGGACCGAGACATCCTTGGCCCGGTCGTTCATCACCTGCAGTCGCGCCCGTTCCTCTTTCAGGTTGGCCCGGGTCACCTTGAGCTTACGCTCGAGAGAGCCCTCTTGAGCAGCGCCCGGGAGGGTCAGGCTGAGCAGCAGAGCAAGCAGCACGAGACGCACCAGGCTACACCTTCAAGAACCGGTTGACCGAGATCCAACTGCCCAGCAGCCCGACCAGGGCGCCCAGCAGCAGCAAAGCAGGACAGAGCCAGGGGAGCAGGCTCTCGGGGGCGGCCACCGGCAGGAAGGAGACCGAGCTCAGAAGCTGGGGCACCAGCAATCGGTAGGACTCGCTGACCACGGTGGCGGCCAGAGCCGCACCCACCAGGCCTTGCAGGATTCCCTCCAGCAGGAAGGGCCAGCGGATGAACCAGCCGGCCGCGCCCACCAGCTGCATGACCTCGATGTCGCGGCGGCGGGCGTAGACGGTGAGGCGGATGGTATTGCTGACCACCAACAGGGTGGAGACCAGCAACAGGATCAGCACCACCAGACCCACCGTGCGCACGATGCGGTTGAGGGCCAGCATGCGCCGGGCCACGTCTTCGCCGAAGCGCACTTTTTCGATGGATCCCACGCCCTTGACCTTGTGGCCCACCTTTTCCAGGTCCTCGGCTCGGCGAACTCGGATCTCGAGCGCATCGGGCAGTGGGTTATGGGTCAGATCGCCCAGCTGGATGCGATTGTTCATGCGCTTCTTCAGGTGCTCGAAGGCCTGCTCGCGGGAGACGAAAGAGACCCCTTCCACGCCAGGCAGCTTCAGAACCCGCGCCCGCAGCTCACCGAGTTGGTCGCGGTTGAAGTCGGCCTCGAGGTAAGCCACCACCTTGAGGTCGGAGGCCAGGTCGCGAGCCAGGTTGCTCAGGTTGGCCATCAAGACCAGGAAGAAGCCCACGATCATCGTGAGCACCATGACGGTGGTGACCGAGGCCACGCTCATCAAGGGGCTGCGACGCACATTGACCAGGACCTCTCGCAGGAAGTAGTGAGCAAGTCCCATGGCTCAGACCACCTGCGTGGCGCGTTGGGCCACGGTGTAGTTGCCGCGCTCGAGATCCTCGGCGATGCGGCCTTGACGCATCACGATCACACGCTTGCGCATGGTGTCGACGATCTGCTGATCATGGGTGGCCACCAGCACGGTGGTGCCCTCGGCGTTCACACGCGAGAGGATCTGCATGATGTCCCAGGAGGAGTCGGGGTCGAGGTTTCCGGTCGGCTCGTCGGCGAGCAACAAGCGCGGCTCGTTCACCAGGGCTCGGGCAATGGCCACTCGCTGCTGCTCGCCTCCCGAAAGCTGACCTGGCATCCGTTTGCGCTTGCTCAAGAGGCCCACCAGCTCGAGCACCCGGGCCACCTTGCGGGGGATCTCGCGACGCCGGGCCCCGGTCACCTCCAGCGCGTAGGCCACGTTTTCCCAGGCGGTCTTCTCGCGTAGCAGGCGGAAGTCTTGAAAGATGACCCCCACCTTGCGACGCAGGTAAGGGATCTCGGATCGCCGCAACTCGCCCACATCCTGATTGTCCACGTAGACGGAGCCATTCTTGGGCTCCTGCTCGCGATAGAGCAGCTTGAGGAGGCTGGACTTGCCCGAGCCGGTGGTGCCTACCAGGAAGACGAATTCGCCTTTGCGGACCAACAACTCGATCTCGTGCAGCGCCTGGTAGCCGTTGGGATAGACCAGGTTGATGCCGTGCAGCTCCACCATGGAGTCTTCATACTCGGCCTTGGGACGCCGCATCGCGGGCGAGAGCAAGTTCTTCCAGGAGAACAAGGTCCGCCTCCCTTCTGGAGGAAAATTCTTCAGATATTGAAGTTCCTTCTAGTTCCCGGGAGTCCTTTCGAACGGGTGTTTTGAGGCGAAGTGCTGGAACTTGCACCGACAGACTTGTGTACAGGCGCCTCCGAAGGACATGCAACACCTTCAGCAAGTAGGCTCCAGATTATGCGTGCAGGGCTGGGTTGGCTTCAAAGCAGGCCAGGGCGGCCCGGGAATCGTGGCCACGGGCCAGGGCCAGGGCTGCCTGAGCGGCGCCTCGCAGGCTGGCCACCATGGGGGGGACCCGGCGCTGCAACTCCTGGCGCACCGGAGCGCGGGCTCGCAACAGGTGGAACAGGGCCTTGTGCAGTCCTTCGGCGCTCAGTCCCTCCAGGGAGAGCGACATGGCCCCGCAGCGCTGGCAGAATCGCTCCACCTTGGGGTCGTAGGCCAGTCCCAGGAAAGGGATGCCGCGGGCGGCAGCCATGATGGCGGCGTGAAGCCGCATTCCCAGCACCAGGTCGAGGCAGGAGAGTAAGCCCATCAATTCTTTGGGCTCGTAGTCGGCTTGCAGCAGGCGGGCGTGAGGGCTCAGGCGCGAGCACAACTCCTCGCTCAGTGGCCGGTCGCGCGAGGGCTGGAAGGGCAGGAAGAGCAAGCGGGCCTTGTCTTCCTCGGCAAAACGGCGCAGCCCCTCCACCAGGGCTTCCCGGTCGAGCCCGGGCCAGTGGCGCACGGCCACTCCCACTAGCGGGCCGACCTCGGCCGAGCCCGGCCCGGCCGGGCGCTCCAGGCGGGCCACGTCGGCAGTCAATTCTTCCCGGGCCAGGATCTCGTTCACCCTGGCCGGTTGGCACGGTTCCAGGCCCAACACGGGGTCGGCCGTTACCCGGGAGGGGGGACGGCTCACGCCCAGGGCGCGAATCTCGTCAGCCGATTCCTGGTCGCGCCAGGTCAAGAGCTGCAGGCCGTTGGCCAATCGGGTCAACTGGCGTCCGAGTCCGGTTTTCACCGGTCCGAAGCCCTGGCAGTAGAGCATCACCGGTCGTCGGATCAGGCGGGCCAGCAGGCAGACTCCCAGATAGTAGATCACGCTGTTGATTCCAGTGCTGTCCTGGATCAGCCCGCCGCCGCCCGAGAGCAGGAGGTTACACGAACGCATCGCTTTGAGGACGGGCCCTGGCGCGCTGCGGGGAACCGGCTCCAATCCCAGCTTGCGGGCCCCCTCGGGATCGGCCGTGAGCACCGAGATCTGCACCTCGGCCTCGACGCGACGCAGGTCTTCCACGATGGCCTGCAGGATGGCCTCGTCACCGGCGTTGCCGAAGCCGTAGTAGCCGCTGATCAGGATGCGTGGCATTGCAGGCTGACGTTTCCCGCTCGGCGGGAAAACTCCCTGGCCGGGTCCGAACAGAGCCTGGATGCCTCTGTTTGATGGACGCAAAGCCTTCGAGCATGTGCGCGCTCAGGTCGAGCTCGGGCCCCGCCCGCCTGGCTCGGCCGCTCTGGCTCGCCTGCGGGCCTACGTCCGCGAGCACCTCGCCGCTCTGGGATGGAGGGTCGAGGAGCAGCCCTTCGAGGCCCTCACACCCAACGGCAAGATTGCCATGGTCAACCTGATCGCCCGCTATCCCCCCGGCGAGTTGCCTGGTGAGGGGTCCATCCTGCTGGGCGCCCACGCCGACACCAAGGTCTTCGATTTCGAGTTCGTGGGAGCCAACGACGGCGGATCGGGGGTGGCCTGCCTGCTCGAGCTGGGGCGGGTCGTGCCTCAACTCGGCCTGTGGCGGCCGACGGTTCTGGCATTCTTCGACGGCGAGGAGGCTCAGGTCGCCTGGGGGAGGGGGGACGGGCTCTATGGCAGCCGCCACCTGGTTGGTCAGTGGTGGAGCGAGCGGCGGTTGGGGGACCTTTTGGCCGTACTGATCCTGGATATTCTGGGAGATCGGCAGCTTCGGGTGACGCGCGACCTGGCCTCGACCTCCTGGCTGCAAGACCTGGTTTGGGAGGTGGCCTGGGAGCAGGGTGTGGGTGAGGTCTTCCAGGGTCCGTTAGAGTGGATCGAAGACGACCACCTCCCGTTTCTGGCAGGGAAAGTGGCGTCACTGGTTTTGATCGGCTTTGGCCACGACGAGCAGGGCGAATACTTCCCGCCTTACTGGCACACCCCCGAGGATACCCTGGACAAGGTCTCGCCGGTCAGTCTCGAGCAGGTGGGGCGGGTGGTGGAGGGGGCTCTGGTTCGCCTTCAGGGGCCGCCGCCGCGGGAGCACCCGGGGGCTTGAGATAGCGATCGTAGGCCAGCACAGAGATCTTGTGGATGTCTTCCAGAAGCATGGTTTGAGCCACGAACGAGCATCCCTGAATTCCCGGGGCGTACAGGGCGCATTCGGCGAAGCACTCGCGGTTCAGAAAGGGACATGTGGGCACGAGGTTCTATTCGGTGAAAGACTTGAATAACCTTGCAGGCGTTTTCGGGATCGAGGAGGAAAGATAGGCCCCAAAGAAGGCGGAGCATAAGGGTGAGCAGAGCCGAGTGACCGAAAATCGAGACAACTCAAACGAGGCCAAGAAACTCCCCCCCTATACCGGGACCACCTCAGACGGTTCTCGCACCGGAGCGCCCGCCCGTCCGCCGGTGAAGCCGCCTGCCGAGCGCGCGGTCCCCGCGGGGGGAGGCGTCAAGCCTCCTTCGACCTCGTTTCTCAAGCCCGAGAAGCCGGCTCCGGACGATCCGCTGCGGGCCGAGCTGGCCCGTCTGACCGAGGGGGCCGAGGAGGAGAAGCCCAAGATCCCGCCTCCACCGCCTCCGCGTCCGGAGCCTGAGGGGAAAAAGGTGGAGGAGCCCCCCAGGGTCGAGTCCCCCAAAGCAGAGCCCTCCAAGGGAGAGTCCCCCAAAGTCGAGGAGACGAAAAGCGAGGTGGCCTCAGCCGGTGCCCGGGAGCCAGACCTCCTCGGCCCCGCCAGTGAGCCCGAGGAGATAAAGTTGGAGCAGGGCAACGATGCGCGCCTGGCGGCCGAGCTCAAGGAGTTGCTGGACGTGGTGACCGGGCTCGAGTCGCTCAGTTTTCTTCGCCCTCGGGTGGAGAAGTTCAGCAAGGAGGGGGCCGACCTGGCCGCTCTGGTCAGCGTCTACCGGCTCACCTCTCGAACCCTCAAGGACGAGCTGAACGAGAAGAACAAGATGCTCGATCAGTTTCGCAAGGAGTTCCAGAAGCAGCGACTGGCTCTGGATGAGGCGCGCAAGAAAGAAGTCCCCCCTTCCCGCCCGCTGGCTGATCCGGCCGATAGCGAGAAGCTGCACAAGGAGATCAAGAGCCTGCAAGATCAGGTGGATGCCTCCCAGGAGCAACGCAACCGTTTGCTGCAAGACTTCCAGAATATGCGCAACCGGGTCCAGGTCGATACCGATTTGAAGGTCCATCGCGAGAAGGAGAACCTGATCAAGAAGGTTCTGCCGGTGGTGGATGGCTTTGACCGGGCTCTGGAGACGGTGCGCACAGCCACCGATACCGACGAGGTGGTTCGCGGCATCGATATGCTGTTTCGTATCTTGATGGACGCGCTCGAGTCCGAGGGCCTGTCCCCGGTCGTCACCAAAGACCAGATGTTTGATCCCCGTTGTCATGAGGCCATGGGTCAGGTGGTGACGGGCGACATGCCCGAGGACACGATCTTCGATGAGCTGAACAAAGGCTACTACCTGGGCGAAAAGCTGCTTCGACCGGCCATGGTTCGCATCGCCAAGGCGCCCGAGGGCGGAGCCCCGCCTCCTCCGCCCAGGCCCCCTGTCGAGCAGCGACCCCCCGAACCTCCCAGGGAAGAGCCTCCGGGCCCCACGGAAGGACCTTCGGGCGAGGAGAATGTGGAGAGTTAGCGAAAGATTCCACGGGCTGGGGAGAACTCGTCTTATTTTGCTCTGGATGCTAGGGAGGAACGGTAGTTCGTGAACAAGATCGTTGGGATCGACCTGGGAACAACCAACAGCCTGGTGTCGATCGTAGAGGGTGGCCAGCCGATCGTCCTGCCCAGTGCCGAGGGGGATTACCTCTTCCCCTCGGTGGTCGGCTTCTCCAAGAGTGGTGAGCGCCTGGTCGGGTCCGTGGCCAAGCGCCAGGCGATCTCCAACCCCGAGCGCACGGTGATCTCCATCAAGCGTCACATGGGAACCGATTATCGCGTCAACATCGATGATCGCTCCTATTCGCCCCAAGAAATTTCGGCCATGATCCTGCAGAAGATCAAAGCTGACGCCGAGGCCTATCTGGGCTTCCCCATCGAGCAGGCCATTATCACCGTTCCCGCCTACTTCAACGACTCCGAGCGCCAGGCCACCAAGGACGCGGGCGCCATTGCCGGTCTCGAAGTGCTGCGCATCATCAACGAGCCCACCGCCGCCTCCATGGCCTACGGCCTGGACAAGCTGGACAAGACCGAAACCGTGCTGGTGTGGGACCTGGGCGGCGGAACCTTCGACGTTACCATTCTCGAGCTGGGGGGCGGGGTCTTCCAGGTCAAGTCGACTTCGGGCGACAACCGCCTGGGTGGCGACGATTGGGACCAGCGCATCATGGACTGGCTGGTGGACGAGTTCAAGAAGACCACCGGCATCGACCTTCGCACCGACCGCGTGGCCATGCAGCGCTTGAAGGAAGCGGCCGAGAACGGCAAGATCCGCCTCTCCACCGAGACCACCACCCAGATCAAGCTCCCCTTCATCGCGGCTGACGCCTCCGGACCCAAGCACCTGGACATGGAGCTCACCCGCGGCAAGTTCCAGGAGCTGACCGTGGACCTGGTCGACCGCTGCGTGGGTCCGG
>CAZWUN010000044.1:0-22890 GCA_964637145.1 uncultured Burkholderiales bacterium
GCGAAGGGTAGAGCGGGAGCGAGAGCGATCGCCGCCAGCGGGACTCGGCCTGCGGGAAGTCCTCGCCAGAAAGTCCCAGGTAGTGATGCACGGGACGAAACACCGGCAATCGCGCGTCCACGCCCGACTCGCGCAGGTGCGTCACGCCTGCGGCGGCGTCATCGACCTCGACCACGAAGCGGAAGAAGACTTCCCCTGGTTGCTCGGCGGGCAGGCGCAGGTCGGTCCCGGCCAGGCGCTCGCGGTAGAACGCCGCCAGCTCGCGGCGGCGCTCGATGAATCGCCCTAACTTTCCAAGCTGTACGCGCAGCATGGCCCCGGACAGATCGGTCATTTTGTAATTGAAGCGCTCGGCCCAGTCGCTCCGTCCGTCATAGCTGCGCCGGTCGCGTACCAGCGCCAGGATCCGCTCATCCTGGCTCAACACGGCCCCGCCTTCGGCTCCTGCCAGCATCTTGGTGGCATAGAAGGAGAAGATGCTGGCCCGACCGTGACGGCCCAGACCGTCGACGCCCAGCGACTGCGTTCCGTCCTCGACGATGGGAACGGGCAGAGGCTCGAGGGCCACTCTCCGCCCGAAGAGATGGGGAACCACCACCGCGGCCGTATCCGGGGTGAGCAACCGCCTGACGTGCTCGAGGTCGACGTCGGGCGCGTCGGGCACCGAGTCGGCCAGAACCGGGCTGGCGCCCGTGTAGAGCACGGAGTTGAGCACCGAGACGCAACAATAAGCGGGCAGGATGACCTCTTTGCCTGGACCTGCGCCCACCCCAAGCAGGGCCAGGTGCAGCGCCCCCGTGCCGTGGGCGACCGCGACGGCGTTGCCGCAGCCCAGCGCGGCGGAGAGCTCGCGTTCGAAGGCCGCGACCTCCGGGCCCTCGGCCAGCATGCCGCTCAAGACGACGCGCTGGACGGCCTCGGCTTCTTCCGACCCCACGGTGGGACGGCTGTGCGGGATGGGCATGATCGCTCTGGAGCTGTTCAGGCAGCGTTCTCCAGTTCGGAGGTGCACTGTGGGCAGCGCGTCGCCTTCTTGGAGATGGTGGAGACGCAGAAGGGACAGTCGCGGGTATCTGGCGGCGGGGGCTCGACCGGCTTCTGGCGGCGCATCTTCTCGACCGACTTCACCATCATGAAGACAGCCAGAGCCACGATTATGAACTGAATCAGCGTGTTCACGAAGATTCCAAAGTTGATGGTGGCCGCGCCCGCCTTCTGGGCTTCGGCCAGAGTGGGGTAGCTGGTATCTCCCAGCGTGATGAACAGATTGGTGAAGTCCACCCCGCCCAGCGCCTTGCCGATGGGGGGCATCAGGATGTCCTTGACCAGCGAATCGACGATTCTACCGAAGGCCGCCCCGATGATCACGCCCACGGCCATATCCACCACGTTGCCGCGGTTCAAAAAATCACGAAATTCTTTCCACATGGGGCCGCCGGTTCGGCGGTGCGGACTCAATGACCTCCGAGCAAAGCCAGCACGATCTCGAGGGCGATCAGAGCGATGATGGTCAACTCGAGCGCCGCCGAGCGCCGGGTGTTGGCCAGATCCACCAGCACCTCGGCCGCCTCGTGAATCAGGTTGAGCTTGTATTCCAGCGTTCGAAAGCGCGACTGCAGCTCGAAATTGGCCCGCAACTCGTTGAAGAGCAGGTCCAGCCCGGGGTCCTCCCAGACGATGTCGGGAGAGTCGAGGATGGAAAGGCGGCTGACGATGTCGCGCCGGGTTTTCAGGCCAACCCCGATGTAGCGGAGCATCTCACTGCTCTTGAGCCGACGCCAGCTGCCGCTGGCCATCGAGTCGGCGACCACCGAAGCCTGGTCGAGCAGCTTCTCGACCGACTTCTCGAAGTGCTCCAGGGTGGTGGACTGGGCCAGCACCAGGGCCGCCAGCTTGAGCTTGGCGGGCGTAATCTGCTGGAGCACCATGCGGTCGAAGGCTACCCGCTCTTTGCCGTCGGGCTGCAGTTCCACCAGGAAGTCGTCACTGGCCTGCTCGCACGGACTCTCGGCATGAGGCAGCAGCTCCTTGATGAAGATGGGGATCTGGGCGGCATCGACGTCCACGAATACAGCCGAGCCAAAGCTGAACAGGTAGACCCGCCCCTGGCCCAGGCTCAGGCAAAGATCCGACTTGCCCGCCTCCAGCACGCGGTCGACGAAGGCACGCGAGCATTTCTCGATGCTCAGCGTGCGCGCCAGGTGCACCGACTCCATGCGGAGCTGGCGGCCCGAAGCGGCGGGGTGGCTCGACAGGACATCCATGCCCTCATGGTAGCCTGTCGCAGGCCAATCGCGCAAGCTCCGAGAAAGCAACCCGCCTTATGGAGCAACTGATCTCTCAAGCCTTTCAAGACCGCGAGCGACTCAAGGACAGCGCCACCCGCCAGGCGGTGCTCGATACCCTGGAGGCTCTCGACCAGGGCCGCCTGCGGGTGGCCGAGCCCCACGAGGGCGGTTGGAAGGTCAACGCCTGGGTCAAAGAGGCCATTCTGCTCTACTTCGCGGTGGCCGAGATGCGGGTCATGGAAGTGGGGCCGTTCGAGTTCTACGACAAGATCCCGCTCAAATCCAACTGGGCCGCCGCCGGAGTGCGCGTGGTGCCGCCCGGCACCGCCCGCTACGGCTCCTTTCTCGAGCCGGGCTGCATCCTGATGCCCGGCTACGTGAACCTGGGCGCCCGGGTGGGAGCCGGCTCGATGGTGGATACCTGGGCCACCGTGGGTAGCTGCGCCCAGATCGGCGCGGGGGTGCACCTGTCGGGCGGGGTGGGCATCGGGGGCGTGCTCGAGCCCCCTTCGGCCTCCCCGGTCATCGTGGAGGACGGCGCCTTCATCGGCTCGCGCTCGATCGTGGTCGAGGGCGTGGTGGTGGGGCGCGAAGCGGTGCTGGGGGCCAACGTGGTGCTGACCGCCTCCACCCCCATCGTGGACGTGACCGGCCCCGAGCCGGTCATCACGAAAGGCCGCGTGCCCGAGCGGGCCGTGCTGATCCCCGGTTCTCTGCCCAAAAAGTTCCCGGCCGGCACCTTCGGGGTCACCTGCGCTCTCCTGATCGGCTATCGCAAGGAGTCCACCGATCGCAAGACCAGCCTGAACGCCGCCCTGCGCGACTTTGGCGTGGATGTCTGAGCTGGCCCGGCGCACGCTGGAGCTGGTCTCGATTCCCAGCGTTTCCCGCCAGGAAGGCGAGCTGTGCCAGTTTCTCCAGCACTGGAGCGGGGCCGAGCCGGTCTGGCGCTACAACCTGATCTTGCAGGGCGAGTCGAGCGGGCGTCCGCGGGTGGGCCTGTTCGGCCACCTGGACACGGTGCTTCCCGCTGCCGATCAGCCCCTGGGCATTCAGGAGGGGCGCGTCTACGGCTGCGGCGCCAGCGACATGAAGGCTGGCCTGGCCTTCATGATGGAGGCCTGGGAGCGGCGCGACCAGTGGTCCTGCGACCTGGTGGCGGTGTTCTACGACCGCGAGGAAGGTCCAGGCGAGGAGAACGGGCTGGAGTTCATTCTCGACCGCGTCCCCCCCCTCGACCTGGCGCTGGTGCTCGAGCCCACCGCCAACCAGGTGCAGAAGGGATGCGTGGGATCGCTGCACGTCCGGGTCAGCGTGACCGGAAAGCGCGCCCACTCGGCCCGTCCCTGGCAGGGTGAGAACGCGCTCTACAACGCCCTGCCGCTGCTGGAGAAGCTGCGCTCGGTGGGGGTGCGCGAGGTGGAGGTGGGGGGCTTGATCTTCCGCGAGGTGGTCACGCCCACCACCGCCGCCACCGTCAACTCGCGCAACGTGGTGCCCGACCACTTCGAGCTGAACGTGAACTATCGCTTCGCGCCCGGCAAGACAACCCGGGCGGCCGAGGAGGAGTTGCGCTCGCTGGTGGGGGATCTCGGTCGGGTCGAGGTGCTGGACGTCGCCCCCTCGGGCCAGGTGGCTTCCCACCCGCTGCTCGAGAACTGGATTGTGGCCTGCGGCCTGCAGGTGGAGCCGAAGCAGGCCTGGACGGACGTGGCCCGCCTGACCGAAAAAGGCATCCCGGCTGTGAACTTCGGGCCGGGCGACCCGGCCCAGGCCCACCAGGCCCGCGAGCACGTCACCGTGGAGGCGCTGGAGCGGGGCTGGCCGCTGTTGGAGCGACTGCTGCGATGAACCCCCGCCTGACCACGCTCGAGCCCTCGCTGATCCGCGAGCTGAACGCGCGCAAGCGCCCGGGCGACCTCGACCTGGGGCTGGGCGAGCCGGTGCTGCCCCCCGATCCGGCCGCTCTGGACGCCGGTCTTCGCTGGATGGCCGAGAACGGCTGCCGCTACTCGCCCAACCTGGGCTTTCCGGAAGTGCGCAAGGCGGTGGGCGCTTACCTGGAGCGACCGTCCGAGGAGGTCTGCCTGACCAACGGCTCGCAGCAGGCTCTCCACCTTGCCATGGTGACCGCCCTGGACCCCGAGCGCGACGAGGTGCTGGTGATCGAGCCGGGCTATCCGGCCTACGCCAAGATCGCCCAGATGCTGGGCCTGGCCGTGCGCACGGTGGGGCTCGACCCGGAGCGCCACTTTGCTCCTCAGGCCGACCTCGTGCTGGCGGCGCTGCGCCCCGAGACCCGTCTGCTGATCCTGGCCAGCCCCAACAACCCCAGCGCCCGCATCTGGCCCGCAGCCGAACTGGAGAAGCTGTGCGCCGGCCTGGGCGACCGCTGGCTGGTCTTCGACGAGGTCTACCGCGAGCTCTACTACACCCCCGAGCCCCCGCCCCGACCGGTCCACGCCCGCGCCCTGGTGGTGGGCGGGCTGTCCAAGTGCGCCTCCCTGACCGGCCTTCGCATCGGCTGGCTGGGCGCTCCGGCCGAGTTGATGCCCCTGGTGCTGCGAGCCCACCAGCTCATCACCACGGCCGCCAGCACCTACGCCCAGCGGGTGGCCCTGGAGATCCTGACCCACGGGCGAACGGGCGATCAGCGCCCCCTCTACCGCGAGCGTCTGGGCCACCTGCTTCAGGCCTTGCGCGCCAGCGGGCTGGAGTTCGTGGAGCCGGAGGGGGCATTCTACTGCCTGGTTCGAGTGGTTCGGCCCTCGCTCGCCACCGCTCTGGAGCTGCTCGAGAAAGAGCGGGTGGTCACCGTTCCGGGGGTGACCTTCGGAGCCGAGGGCTGGCTGCGCCTCTCCTGGGCCGGTCCCCCCGAGGAAGTGCGCGAGGGCGTGGCGCGGCTGGCTCGCTTTCTCCAATCCGCCTAGCTAAGGGCCTGTTGACATTCAAGCTCCTTGGGCGGGAAGAAACACCGGAGAGCACTGAGAACACGGAGGCCTTGGCGGGTAGGCGGCATCAATTACTCGGCTCGAGTCCCAGGCGCCGGACCCATGATACAATAGCCAGCATGGAGATCACCGGAGCCCACCAGAACTATTTCGTCTACCATCCCCGTGCGGCCAGCCAGGCCGGCGCCACGCCCCTCACACCCGGCCTGTGGCAGACCCAGCTGCAGAAGCTGGTCGGAATCCTGCAGGGAGGCCCCGAGCCCAGCCCCAACCCGCCCGTGGCCCAGGTGGAGGGCCGCGACGGGAAAGTGCTGGGTGAGAAGAACTTTCTCAAGGCCGACCAGTACCCGGGCCTGCACAGCAAGAGGCTGCAGGACAAACGCACCACCAATCCCCAGCCCCTTATCGAGGGCGCGCCCAACTACCGCGAGCTTGGCGAGGGCATCCACGGCACTGCCCAGCCGACGGTGGACGGCATGCGCCGGGTGCTCGAGCAGGCCGGGGCCGGCCCCGACGGCGAGAAGAAAGCGGTCTGGACCAACATGCGCGAGGAGCCGGTGGTCTACATCAACGGCCAGCCCTTCAATCTGCGCCACGTGAAAGCGCCCTTTTACAACCAGGCCTCCCCTGGCCGCTCGGCGGGCGAGGTGGAGAAGATGGAGCGCGACCTCAAGCAGGACGTGCTCGACGAAGCTCGCCGCAACGGAGGGACGATCACGCTGCACGACGAGGAGGCCGGCCCCCCGCCCCGGGTGGTGGAAAAGAAGGTCAAGATCGAGAGCGTGCAGACCGTTTCCGAGGTCTACGACCAGCTCAAGTCCGAGGGCTACAAGGTGGACTACCAGCGCATACCGGTCACGGACATGAAAAAGCCCGAGGACCAGGACATCGACGAGCTGGTGGGGGCGCTCAAGAAGGCCGATCCCGAGACAGCGCTGATCTTCAACTGCCACGCCGGGCAGGGCCGCACCACCACGGCCATGGTGCTGGCCAGCCTGATGAAGCGCGGCGCCTCGGGCCAGGAAGGCGACCTGCTCAAGGACGATACGGTCCGCGCCGACATCAAGGAGCAGGGCAAGCACAACCCGGCCAACTACCGGGAGATCTTGAACAGCTTCAAGGACGCTCGCAAGCTGGTGCAAGACCAGGGCAACGTGGACAAGGTGGTGGAGAAGTACGGGGACGTGCACGACCTCAAGAAGGCAGTAGGTAAGGCCCGCCAGGAGGTCCAACACGCCGACACTCCCGAGGAGCGGCAGGAAGCCCGCCAACGCGTCTCCGACTACCTCGAGCGCTACCACACGCTGGTCTCGTTCGAGTCGTACGCCCGCGAGCAGGCACCCGACTTCAAGGTTTCCTACTCGGAGTGGAAGGAGCGCAACCCTGAGCTGGACGAGGGCCTCAAGCGCGTCCAGCTGGCCCTGGCCAGGCGCGGTCAAGAGTCTCAGGTCGCTTGAGCGAAAGCGAGCTCGACCTGCGCCTGGAGTGGCGCGAGGAGGAGGAGGCGGCTCCCAGCGAGCGCGAGGACCGCTTTCAGGGCGACCTGGGCGAGGATGACAGCGCTGTCACCACGCTCAATCCCACGGTGGAGGGCCCCGAGCCCCCCCGCCCGGAGGAGTTCGAGTATTCCGAGCATCGAGCCCGAGCTCTGGAGCGAGCGCTCGGACGCCTGCAGGGCATCACCCGCCCGCCTTTCGTGGCCTTCCTGGCCCGGCTCAAGGATGAGCTGCCCCGGCTCGAGCGAGCCGAGCGCCAGGCCCGCCTGGACGGAGCCGAAGCCTGGCTCTCCAGCCAACTGGCCTTCTGGCAGGTGGGCGCCGTGGAGCACGAGTCCGCCGAGCAGGTGCAAGCCTTCGACGACGGGGTCTCGGCCGGAGGCGACGCGCTGGGGCTGGGGCTGGAGGTCGTGGAGCTCTTGCGCTCGGGCGATCTGGCCCTGGTAGACGTGCTGCTCGAGCAAATCGAGAGCTCGCTCACCCGGGCCCGGGAGGCGCTGGAATCGGGCGCGGCCGAATTGGTGCCCGCTCCAGAACATGCGCCACCTCCCTGAGGGTCGAATCTGGTCGCTGAGGAGGCCCTTTCCGAGAGGGGTCTAACCGGTTCGAGAGATATGACCACCCATGAAACGCAGAAGGCTCGTCCTCGGGCCATTCTGGTCGGTGTCCCCCTGCCCGAGATGTCCGACGAAGACAACGAGGAGTCCCTGACCGAGCTGGCCCGGCTGGCGAAAACGCTGGGTTACGACGTGGTGACGCGCCTTTCACAGCGCCGTCAATCGCTGAGCGGGGGGACGGTGCTGGGCGAGGGCAAGCTGCGGGAGCTGGCGGGCTTTACGGGTGGGCGCGGGTATGTAGAGCGCAAGCCGGCCAAGAAACGAAAAGCCGAGACCGAATTGGAAGACGCCCCGCGGCCGGTGGAGCCTGAGCTCTCCGATTTGGAGGCGGTCATCTTCGACTGCGAGCTGACCCCCTCGCAGCTGTCCAATCTGCAGAACGCCACGGGCGTCCAGGTGCTGGACCGCACCGGTGTGATCGTGGAGATCTTCAGCCAGCACGCCCGCACACGCGAGGCCCGGCTGCAGGTGGAGATCGCCCGCCTGAAGTACCTCTCGCCCCGCATTCGCTTTGCGGGGCGCGGTCCGGCCGACCGTCAGGGGATGGCGGGCGAGAAGTCGCTCGAGCTCGACAAGCGCAAGATTCGCGATCGGATCGCGGAGTTGACCGAGGAAATCGAAGTGGTCCAGCGCGAGCAAGCCGCGGGGCGTCTTTTGCGGGCCGAGCAGCCGTGCGTGGCGCTGGTGGGCTACACCAACGCCGGCAAGTCCTCGCTGATGCGCGCCCTGACGGGCAGCGGAGTGCTGGTAGCCGACAAGCTCTTCGCCACCCTGGATACCACGGTGCGCACCCTGGCCCCGCCCACCATTCCCCGCATCCTGGTCTCGGACACGGTGGGTTTCATCAAGCGCCTGCCGCACGACCTGGTGGCCTCTTTCCGCTCCACGCTGGAGGAGGCGCGAAACGCCTGGCTGCTGCTCTACGTGGTGGACGCCTCGGACCCGACCTTTCGCTCGCAACTGGAGGTTACGCAGGAAGTTCTGTCCGAGATTGCGGCAGACACGCCATCACGGTTGGTGTTGAACAAGTGCGACAAGCTGACCTCAGAAGAGATGGCAGCTCTGCGCTCGGAGTATCCGGACGCCTGGATGCTCTCGGCCAAGCGCCCCGAGGACGTGGCCAGCCTGCGCTTGCAGTTGGTGGAGTTCTTCGAGCAGGGGATGGTGGAGGAGGAGTTGTTCATACCCTACAACAGGCCCAGGGCGATGGGTCCAGTGCGCGCTCAGTTCCGAGTGATCAGCGAGCGGAACGACGAGCACGGGACGTATCTGGTGGTTCGGGGGCACGAGGCTGAACTGGCGCGGATTCGGGAGTTGATCGCGGCGGGGTAGGTCTTCGCTCGGAATGAGAATATTTCGACCGCTCCTGTCTTACTGGAGACCGCCGTCCTCACCGCAGTCCGGTGGTCACCACCAGCTTCTCCTCCTGACTGAAGATCACGTGCGGGTAGCGCGAGGGGTCGGAAGGGTCGCCGTCCCAGATCTTCGTGCCAAGCACCTGACCGTCTCGGCCGCATGAGAACCGGAGCCGCCCGTCGGCCGGTAGGCGCAGGCGGACCTGTCGCTTCTCGCCCGGGGGGAGCTTGTTGTGTGGGCCGAACGTGTCGCCCTGGGCAAAGAGATGGACGTTCCGCGAGGAGCGATTCTCCAGCACGGCTATCACCTCGGTCCCGCCGGGGGGGGTTGTCGGGGTAGTGGTCCCGCCGGGGGCTGTCTTCGCGCCGTAAACCGCGACGTCCTGAGCGCTGAACCAACCATTCCCGGTCAACAGCAGCCGAATGGCGGTGGCCTCGATGGGCTGGCTGAGCGAGAGCGAGTAGTCGGGGACGGAGTTGCCGATCCCGCCTCCCGACAGGTTCACTCTGTTGATATTGGTGTTCTCCATGCGGTCCAGCCGCACCCACCCACCGTCAGGCTTGAGCAGTTGCACCTCGATCGAGCTGCCTTCGGTAGTGACATCGGTGCCCGCCGAGGCGATGGTGATCCGGGTCACTCGGTAGCTGCCGTCGAACGTGCGCTGCAGCCAGTCAGAGCCATTCTTGGCGTTACTCCAGGAGCCGCCGGTGAAAACCTCTCCCCGACAACCGGGCTCGTAGCGACTCTCCGACGTGGTGGTGCCTCCCAGGATGCGTCCCGCGGAAGGGGTCGGCCGGGGGGGCGAATTGACCGTGGGGCCGGTTAGCTCCGGGTGAGCCGCCAGCAACCGGTTGCGCTTCTCCTGGACTCCGCCCAGCGAGGGGTCGAGCTTGATTGCCTGGTTGTAGTCCGCCAGGGCTCCCTGGAAGTCCCCGGTCTGCTCACGAGCCGCTCCCCGGTTGAGATGGGCCGCAGCCAACCCGGGCGACAGCCGGATGGCCTCGTCGAAGTCCTTGATGGCTCCGGTCGAATTCCCCTGACGCAGGCGGGCATTTCCGCGCCCAAGGTATGCCACGGCGTTGTCGGGCTTGAGTCCGATGGCAGTGGAAAAATCCGCCTCGGCGCCGACGGCATCGAGATAGCGGTTCTTCGTATTGCCGCGCTTGATGTAGGCGCCGGCCCTGTCAGGAGCGAGCGCGATCGCCTGGTCGTAATCCTGGATGGCTCCCGGAAGATTGCCCTGGGCCCTACGGGCGTCTCCGCGGCCCTCGTAGGCTCGCGCGTCTCCTGGCGCTGCCGCGATAGCCTGAGTGAAAGCAGCCTCGGCCTCGACGTTCTTTCCCTGACCCAGCAGCTTGTTTCCTGTGTCCAGAGCGGCCTTGCCTGTGCTGCCGCTTCCCGCAACCGTGAACGACCAGGTCCGATCCAGGGTGAGACCCCCCGTGCGGTTGGCCGTGAGCCGAGCCCGGTGCGTCCCGGGGGGCAGATCTTGAGTGGGAGCGTAGCGCACCCCGTCGTTGGTCACCTCGGACTGTGCGGTCACGTCCCGATCATCAAGCGTGACCCGCACGCTCTTGAGGTCCACGGCCCATCCGTAGGCGCCCAGGAGGGTCGGCCGCCGGTCGGCGCCCCCGGCTGTGCCGGCGGGCCAAAAAGGCTGCAGGTTCTTGGTCATAGCCGAGGCCAGGGCATGCATCTCGGGCATCTCCGGATCGCCAACGGGCATCAGATCTGGCCGGACCTTCCCGACGTGCTTGTAAGGCTCGGCCAGTTGTCCCCCCTCCCAGGCAGCGCGGGCTACCTGGTAGTCCTTGCGCGCGTTCTGCTGCTCGGCCAGGTTGGCGCGGGCCATGGCCAGCGAGCTTCGGTAGTTCTTCTCGGTGGCCGGCACCAGCTCCCAGGAGCCAAGAGCCTCCTCGAGCACCCCTACGCCTTCGGCCCACTGGCGCTTCTGGAAGCAGGCGCCCCAGGCCGCGTCGTGCTCCTGCACCCAGACGTTCATCGCCTTGTTGGCGGCTGCATGCTCTCGCATGGCCTGATTGAGAATCTCCGGACTGCCCCGCAGGCCCTGCTGGGCGTTGGACATCTCCTTGAGCGTCTCGTAAGCGGTGATAACTTTCTTTGCGGCCAGTTGCGATCGCAGCGTTTGGAGCAGCGAGAGCATCCGCCCGTAGCTGCCCTTCGCCTGGTGCGCCTGGGTCAGTTTCTTCTGGGCGTCGGCATCTTGGGGAGCCAGCTTCACTGCCAGCTCGAACAGGCCGATGGCGCCGTCGATGTCGGGCACCGGAGAAGCAGCCAGCTTCTCCCAACCCAGCTTCTTGGCGGCTTCCACCACCTCCGTCAGCACCGGAGCAGCCGCCCTGGGATCGAGCTTGGCGGCTTCCTGGGTCTTGCCCGCGGCCTCCGCCAGATTGCCCCCCTGGGCCAGCTTACGCGCCTCGTCCAGCAGGGCCCCCGCGCGCGATGCGCCCCCTCCATCCATGGAGTCGAGGGTAACCGTGAAGGTGATCGCTCCGCGGCCCAGGACGACGTCCTGCGCATCGCGCACCTCCACCGCCAGTTCGTGCGAGCCGGTGGTGGAGCAGGTTGCGGTCGGCTCGGCCACGGCCGGATTGGACAGGGTGCAGCCCGGCCCCTCCGTCCAACGATAGCGCAGCGGGGGACTGGTGGGGGCGGGGGTCACCACGGCCCGGAAGGTCAGGGTCTGGCCTACGGCCAGCTGGCCGCCGTCGGCCTCCACCAGGCCGACGCCCGGCTTGAAGACACGGGGCTTGGCGCCCAGGGTCCTGGGGCCGTCCACGGTCACCTGGAAGGGTTTGGGAGCGACCACGGCCTCGGCCGGTTCGTCCCCTGGCACCGGGGTGCGACCCGGAGGGTGCACCTCGAGCTCAAGGCTGCCGCTGCCCACCGGCCCGTTGGCATCGGTGACGGAGACCGATACGACCAGCGTTCCGGGCGCCTGGGGGCGAACCTTTACCTGCGCCCCGGTACCTTCCACGGGGCCGGTCCAGGCGAACCTGGGCTGACCCTGGGCGTTCTCGACCTGGGCCGTCAGTGAGGCGGTCTCTCCCACCGAGAGCTTCAGCCGGTCGGACTTGAGCTTGACCGAGGCGCGCTGGACTTCGGGCTGGTGCGCGGGCAAGCGGGTCACCTCGTGGCGAGCAGTGATGCGCAAGCTGGCCAGAGTTGCCTGCAGATCTGCTTCGGTGGCCTTTCGGCGCGCCTCGATTCGCGGGCCATACTGTTGGCGCAGCTGGTCGGCCAGAGCCTCGCCTCGAGACCCGCCGGGCGTGAGCTGCAGGTAGGTCTGCTGGCCCATGTCCAGGATGAATCCAACCTTGCCTTTGACGAAACGGGTTCCGTTGCCTCGGAATCCGGCCACTTCGATCGACCCTTTGTCGGAGGTCTGGGCCACCTCAGTGCTGTCCATCCAGCGCAGGCTGAAGTGGGCCGCTCCCCCCGAGCCCAGGGCCCGGGCGCTGCCTTCGGGCTCCTTTAGCGTCTGGTCGACGGTCTCGACTTCCGGCCGGCGATAAGAGACTCGCCCCTCCTGGTCCTCGCCACCGGTCCAACCCGCTCCGCAAAGGCCCAGGCTGAAGTGGGGCTGGAGCGGTTGGACGCTGAGCATCTCGCTCTGGTCAAGGAATTTTCCGGTCGCATCAAAGAGCTCCACGGTGAATCCGGTGGGCTCGTTCCAGCCATACTGATAGCGCAACCGCGGCTCGCTGGTCGAACCCAGCGGTTGTTTGCCTTTGAACCAGTCGTAGCGGTCTACCGAGAGGCCGGGCGGCAGCTGTACCTCGAGGGTGAACTCTTCCGAGATCAGGGCCGTCTCGGGTCCCACCAGGGTTGGCCTGGTAACCGGCTCCGAGACGGTCGGGGTGGGGCTTGCGGTGGGGGTAGGCGAGGGTCTGACCGCGGGCCCCTCGACCTTGACCGGATGATCGACGGTGGCCAGAAGACGGGCGCCAAGGTCGTTGTCCAGGCGCACCTCCAGCGTGAATTTTCGCAGGCCCGCTTCAGGGCACTCCACCGTCAGCTGGGGCTTGAGACCCAAGCGGGCGCGCTTGCCTGTCTTGAGCTCCTCGAACCACCAACACTGAATGTAGGGAGCCAGGCCGGGCCGCTCGAGCTCTGGGGGCATGACCGCCTCCAGGGTGATGCGAGAGTTGACCGGCACAGCATCCTCACCACGTACCGAGGCCTTCGACTTCGGGGTGTCGCGCCACGGGAATGAAGGGAGCGTGGTGTTGGGGAAACGATGATAGTCGACCTTGCTGGGAGACTGAAAGTTGACCTCCACGAAGGGCAGCCATGACAGGATGTAGAGGGCCCGGTTGCCCATGCTGACATCGGAGGTCACGTAGTCGTCACTGGCATAGACGGTGCCTCCCGAGAAGGCCAGGTAGAGGTCCGCCGAGTTCTTGATGAAGGCCGGGTCGAGCCCGGCGTGGCAATTGAAGTAGATGATCTCGGCGTCGGGCGCAAAGACATCCAGCACCGAGGAATCTCCTTTGGCGTAGGCCTTGGTTCGATAAGTGGCCAGCACCGAGGCGTTCACGTCCTCGCCAATCGGGACGATTCCTCCCCGCCCCTGATCGTCGCGGTATCCGTGGCCCAGGAAAACCAGGCGCCGGATCTTGCCCGAATTCTTAAGCTTGGCGAGCTCATCGAGCAATTGCTGGAACGATCCGGGCTCCAGGATGTAGTTGAAGTTCGCGGCGATGGCATCCCGGTCTTTGGTAAGGGCCCATTCCTTCTTGTAACCGGGGGACATGACCAGGACCTGGATCTCGTCATCGGCCGCGCGGGCCAGAGTCAGGGGAAGCCAGGTCAGGATCAACAGGACCAAAAGTCGCGTTCTCACGGGTGGAGTTTAGGCAGGCAACGGTTCCGGGGCAATGATACAGATCAGATCTTGCGTCGGGCCCAGGCTTCCAAAGCGCGCCTGGGCCGTCTTCCACGCCGGCCCTGTTGATATTCTTGGAAGGACTCGCCCCGGGGAAGGCTAGACGGGCGCGCCCTCCCCGCTGACCGACATGAGAGGAGTCAGCTGGGGTCAGGCACCTCGGGCTTCTCTTCAGGAGCGGGCGCGGGAGCAGGCTCCTCGGCCTTCTTCTCCTCCTTCTTGGCGGCCGGGGCGGGTGCCTCGGCTGCCTCGCGCATCGCTTCCTGCAGGGCCTTGAGCACATCCTGATTGGCAGCCACCGGCTTGCCCCGATCCAGGGCCATCAAGATGGCCTCGTGCGGGTCCACCATTCCGGCGCCCTGGTGATTCTTGGGCACCCGGCCGGGCAGCGGATCAGCGCTGCTCTTGAGGATGTCCTTCACCTCGTCGGGGGTCAGGTCGGGATTGGCTTCCAGCATCTCGGCCACCACGCCGGCCACGATGGGAGTGGCCATCGAGGTGCCCGGCATGCCCACGTAGGCTTTGTCGGGCGAGAGCGGCATGCGGGACGTCACCCGCAGCAGGCGGTTGAACTCGTTCTTGGCGGTCTCCCCGCCCTCGCGAATCTTGCCCATCGTCTCGGGCCCGATGCCCATCAGGGCGAACTGCGAATCGGGCACCCGGGCCAGCTCTTCGGCCGGGAGGCTGGAGAGCCACTTGACCGTTCCATGCACCACCTGGAAGCGAGCCGCCTGGGCCTCCGAGCCGGTGCCCGGGGAGAGAGGGGCCATGATGGCCTCGCCGGGCGCGACCAGATCGGGTTTGCTGGCCCCGTACTTGGTGGGTCCGCGGCTGGAGAACTCGGTGATCGAATCGTCACTCGGGTCAGGCGTGTTCTGATCGTCCACCGCGCCAACCGTGATGGCGTGGGGGCTGTCGCCCGGGGCCTTGACGGTCTTGCGGTCAGGGCCGTCGTTGCCGGCCGCGGCCACCACCACCAGCCCGGCCTCGTAGGCTTTCTGCACGGCCTGGTCGACCGGATCGTCCTGATACTTCTTGCGGGCCGTGTGGCCAAGCGACAGGTTGATCACCCGGATTCCGAGGCGGTCCTTGTTCTCGATGCAAAACTGGATGCCCTTGATGATGTCGGAGGTCTTGCCCGAGCCGTCCTCACCGAGCACCTTGACGCCCACCAGGTGAGCTTTGGGGGCCGGTCCGCGGTAGATGCCGCCGCTCAAGAGGCCGCTGCCGGCGGCGTCGCCGGCCACGTGGGTGCCGTGCCCGTGGTCGTCATAAGGAGTGGAGCGCCCGTTCACCATGTCGGCGAAGGCCACCAGGCGGTTGTAAGGCGTGTTGAAGTCGGGGTGAGGGTAGATTCCGGTATCCAGGATGGCGATGCCAACACCCTCGCCCTGGAACTTGCGGGTGAGCGGAGTGTCAAAGCGCGGGGCGAGCTGGGGCAGGCGCGACTTGAACTCGGGCTCTTTCTTGGGCTCGGCCTCCTTCTTCTCGGCCGCTTCCTCTTCTTCGTCCTTGGGGGAGGGGTCCCAGGGCATCGGCGGCAGGTAGCGGTCCTGCTGGTCGAGGTGGACGCGGTAGCCCTGCTTCTCGAGGTCCTTCACCTGCTTGTCGGTGAGGTCGGCCAGCACTCCGCCGATCAGACCGAGCTCCTCTTTGACCTTGATACCCAGGTCGACGAGCTGAATCTTGGAGGTGGTTTTGAAGATGCCCTCTTCGGGCGCAACCAGGATGTAGGATTTGGTCGGGGTGGAAGGGGCGGACAGGTCCATCCGATCCAGCCCGATGGTCGACCTCTGCGCGGGGGTTCGGGAAGAGGTCGAGAGCCTGGCTGCATCCATCGGGTCGGGTCTCCTTCGGTGGTGAAGTCCGGGAGCGGCTCTGCAACCGCGTTCCCAGCCCCCTCGGCCCACAGGATACGAAATAAAACCCACCCGGAGGGTTACCTGAATGTTACTTGTGCGTTGCAGCCGGGTTCACAGTCCGGAAACGTACGTTCCCTTCCGGTTACCTCAGGCGCTGCAGCCCGTTGATCAGCTCGATCAGTTTTTGCACTTCGGAGCCCAGAAACTCGCCATCGGTCTGCACGCGGCTCTTGATCTCGCTCAAGGTGGCCTGGTACACGACGGCCTGCAGGCCGGGCTCGGAAAGCTCCTTTCCGGTATCCAGGGCGGTGCGGGTCAGGTCGGTCAGGGTGTCGAGGTAGGCGCGCACGGCTTCGCGCGGCAGGCCGGAGGCGTTCTCATCCACCCGCGAGGGCAGAGTCAGGACCTGCTCCAGGGCGGCCTTGTAGCCCTCGGCCTTGACCTGGTCGAAGATGCCCGCAGGGCCCAGGGGGGTGGCCTCGATCGCATCGCCCACCTTCAGAGCGCTGCGGGCCACTTCCTGATGGCGACGGGCGGCACCGGGCAGGTTCTCGCCTTCGGCGATCTGTTGCAGGGCCGACTCCATCGCCTGGTTCATGCGGGCCGGATCGCCGTCCAGCTTGTACTCGGCCAGGCCCTTCTGGGCCCATTCGGCGATGCTGGGAACCTCGGAGGCGGCCAACCTGGTCAACACCTGCTGGTAGTAGCCCGAGGAGAGCATCTGGCGGGCTTCGGCCTGCTTGCCGTCTTTGACCAGCTGGCTGACGCGCGAGGCGAGCGAGGTCACGTTGGTGCTCTGGCCCGGGGGAGGAGGCGGGGGGTTGGTGGGGCCCCCGCAGCCTGAGAGCACCCCGCCCAGCACCAGCGCCAGGCCCACCCCGCCGGCCAGGCGCAGCCCCAGCGAACGAGCCGGCTCGGCCTGGCCCTCGGCTTTGCGGGGCAGGGGCACCGGAGGCGCCGGGCCCAACTCGACCTGATCAGGAGGGGCGTCAGCCTGAAAGGGCGCCTGCAGACTGGCACCGGTAGGCCGTTGGGGCAGAAACGAGCCGGGCGAGATGATCATAGCCTGCTGATCCTGGCTCAAGAGCCTGAAAGGAAGCTGAAGACTGTCGACCGCTCCTGTCGTCGCTCAGGGTGCAACGCGCTCGCAACTGACCGGGCCCAGACTGTGACCACTTGATGTGGGAGGTTCGTATATGACGACCAAGATGATGAGGCTGGGCGACATCGCTCAGCAACGTGAGACGGTGACCATCGAGCGCAGTGCCAGCGTTGCCCAGGCCGCCGAGAAGATGGCCCGGGCCAACAAAGGGGCTGTGCTGGTGGAATCCAGCGGCCGACTGCAGGGCATTTTCACCGAGCGCGACCTGCTCGTGCGCGTGGTGGCCCGCGGGCTCGATCCCAAGACCACGGCCGTGGAATCGGTCATGACCAGCAAGCTGGTGGTCGGCAACGCCGACGACCCCTACCAGTGGGGTCTGGATCGCATGCTGCAGGCCCGCTGCCGCCACCTGCCCCTGGTGCAGGGCGACCGCGTGGTGGGCATGGTCTCGCGCCGGGACCTGATGAGCGCCGAGATCCAGGAGCTGACCGCCGAGCTCGAGCGCATCGATCCTTCGTCGCTGTTCATGTAGCACATTTGCAACAGCGACCCCCTAGTCTCCGACCAGAGCAACCGAACTCGAAAGGAATATAGATAAATGACCAACGTGACCAAAGAGATGAAGAGCTTTCAGGACGCCATCAACGAGTCCACCAAGCAGGCCATCGCCAGCGCGATGTGGGTGCAGGATCAGACCGACGCCCAGATCCGCAGCTACCTCGACGTGCGCAAGTCGTACCGCGACGAGGCCACCAGGGTGGCCAAAGGGATGACCGAGCAGTTCTTCGCCAACCAGGAAGCTTTCCAGAAGCTCATCCAGAGCTCGATCAGCCTGAGCATCGCCTCGATGCGCTGGCCCATCGGCCAAGCATAAGCTTCGGCGCCCTCAGCGCTCCAGGGCCGGCCTTCGGGCCGGCCCTTTCTGCGTGAGTTTTGCCCGCTTAAGGCGAGGGCGCTCCGGGAGTGGAGCCGGGTGCCTCGCCTTGTTGGGTGGTGTAGCGACCGGCCTGGTAACCGGCCACCAGCACCAGCAGCAGCAGAATGAGCAGCAGGATCATGCGCCGCAGCGGCCTGGGCGCAGGCTCGTCCTCCTCCGGCTCGGGCGCAGGCTGCACAGCTTTGCGAGCCGGAGCTGAAGCCGGCGGGCGCGGCCCCTTCGACGGAACGGGCTTCTTCTCGGATGACGGTTTCTCGGGACCCGATGGCGCAGGTCGGGTCTTCTCGGGGCCCGAGGGAGCCGGTTTCTCGCTACCCGACGGCGCGGGATGCCGCCCCGACGACGATTTCTCGACGCTCGAGGGGGGCGGCCGCTTCTCCGGCGCAGGCGCCTGAGCCGGCTTCTCGGCCTTCTCCGGCTGAACCGTAGCGGCTGCCACCGGGGGCATCTCCTCGGTGTTGGGCAGAGGCACGCCGCCCAGCACCTCCTCCTCTGGCTCCTCGGGAGAAGCCACCGGAGGTGGCGGAGCGGGCGGCGCCTGCTTCAGAGCGATGGGCACAGGGATCTCGTCCGAGCTCGAGGCGGGCACGGCCGGCACGGGGCGAGAGCGGGGGAAGGAGGCACCCGAAAGCCGGGGCGGAACCACCTGGTGGCGCACTCCCTCGGTGGGCTTGGGGAAGACCGGAGCCCGAGGACGAGGCACCCAGCGAGGGGGACCCTCGGCCGGGGACCGACTCGGTGGCGAGGGAGTGAACGGCCGAACCGGCGCCACCGGCGTTGGCGCGGCCGGAGCCAGCGGGGGCAAACCGCCCCAGGGAACGGGCTCGGCCGGCTGGGCCTCCGGCACCGGCTCGCTGGCTACGGGCACGGGGTCCGGCTCGATCAGTTCGACCACGGACAGGGCTGTAGGGAGGAAGGTTCCCTTGCGCTCGAGCCAGGACTGCAAGGCCTCGCCCATCTCGCGAGCGCTCTGAAAGCGTTTCTCGGGCAGGAAGGCGCAGGCCCGGTCGATCAGCGAGGCAAGCTCTTCCTCGGCCTCGGAATAAAGATCGTGCAAAGGCGGAATACCCAGCGGGACGGGCGGCTCGCCCGAAAGCAGCTGGCTCAGGGTGGCCCCCAGCGAATAGAGGTCCGATCGAGCGTCGGCGCGGCCCTGGGTCAACTCCAGGGGTGAGTAGCCCCCCGCGGCCTGAGCGGTCATGGGAGGACGTGGCCCGGGCCGGGCCAGCCCGTAGCCCACCAGCCGCACCGAGCCGGTGGCTGCATCGCGGATCAGGTTGGCCGGCTTGATGTCACCGTGCAGAATCGGAGGCTCGAGCCCGTGCATCTCGTCGAGCACCTCGAGCACGTCCAGGATCTGGTAGATCAGCTCCTCGGCCGGCAAAGGCTGCCCGCTGGCGGCCACACATTCGGCCAGCTCTTGCTCCAGCGTCACGCCCTCCACGAAGTCGGTCACGATGTAGGCGAGCCCGTTGAGGTAGTGAAAATCGCGCAGACGAGCCAGGCTGGGGTGCTGTACCCGGGTCAGGAGCTTCTTCTCCTCCTCGAACCAGGCCAGGATCTCCATGAGCTCGCTGGAGGGAAGCTCGGGCACGGCGCATTCGCGCAGAACGCACTGCGAGCCACCCTGCCGACAGTCCTCGGCCAGGTAGGTCGAACCGCTCCTTCTTGAATGCAGGGGTCGAAGGATGCGATAGCGATCCCCCACCACCACCCCTGGCTGCAGTGCCACAGCTCTCGTGTTCTGCGCCTACGGGAGGAGGCCCTCCGTTTACCAGATGCCGAGGTAGGCTTTGGCTTCCTCGCTGGCGTGCACGTTCGGGTCCCAGCGGGGCTTCCAGACCAGCTTGACGTCGCATTCCGCGACGCCGGTCATGCGCTTGACCGTCATCCAGACGGCGCTGGTGATCTCGGGACCCATCGGGCAGCCCGGACTGGTGAGCGTCATGTTGACGTCGACCGTCTTGTCGCTCTTGGGCAAAATCTGGTAGATCAGGCCCAGATCGACGATGTTGATGCCGATCTCGGGGTCGATCACCTCTTTGAGGGCCTCCCGGATCTCGGCCGCGGGGGGCAATCCCTCCACGGTCGGACCATCGTCCAGCGGGACCACCGTCGTCGAAGTGGTGGTCGTTTCGGTCTCCTGCTCACTCATCGCGCTTCCTCCAGAGCCCCCAGCATGGTATTCCAGGCCAGTAAGGCGCACTTGACGCGCACCGGATACTGGCGCACGCCGTCCAAAGCTTCCAGCTCGCCCAGTTGCTCGGGGCAAGGCTCGGTATCGTTGCGGTTCAGCATCCGCTTCTTGAAGGTATCGGCCAGCTCGCGCACCTCAGCCAGGGTCTTGCCCTCGATGAGCGAGGTGAGCATGGAGGCCGAGGCCAGGCTGATGGAGCAACCCACTCCCTCGAAGGCGGCCTTCACCACCCGATCATCCTTCACGTCGAGCTCCACCGTCACGGCGTCTCCACAGGTCGGGTTGACTCCCTCCTGGCGAAAAGTAGGGTCCTCGAGCTTGCCCTTGCAGCGGGGATGGGCGTAGTGCTCGAGGATGATCTCGCGGTACAGGTCATCTGAGATCAAAAGAGCACCCCCTTGAACACCTGAGAAGCCTTCTCCAGCGCCGCGGCCAGCCGGTCGATGTCGGCGCGGGTGTTGTAGAGCGAGAAGCTGGCCCGGGCGGTGCCGCTCATGCCGATGCGGCGCATCAGCGGCTGGCAGCAGTGGTGGCCGGCCCGAATGCAGATGTTCTCGCGGTCGAGCAGGGTGGCCAGATCGTGAGGGTGGATGCCCCGATAGGCAAAGCTCATGGCTCCGCTGTGCTGCTCCAGGGGCGGGCCAAGCAGCTCGAAGCCCTCCAGGGCGCCCAGGCGCTCGCGGGCATAGGTCAAGAGGTCGAGCTCGTGGGCCCGCACATTGCCCATACCGACTTCGAGCAGGTACTCGGCCGCCGCCCCCATCCCCAGCGCGCCCGCGATATTGGGGGTGCCGGCCTCGAACTTGAAGGGAAGCTCGTTGAAGGTGCAGCGCTCGCGCCACACCTCGCGGATCATGTCACCCCCGAAGCGGAAGGGCGGCATGGCCTCCAGCAGCTCGCGCCGGCTCCACAGCATGCCGGTGCCGGTGGGACCCAGCATCTTGTGGCCCGAGAAAGCCATGAAGTCGCAGCCCAGCTCCTCCACCGCGCAGGGCAGGTGGGGCACGCCCTGGGCGGCGTCCAGCAGCACGGTGGCGCCGGCCGCCCGGGCCCGTCGACAGATCTCCTGCACCGGGCTGATGCTGCCGAACACGTTGGAGACCCAGGTGAAAGCCACCAGGCGGGCTCCCTGCAGCAGCTCGTCCAGGTTGTCCAGCTCCAGCGTGCCATCCGGCCGGGGCTCGATCCAGCGCAGCTGAGCCTGCTGGCGGGCGGCCAGGTTCTGCCAGGGCACCAGGTTCGAGTGGTGCTCCAGGCCCGTCAGCACGATGGGATCGCCGGGCAGAATGTTCAATTCGCCCCAGGTGTAGGCCACCAGGTTGATGGCATCGGTGGTGCCCGAGGTCCAGATGCAGCAGTCGGGGTCGCTGGCGCCGATCAGGCGGGCCACCGAATGCCGGGCCTCCTCGTAGCGTCGGGTGGCCTCCTCGGACATGCGGTAGAGGCCGCGATGGATGTTGGCGCAGCACTCCTCGTAGTAGGAGCGCTCGGCTTCCAACACCGCGCGAGGTTTGAGCGAGGTGGCGGCGCTGTCGAGATAAACCAGCTCGGGCTGGTTCCCCAACAAGGGGAAATCGGACCGTCGGGACAGCTCCACCTTGACGCTCACGTCAATCAACCTCCACCTTCAGCTGCCCCTGGACCTCCTCCACCGGATAGGTGGAGATGCCCACAACGGCCGGCATGCAGAGCGGCTTGCCGGTGCGCACGTCGAAGCGCGCGCCGTGGCGGGGGCACTCGATCTCGCATCCCTCCAGATACCCCCCGGAAAGGGGTCCGTCGTCGTGCGAGCAGCGATTTTCCACCGCGTAGTAGCGGCCCTCCACCCGGCAAATCACCACCTGCTCGTAGGGGGTGTCCACCACCCTCAGCTGGCCATCTTGAAGATCGGCCGCGCCGGCCGGATAGCTGGCCATCAGCCCAGTGCCTGCGCCAGCACCTTCTCCATCTGCTCATTGAGCCAGCCCACCAGTTCCTCGTGCTCGAGCCGGCCATAGACTTCCTGGTAGAAGCCGGTGACCAGCAGGTGCTCGGCCTGCGTCTTGGTGAGACCACGCGAGCGCAGGTAGAATTGCTGGTTGGGATCATAGGTGGCGAAGGTGGCGCCGTGGGTGCAGCGCACGTCGTTGGCGCTGATCTCGAGCTTGGGCATCGCGTCGGCGCGGGCCTTGTCCGAGAGCAGCAGATTGCGGTTCCGCTGGTAAGCATCGGTCTTCTGGGCCCCGTGGGCCACGGCGATGTTGCCCGCAAAGACCGAGCGAGCCCGACCGGTGAGGGCGACGTGGAACAGCACGTCCGAGGTGGTGTGGGCCACGTTGTGGTAATGCAGCGCGTCCGTGTCCAGGTGCTGGCGGCCCTGACCGAAGATCAGGCCCAGCATCTCGGACTTGCAGCCCTCCCCGTCCAGGTCGCCTTCCATGAAGTTCTTGCCCATCTGGCCGCCCACACCGACAAACAGCACCCGCAGGTGGGAATCCTTGTCCAGACGCGCGCGCAGGATGGGCAGGTAGCGCGTGTTGGCGCCCCAATTGTGGTACACCACGTAATCCAGCTTGGCCCCCGCCTCCAGGAAGAGCTCGGTGACCGGGATGGCCAGCGTGTCCTGGTCCGAGGAGGTGTAGCTCTCCACCACCATGCCGCGAGAGAAGCGACCAGCCCGGATCAGGCTGCGCGGAAAGGCCGCCCCGCCCCTGGAAACCTGGTGCTCGAAGTGGAGCGGGCTCTGCAGCACTTGCTCTTTCGCCAGTTGCACAAAGGCTCCGTTGGACCAGAAGGCCTCGTTGAGCTTGGTGAAGACGTTGCGGGGGGCCAGTTGGCCCAGCTCGCCCTGCACCGGGGCGCTCTTCAAATCGCCGTGCAACACGCCCTCGGGCAGGGCGGCCTTGCCCAGCAAGCTGGAGCTGGTGATCACCTCCGACCAGCTGAGCTGGCCGGGATGGAACTTCTCGGGAGGGGTACGCCGCCAGGCTTCATCCTTCGAACTGGGGAAGGGCAGCTCGAGGGCTTCCTGGTAGGCTTTCTTGCGCTCGGGCGAGGCGTCGTCCGCCAGCTTCAGCGCGATGGATTCAAGAACTGCGGTAGCCATCAGCCGATCGAGCCCTCCATTTCCAACTGGATCAGCCGGTTGAGCTCGACCGCGTATTCCAGCGGCAGCTCCTTGATGAACGGCTCGAAG
>CAZWUN010000045.1:0-22833 GCA_964637145.1 uncultured Burkholderiales bacterium
GGCCACCGACGACAAGGGCCAGTTTCTGGTGCACGTCAAGGCCGTGCAGGCGATGTTGGCGACCCGGGGGGAACTGCCTGTTAATGTGAAGTTCGTGATCGAGGGCGAGGAGGAGATAGGGTCGCGCAACCTGGCTCCCTTCCTTCGTGAGCACAAGGACCTCCTGAAGGCTGACATGGTGGTCATCTCCGACAGTGCCATGTTTGCTCCCGGCATCCCCTCGATTCTCTATGGGCTGCGGGGTCTGGCCTATTTTCAGATCGACCTGACCGGAGCCGACTCGGACCTTCATTCGGGCGTGTTCGGGGGTGCGGTGCCCAACCCGGGGTTCGAGCTATGCCGTCTGGTGGCCCAACTGAAAGATGCCAACGGTCGTATCCAGATTCCCGGCTTCTACGACAAGGTCCGCGAACTCGAGCCCGAGGAGCGGGCCGAGTATGCCGCCCTGCCCTTCGATGAGGAGGAGTTCCGGGCCGGCCTGAACGTGCCCGCCCTGCACGGTGAGGAGGGCTATACCGTGCTCGAGCGCCGCTGGGCTCGTCCCACCCTGGAGGTCAATGGCATGTTGTGCGGCTTTACCGGTGAGGGGGCAAAGACCGTGCTGCCCAACAAGGCGATGGTCAAGATCTCCTGCCGCCTGGTGCCCGATCAGGAACCCGAGGAGATTGCGGCCCTCGTCAAAGCCCACATCGAGTCGCTGGTGCCGCCCACGATCCGGGCCAGTGTGCGCGCACTGCACGGCGGCAAAGGCTGGATCGCGCCTCGCAACCACCCGGCCCTGAAGGCAGCGGCCCGGGCCGTCGAGCGCGAATTTGGGCGTCCTCCGGTATTCGTGCGCGAGGGCGGCTCGATCCCCATCGTGGTCGACTTCGAGCAAATCCTGCGCGTGCCCGGAATCCTGGTGGGCTTCGGGCTCAACGATGAGAATCTGCACGCCCCTGACGAGCACATGGATCTGGGCAACTTCCACCGCGGCATCCGCACCTCGATGTTCCTGCTCGAGGAGCTGGCCGGCGTTCCGGCTGGCCTGACCTCGTCTCGTTGAGCGTGCTCAGTCGGGAGCCCAGAACTCGCGTACAGTGGGATCGGGGAACAGTAACCCGTCGAGTTGCTGGAGGGCGTTCTTCATCTCCAGGTCCTCGAAGTATTCGGCCGCACCGTTGAGGGGCTGCAGGGCAAAGTGACACAACTCGAAGGGCTCGAGGGGGACGTCGGCTCTCAGAGTGGCCAGCCCGAGATCGCGCAGCAGCCGCTCTTTTTGTTCTGTCAGCGCGCTGGCGAATTTGCCGGCCTGGGCCGGGTTCTCCAGCAGGGCTTTCAGCGAGCCGGCCTTCTTCAGCAGTGAGATCGCGGTCTTGGGCCCGATCCCGCTGACGCCCTGCAGGTTGTCCACGGCGTCGCCCTGCAAGGCCAGGTAGTCGGGAATGAGCTCGGGCGGAACGCCAAAGACCGATTCGACTTGCTCGCGGCCCACCCGCTCGACCCTGGCCGTCTTGCCCGTGCCCGACAGACGCAGGAGCTCCATTTCCCCGGGAAACTGCAGCACCTGGGCCAGGTCCTTGTCGGAGGTGACCAGCGTGACGCTGTGCCCGGCGGCACCGGCCTGGCGGGCCAGGGTACAGATCACGTCGTCGGCCTCGAAGCCATCCATTGAAAGCATCGGGATGCCCAGTCGCCTGAGCCCTTCGATGACCATTGGGACCTGGACCTTGAGCGCCTGGGGAGTCTCGGGGCGGTTGGCCTTGTAGTCCTCGGCCAGCTCGGCCCGGAACACCCGGGTGCGCGATTCGAAGGCGGCCACCGCGTACTCGGGCTGGAAGGTCTTCCACAGCACCCGCAGGATGCCCAGGCAGCCGTGCACCGCGTTGGTGGGCCGCCCGTCCTTCGTGCCCAGGTGGGGCGGCAGGGCGTGGAAAGCCCGGAAAATGTGATACATGATGTCGATGATGTAGAGTCGAGCCATGCGAACGCCTTCAAAAAGGGAACGGGAGACCTTCGTCTCCCGTCTTGTGGTGCCCAGAGCCGGGGTCGAACCGGCACTCCCTCGCGGGAACAGGTGTTTGAGACCTGCGCGTCTGCCAATTCCGCCATCTGGGCAGCCTGGCTATCATAGCACTCGCGCTCGCCCGGATCAAGAGTTGACCTGGTTTCAACTCTGGGTTACAACTGCCGGAAGGAAATTGTCCAGTTTACGCGAACCTGGACCCGGTTTTTGTAGAATGTTTTTCGCGCGAGTCGCTCCGGCTCGCAAGCACAACCCGAACCAGAGGAGGAGAGGCTCGTGAGATTTCCTCTCGATTTCGCCCTGACCCAGGCCAAGCATATGGTGCAGCAGCGCGCCAAAGGAAGGAAGCGCTTCCCCACCGTCTGCATGCTCGAGCCGCTCTATACCTGTAACCTGGCCTGTATCGGCTGCTCCACCGAGCGCCACACCGGCAAGCTGAAGGACCGCCTGTCGGTAGAGACCTGCCTGAAGGCAGTGGAGGACTCCGAAGTGCCTACGGTGGCCGTATGCGGCGGCGAGCCGATGCTCTATCCCGAGCTGCCCGAACTGCTCGGCGAGCTGATGCGCCGCGGTAAGTACATTATCTTGTGCACCAATGCCCTGCTGCTCGACACCAAGCTGTTCGGCGTGATCCCGCCTTCCAAGCAGCTCTTCGTCAATGTCCACCTCGACGGCATGCGCGATACCCACGACATGGTGTGTGCCCGTCCGGGCGTGTTCGACAAAGCCGTCGAGATGATCAAGGAGAGCAAGCGCCGCGGTTATCTCACGCTGACCAACACCACGGTCTACCGGGAGACCGACATGGACGAGGTGGAGCAGCTGTGCGACTTGCTGACCAGCTTTAACGTGGACGGCATCCTGATCTCTCCCGGATATCACTACGAGACGGTCAAGCGCGATGTCTTCCTGACCCGTGAGCAGATTCACGAGAAGTTCAAGCGCGTGCGCGAGCTGTCCCGCCGTTACAAGCTGACCGCGACCCCCGCCTTCCTCGACTTCGCGGCCGGTCTCAAGGAGCTGCTCTGCTCTCCTTACTCCACCGTGAACTTCACCCCCAAGGGATGGAAGGGCCCCTGCTATTTGATCGGCGACAAATACTACGCCGACTTCAACGAGTTCTGGAACGACGTGGACTGGAACTACTGGGTCACCCGCAAGGACCCGCGTTGCGCCAACTGCAAGATGCACTCGGGCTTCGAGCAGAGCGCCGTGGAGGAGGCCTCCAAGAGCGTCTCGGGTATGTTGCGTCTGGCTGCCTGGCACGTCAGCGGCTGATTTGAACGAGTCTCTGGAAGTCTTTTTCATGGGGCCGCGCGAATGGCGGCCCCTTTTTCATGTGCCCAAGCTGTGGCAGGTGGAGGCGCTCTACTGGGGGCATTACCTGGCTCGCTTCGCGCCTCTGGACATCTGGTTGCAGACCCGGGGCATCGCCCGCTCGCGCGACGACTTTCGGTTCGGCGAAACGCCCTGGGCCACTGGCTTGGAGCTGCTCAAGCTGGCCGAGGTGGGCCCCGAGGATACGCTCTACGACCTGGGGGCCGGACGCGGCAAGATGGTCTTTCTGGCAGCCCTGGCCAGCGGCTGCCAGGCCGTCGGGATCGAGCTCCTGGGCGGTTACAACTACGTCTCGCGGCGTCTGGCGCGGTGGCTCAAGATCAAGAACGCGGTTTTCCGCGACGAGGATTTTCTGCGCACCGACCTGAGCCCGGCCTCGGTGGTCTATTTGGCCGGCACCACCTGGTCGGCCGAGACCAGAGAGCGACTGGAGGAGCGGCTGGACACCCTCTCGCCCGGCTGCCGCGTAGTCTCGGTGAGCCATGAATGGAAGCGCCCCCGGCTGGAGCTGGTGGGCGAGAGCCAACACCTCTTCAGTTGGGGGCGCGCGAAGGTCTATCGCTACCGGGTCAGCGAGAAGATGGGTCCATGACCACGGCCAGCGCGATCAGGCCCCCGCACAACAAAATCGTGCCGAGAAAGAGGATCAGCCAGCCCTTGACCCACTTGCTCTGAATTTCGTTGAATTCGGCCAGGCTCGAGACCGGACGGGCCTTCCAGGCTTCCTTGTTGGCCACCAGGCCCAGCACGATGCGCGGGACCAGGGGGATGAACATACTGCCCACCAGATCGATCAGAATCCAGATGTACATCCGGTGCGGAATGCACCAGACCCAGCCCCAGAGGAAAGCGGCCCAGTTCCAGCTGGGCAGGCGGTCGAGCAGGGCCGGGTCGTTGCCCGAGGGCAAGGGTGGACCCGAGTAGGCACCCACCGGCGCGGAGCTCAGGCCCATCCCCACCGGCCCTGACCCCGAATCGTAGGCCGGTATGGAGGGGGTCTGCATCTGGCCCTGGGGGGCTCCATAGCTCGGCGTGCTGGTCATCGGCTCGCTCGACCACGAGCTTCCACCGGCGCCCAGAGTGGCGGTCTGACGGGCCGCCTCGGGAACGCTGCTGCCACAGTTGATGCAGAACTGGGCATCGCTGGGAATGGTCTTTCCGCAGTTGACACAGAACAAAGTCGGCGTACCTCCAGAGCTTCGTGCAGGTTAGTTCGATGAATCCGGGCTGGTGCCTTCAGGTGCGGGTCAGCTCTTCCTTGCGTCGCATCGTGCCACCGGTTCCCAGCACGAAGGTCTTGCCCCCCCAGCGCACGGTGTGACCCAGCCAGGAGGCGGCCCAGAGGGCAAAATAGCAGAGGTCCTTGAAGGGTGTGATCAGGGCCCAGCGGGCCGCTCCCGGGCTGCCCAGGAGTTGCCAGTTGTAGCGGGTGGTCAGCCAGCGCACCAGCAGCCAGCCCCCCAGACCCTGCCAGGCGGCCGGGCTCCCACCGCTCAGCAGCAGCCAGAGCAGGCACCACACCAACCCCTGGGTGATGATGAATGCGGCGTGGCCGTTGGGACGGCAGACCCGGTAGGTTCGCATCCAGCGCAGCTGGTGCTCCCAATACTCCGAGAAGCTGCGCTCACCTAGCACGTCCTCCACGATGCAGGGGGCCAGGGACACCTTCCAGCCCGCCTTGAAGGTGCGGTTGCCCAACTGGTAGTCGTCCGCCAGGTGGTGGCGTACCACCCCGAACCCGCCCACCTGCTGCAGGACCTCGCGCCGGAAGGCCAGCACCGCCCCCAGCATGAAGCTCATGCCCTCGAGCTTGCGGGCCACCAGCACCGAGGAGCCGAAATCGGTCACCGAGAGACCCTCCAGGGCCTGGCCGAAGTTGTCGACTTGCTTCACCCCGTAAAGGCAGGTGGAAGCCCCCACTTGAGGGTCGCGGAACGGGCTGAATACCCGCCGAAGAAAGTCCTTCGGGGCACGCATGTCGGCATCCCAACAGACAACCCACTCGTTCTTGAGGGAAGGCTCGCCGGCCATCATGCTGCGCACCTTGGGATTGGTGAAGTCGGTCACTCCTCCCCCCACGACCTGCACCGGTACCGGAGAAGGCAGGCGTCGGGCCAGATCCAGGGCCGGGTCCTCCGGCAGACCGGCGGAGAAGACCACGTCCCAGTCGGAAGGGTAGTCCTGCTCCAGGGCGGTCATCAGGCAGCTCTCCAGGCGGGGCGACTGGCCGTGCACCGGCTTGAGCTGCGAGGCGGGCCGGTAGTCGGTCAGGCTCAGGTCGGCTCGGGGAATCTCCTCCAGCACGAACTTGCGCACCACATGGCAGGTGTAGAGCTGGTAGAGGCAAGAGAAGGCCAGGCAAGCGATGCACAGGCCGATCAAAACGTCAAGGAGCAAGCTGCTGATCCACCCGACTCAAAATCTGCTCTACCGAGCGGGAGAGCGTGTGGGCCGCGTGGGCTGTGCGGCGCCCCAGCCGCATCAGACCCCACAAAGTGCGGGGCCGCAACAGGGCGTGCAGCACGATGCGCGGCTTGTGGGGCACCCCTCGCGCATTGGTGAAGGGCTGAAAATCCATGGGCAGGTCTTCGGCGACGCTGTCGGTCAGGCTGCGAACCACCAGCCAGGGAACCCCCGCTTCCTCGGCCTCGCGCACCACCGTGCCGCTTTCCATGTCGCAGGCCTGGGCCCCGGTCAGGCGAGCCAACTCTAGCTTCTCGCTGGCAAAACGCATGATCCGATCGGGGCTGGCCAGCACCGCACGCCGATGAGAGGCGTGCTCGAGCTTGAGGCGGCTGGGCCAGCGCCGATGGGCGCTGCCTTCCAGCAAGATTACCTCGCTGGCCACGATGGCGTCGCCGGGCGCGAAGTCGTCCGTCAGACCACCGGCAAAGCCAGCCGCGATCAAAAGGGCTGGGCGCTCCAGGCGCAAGAGCTGACGCGCGCAGGCGGCGGCGTGGCCGTGCCCCATTCCCGACTGCGTCAGCACGACCTCGCGTCCGCCCAGCACTCCCCGCCAGGCGGGATAGTCCGGGAAGCTCCAGGGCTTGACCCGGCGCATCACCGAGCGCAGGGCCTGGCTCTCTTCCGGCAGGGCCACGATCAGGCCAACGGGGGCCGTGCTCACGCCGCTTTCCTCCAGGCCGGGGGTACCGGCGCGTAACCGTTCTCCACAAACCACTGGCAGGCGCGCAGCAGGGCCTCGCGCACGGGAGTCTGATCGAACTGTAGCTCGCGCACTGCTCGGGCGCTCGAGAACCACATCTTTTTGAGGGACATCTTGACCGCCTCAAAAGGCACGCGAGGATGGCGGTGCAGGAGGGTGCCCGACACAAAGCTATCCACCGCCCCGATCCCCAGGGCTACGGCGTGGGGCATGCGGAAGTTGGGTGAAGGCAGCCCGGTCAGCTCTCCGAGCAGGTCGAGGATTTGCTTGAGCGTGAGGTTCTCGTTGCCAAGGATATAGTTGCGCCCGGCCCGGCCCTTCTCGGCCGCCAGCAGATGGCCGCGGGCCACGTCCTCCACGGCCACCAGGTTGAGGCCGGTGTCCACATAGGCAGGCATGTTGCGGTTCAGGAAGTCGTTGATCATGGCCCCCGTGGCGGTGGGCTTGAGGTCTCCCGGCCCCACGGGGGTGGAGGGGCTCACCAGCACCACCCGCATTCCCTCGCGGGCATAGCGGAATGCCACCTCCTGGGCCAGGAACTTGGACCGCTTGTAGTCGCCCACCATGTCCTCGAGCTTGACGGGCGTGTCCTCGTCGCCCGGGGTGCCGTCCTTGGGGATGCCCACGGCTGCCACCGAGGAAGTGTAGACCACCGTGCCCACGCCCGCCTCGCGGCAGGCTCGCAGCAAGTTCTCGGTGCCCTGCACGTTGTGGGCGTAAAGCTCGGATGGGTCCAGGGCCCAGAGTCGGTAGTCCGCCGCGCAATGGTAGACCTGCTCGCAGTCGCGCACGCTTTCGCGCAGAGGACGCAGGTCCATCAGGTCCGCATAGCAGCATTCCACATCCAGGGCCATCAGGTTGCGTAAAGGCGAGCGCTGGCGCACCAGCACGCGAACCTCGTCTCCCCGGGCCACCAGCTGGCGCACGATGTGGCTGCCAACAAAGCCGGCTCCGCCGGTGACCAGCACCCTCATTTCTTGCGCCGAGCTCCCAGCGAAACCACTTCGCTCGTCTCCGGGCGCATCGAGCGTTGATACATACCCAGGGCAAAGAGGGGGAAATAGTGGCGGTAGTAATGGTAGCGCAAGTAGTAAACCTTGGGGAAGCCGGTGCCAGTGAACCACTCCTCATCCCAGGTGCCCTGCGCGTTCTGGTTGTCAAGCAGGTAGCGCAAGCCACGCTCGACCTCGTTTCCATGCTCCTCTCCGGCAGCGATCAGGCCCATGAGGGCCCAGGCTGTTTGGGAGGCAGTGGAGGGTCCCTTGCCCTTGAGACGATCATCCTCGTAAGAGTCGCAGGTCTCGCCCCACCCACCATCCTCGTTTTGCACCGACTTGAGCCAGCGGGCCCCCCGCTGCATCACTTCCGCGCGGGGATCGATGCCGATGCAGCGCAGTCCCTTGAGCACTTGCCAGGTGCCGTAGAGATAGTTGGTGCCCCAGCGTCCGAACCAGGACCCGTCCGGGGCCTGATCCTTGTAGATGAAGTCGAGCGCTTTGCGCACCTTGGGATCTGCCTGGTCGTAGCCGTAGGCGCTCAGCATCTCGAGGATTCGAGCCGTGATGTCAGCCGTGCCGGGGTCGATCATGGCGTTATGGTCGGCAAAGGGCATGGCCTCCAGGCACGCTTTGTTGTTGTTCTTGTCGAAGGCGCCCCAGGACCCGTCGTCGTTTTGCATGCTCCAGAGCCAGTCCAGGGCCCGCTTGATTGCTCCCCGCAATCGGGCCGGCTCGGGATGCTGCAGCCTGGAGAAGGCCAACAGGGCGTAGCAGGTGTCGTCATTATCGGGGTAAGGCTCATTGGCATACTCGAAATAGAAGCCCCCCGGCTTGCCCTGCTTGTTGACGTGGGCCCAGTCGCCCACGGTGCGCACCTCGCGGTCGAGCACCCAGTCAGCAGCCTTGATGAGCTGGGGATGGGCCGGATCAAGACCCGCTTCCAGCAGGGCGATGCTGGAGATGATGGTATCCCAGACCGGCGACTTGCACGGCTGCATACGCAGCACGTCGCCTTCCCAGATCTCCAAGAGCTCGAGCTGGCGCATGGCCTCGCGCACATGGGGGTCGTCCATCCCGTGGCCCATGCAGCGCAATGCCACCACCGTGTTGACGATGGGGGGGAAGATGGCCCCCAGGCCATCGGAGTTGTGGGTGCGAGCCAGGGTCCAGTCCAGCGACATGTTGAGGGCCTTCTGGCGGAAGGGCTTGAAGGGGAACTTCTCGTGGGCCCAGAGCAACTTGTTGACCACCAGCCAGAAGTTCTTCCAGGTGAAGAGCTTCTGGCTCCAGGGTAGCTGTTGGGGCTTGCCGTGGAGGCACAGATCGGCTACCGAGACGGCTTCCGGAAGACGCACCACGGGCTTGTGGGCAAAGATGATGGAGAGGGGCACCACGATGGTGCGCGACCAGCTCGACATGGCGTAGATGTTGAGGTAAAACCAGTCGGGGAAGAGGATCAGCTCGGCCGGGACGCAGGGGCAGGCTTCCCAGGGGAACTGACCCAGCATGGCCAGATACATTTTGGTGAACGAGTTGCATTTGTCCAGGCCGCCCAGCTTGAGGATCAGGTGGCGGGTCTTCTGCATCTCGGGCTCGCTCTCGGAGTGGCCAGCGATCTTCAGGCTCAGGAATCCCTTGACGCAGTTGTTGATCTCGGAGGGGCCGCCTTCGAAAATGGGCCAGCCGCCCTCGGCGTTGCGTTTCTTGACCAGGTAGCGCGCCAGGGCTTGAATCTTGGGATGGGTGCCCGGATAACCCAGGAAGGTCAGCAACATCACGTATTCGCAAGCGGTCAGGGTGTCGCCCTCGAGCTCGGCCACCCAGTGACCGTCGGGTTTCTGCTCGGCCAGCAGCCACTTCGTGGCCGCCGCCGAGGCATCCCGGACCCGGTCGCTCATCGTGTTGTGGGTACTCTTGCCGTTCTTCTTCATCGCTACCATCCTGTTTGTTTGCCGTCTGCTTGAATTCAATTCACCAACCGCGAACCTGGCGAGGTTTCTTCGCCGGTCCATCATGTCCTGCCGCTATGCTTGCAACAGAGCCGATCTGAGCGGTCCCAAAAAATATTTCCTAACCTTAACCATGTTTCATGCATTTTTAAGCCGCACAGCGCATATTCCAGATAGAAACCGGTGCGAGGCACCGATGGAGGTCGACGGCTGTGAACAAGCTTCAAGAGAAAGAAGCATCATCAAAAGTGAGCTCGGAGCTCAGCAACCGCCTGAAGCAGGCCGGGTTGTTCGAGGCTCTAACGGAGGTGCACAGCCCGCGCTTTCGCAAGTATATGAAGCAACCAAAGCACATCTTGCGGCACGGCTGGCTGCTCGCTCCGGATATCGAAATGGATGAGACCGGGCTGCGAGCCTACGTGCTGGGTGAGCAACCGGGGGCGGACGGGCAGACTCGCGGAATTGGACAGCGGCTGATCATCGATCGCAACCGACGCGTGGCTATCCTGTTCACCTACGGCAACGGAGAGATTCAGGAGATTCGGGTGGACATCGAGTCGGCCAAAGTGGTCGACAACCGGATGATCGCTTAAGACTCCCGGGTAACTGGAGCGCGGAGAGTACTCCGCGCTTTTTGCTTTCTGGCGGCATTGAAGGAACCATCGGTCCGGGCCCGGAAACTCGCCGAGTCCATGGCCGTTTCTCTGAAAGAATCCTATCGTCACTGCAAGAAAGTCACGCGCGAACAGGCCAAGAACTTCTACTATGGAATTCGCCTGTTGCCCGCCGAGCGGCGTGACGCGCTGTGCGCCATCTACGCTTTTTTTCGCTATTGCGACGATCTCTCTGACGACGACCAGAAGGGCGACCCCGCCCGCATGCTTTCTCAGTGGCGCCAGGCCCTGGTGAGCCAGGACGTTGAGTCGAGCCCGATTCTACCGGCCTTCCGCGACGCTGTCGCCCGCTATCGCGTTCCTCAGGTCTACTTCGAGGAATTGATCGAAGGGGCGGAGATGGACCTCACGGTCACCCGCTACCCTCGTTTCGAGGACCTTTATGGCTACTGCTACCGGGTTGCCTCCACGGTGGGACTGGTGTGTGTGCATGTCTTCGGTTTCGACGGCAGCCCCGAGGCCCTGAGGATGGCCGAAGAGCGGGGCATCGCCTTCCAGATCACCAACATCTTGAGAGATGTTGCCGAGGATGCAGGCCGCGGCCGTATCTATCTGCCTCTGGAAGACCTGGCCCGCTTTCAGGTGACCCCCGAGGCTTTGCTGGCTGCCCGGCCTGAGCCCGGTTTCGCTGAGTTGGTGCGTTTCGAGGCCGCCCGGGCTCGAGATTACTACGAACGGTCCGCGCCCCTGGTGGAGCGCGTAGACCGCTCCTCACGTCCGGCTCTGCAGGCCATGACCAACATTTATCGGGGCCTGCTCGAGAAGGTGGATACGCTGGGTGCCGAGGTGTTGCGCCGCCGGGCTCGCCTGTCGCTGGCCGAGAAGCTTGTGGCGGCTGGAAAGAGTCTGGTGCCTCGCTAATGCGTTGAGCGTTACGTGCTGAAGGTTTTGCCTATCCTTCGGGGGCGCCTCCATACAAGTCTGTCGGCGCAAGTGCAAAACCTTCAGCACTTCACTTTAAGCTCGTCCGATCGCCTCCAGGAAACGTCGGAACTTGGTCTTGCTCTGAGGCTCCAGGGGGACTCCGAGGCTCTGCAGGTAGCGCTCCACTTCCTCGGGTTGCTGGGTCTCCACCTCCAGTTCGTAGTCCAATCCGCCTCCGGGGAACTCGGTGCGGTCGAGTTCGGCCGTGTCGCCAGTCGGCAGGGGGTAGCGGATGCGCAGGTTCTGGACCTGTCCCAGGGGCACCATGCGCTCTACTCCCGGAAAATCGTGGCGGAGGCGTTCCAGTGGCTCCAGGGGGAGCTCGGGCAGCAGGCCTGAGGCCAGCGCTTGCCACAGCAGCTCGTCCACTTCGGCTTCCAGTTCGAGAATCTCAAAAAAGCTCCCGGTCTGAGAGAGGCCGCGCTTGTAAGTGAGTGTGCGCCTCCCGCTTTCCTGGCGAAGGCGCAGAGCGCCATGGGCAGATGAGATCCCTCCCTCCGGGGTGTCCAGGTAGAGGTTCAACTGCAGCTCCTGACCCTGGCTCGTGCCCAGTACCGCCTTGAGCTGCCTATAGGTGCTTTCGTCCAGGCGATACTTCAGCTCGCGCTCGATAGCCAGGGCAACTCCTCCAGACGGTCCCAGATGGCGGAAGCCAGCAGGGACTTGTTTTGTCGGGGCAGGTGACGTTCGCTGGTCGGCTCCACCAGCCAGGCTTCATTGTCGGCCGTTTCAAAGCCCAGTCCTCCGGGGCCCACCAGGTTGGCCACGATAACGTCGGCTCTGGCGCGCTGCAGTCTCTCCCGGGCGGCCGGAAGCAGTCGCTCTGGCTCGGTTTCAGCCTTGAAGCCAACCACGAGCAGCTCGCTATGCCAGTCGCGCACCTGGTCGAGAATCTTGGGAGTGGGCACGAGTTCGAGGGTGATCGAGCCTTCTGAGGTCGGCCGCTTGCCAGCGTAAGGGCTGGCCGGGGTATAGTCGGCCACCGCCGCTACCCCCAAAAAGGCGTGGTATCGCTCGCTCTGGAGTTGTTGTTGGACCGCCTCGGCCATCTCGGCGCTGCTGGAAACGGAAATTACAGCCACGCCGTGAGGGGCAGGGTGGCTGGCAGGCCCATAGACCAGTGTGACCTCGGCCCCGCGCAGGCGCGCTTCGCGGGCCAGTTCCGCTCCCATGCGGCCGCTGGAGGGGTTCGTCAGCACTCGCACAGCGTCCAGGGGCTCGCGAGTAGGGCCGGCCGTGAGCAAGACGCGTCGCCCTTTCAGGGAGGGGGGTCGCAATGCCTGGAGCACCGACTCCAGGATGACCTCCGCCGAAGCCATTTTGGCTTTGCCCTCGGTTACGTGAGGCTGGATGAGTCGCACGCCGGCTAGCTCCAGGCGGCCGAGGTTCTCCTGGACAAAGGGATTGTCAAGCATCGGTTCGTGCATACCCGGAGCCACCAGGACCGGGAGCCCGGTTCCCAGGGCCGTGGTGGCCAGCGTGGTGACAGGCGTGTCGTCCAAGCCCAGAGCGATTTTTCCGACCGTGTTGGCCGTGGCCGGAGCCACCAGAAGCAATGAGCACAGGCCCCCCTGGCCACACAGTTCGATATGCTCGGCCCGCCCGCTGAACCGCGTGAGAACCGGGTGGCCAGTGGCCCATTCCAGGGCCTGGGCTGATACCAGTTCCGAGGCGGCCCGGCTCAACACGACGTGCACCTCGGCCCCATGGCGAATCAACAGACGTGCCAACTCGGGGGTGGCGATGGCGGCGATGGAGCCGGAGATGGCCAGTGCCAGATGACGTCCGGCCAGCCGGTCGCTCAGGCTACCCTGGATGTCAGGGCGAGAAATTTAGGCCTCGTCGTCAGGCATTTTTTCGTTGGCGAGGGTGCGCTCGACCTGGCCCAGGAGCCAGTATTCGGGATAGAGGCTGCAGTCATTCAGGCCCGGGCAACTGAGGCAGCGCTTGGTGCGCATGTGGATCTCGCGGATCCGCCGGTCGTCGCACTGCGGGTCGAAGAAGACGAAGTCGTCAAAATTTGTTTCCAGATAAGCTTCTTTATAGGTAGGCATCGGGGCGCTCCTTACCAGAGGCCGCTTGAACGCGACCTCGAAAAACGAGCCTGTGAGTTCTGTGACTTGGAGTCGAACTCCTCCTTTTGAGGGAAACTCGAAAAAATCTCCTCCTGTGGGTCGAGGGAAAGGATAATCTTTTTGGGAGGCGAAGCGTGTTCCGCTCTGTAGAACAGGGCTTTTTCGTCCTGGCTGAGGACAGGTAGAGGAGGAACGCGCGATGTTCGGGTTTGGGAAAAAGAAGCCCACCCTGAAGCTTCTCCCCAAACAAGAGGTGGAAGTAGAGTTTGAGAATGCCGACGGGGAGTTCGAGAGTCATTTCGTAAACGTCCTCGACGTGCAGAAGAAGCGTGTATGCGTCTCCTCGCCGGGGTCGGATCGGAGACCGGTGAGGCTGGTGCCAGGTCAGCAGGTGACCATCTCTGCTCTGATGGACGACCGGCTGTTCTCCTACAGCGCTTCCGTTCTCGATTCTCGCGACCGCGATTTTGACGTGCAACCTCCGCGCGAGGTGGCCGAGGTCGAGGTTCCCCCGCGAGATGATAATTTCCGCATCGAAGTGCCCATTCCGGTCGAGTATCGGGCCATGCGAACGGCTCACACTCAGGTCGCGCAGACGCACGCCATCACCACTAACGGCCTGTTCCTGCAAACCAATCTGCCCATTCCGCCCAATACCCAGCTCCACATGGAGCTTGAGATCCCCAATGCACCCGACATTACGGCCAAGGGCCGGGCGGTAGCCAGTCAAACGGCTCGCGACAACAGTCGTAAGCATATCACTGAGGTGGAATACGAAGACATCCCCGAGGACAATCGTACGGCGATCATCCGCTACGCGATCTACTATCGCCAGAGGCAGAAGCGTAAAGAGAGCCGAGAGGGAAACGGAAAGTAAGAGCCCGTCAGGGCTCTTTCCTTTGAGCTCAGTTCTCCGATAGAGCATCAGCGGCTCGGTCTGTAGCACCGGAGTAAAGCCCTCGCTCAAGAGTTCCCTGCCCCACTCCTGCGCCGCAGGCACGTTGGGATAGTCGCCGTTCAGGCGAGGGTCCAGGGGGGAGTAAAGCAGCCACTCGACCTTTCGTTCCTCGAGCTCCTGACGGGCCCGCAAGAACTCGTCTCGAGAATAGAGCACGGGAATCGTCTCCGTGTGTGGCAACTGATGCGAAAAGTCGAGGTCCTTCAACATTCGACGAACCTGAGCCGGTGAATACTTGATGCCGTTGAACCTTCGAATCAGGTCTGCGACGATGGTGGGGGTCCAAGCTCCGGCCTCAAAGCCAGCTGCCTGGGGCCCAGTTGTCCGGGCCACCTGGCTCCAGCACCTGCAATCTGAACACGGCTGCGAGCAGCAGCCAGCGGGTGCGGGTTGACCAACCCGACATCGTGTTCAGGGGCTGGGCGAGGGGGAGGCCAGCAAATCATCCTCCAACTCGTCAGGGGTCTTGCCTCGATAGAACTTTAAGTCCTGGTGCTCGAACCAGCGGTAGCGCGCTCCCTTCAGTTCGAGCAGGTAGTCCTGGCGCAGATCGTAAGCTCCCAGAACGGCGCGCCCAGTGCTCAGATCCAGCATGCTGCGGCCCACTACTTTCCCCTGACCGGCGGGCTTCATCTCGCCAGTGATCGACTCCGGGTCGATGTAGCCGCTGAATTCGATCAGGGCGTAATCTTTGCCGTTGCGCTCCTCCATCCGCACCAGCTTGTAGTCCAGCTTATGGACCAGCTTGAGCTCCTCGGTGAGGATCTTGCGTTGCAAGATGATCTTGTCGCTCCAGCGGGCATCCCTGACAGTAATCCGCTTGTCCGGGAGAGAAGGCCAGATCAAGAGTGAAATCTGACCCAGATTGCTGTCGCTCAAAACGTCCTGCTTACTGGACTCGCTGCGCACGACCGATACCAGCCCTCCGCGGGCGGGAATGCGCAGAGTGAATCGCTCCTTGCCCAGAACCCCGCGGATGCCGGCACTCAGTTGCTCGGAGCGCATCTCCCGCACCTCGTATCGAATGGATTCCTCACGCCCGGTCGACTCGACGTTCTCATAGAGCCTGATGTTGATCTGCATTTGCTCGCCGCGAAGTTGGTCGGAAGGGCGCGCGTCTCCCAGGATCTCCTGACCCCGGGTCAGCACGAGGGTCAGGGCTACATCCCCTTCCTCACCGGCTTTCAGGCGATGGCGTAGCGAGTAACCGAGCAACTCCTCGCGGAGATTTGGGACGAAGGTGAGCAGTAATCCCATCAGAGTGACCATGATCAGTACGCTCAGCAGCACGGAGCGCAGCACTCGGATGGGCTGAATTCGTTTCATTTTTGAAGGTTCGCCTCCGCCCGGGCCCGTCCTGCAGGGGAGAGGTGGACCGGTCGGGAAGGCGGCCAGGTGTATCGCGACCTGCCAGTTCTGGTCACAGGCGCGGGGGGATTTTTAGGGCTGCACCTGTGCCGAGCCCTGGTGGACCAGGGTGCCCGGGTGACCGGCCTGGTCCGGCCGGAGCGCTCCTATCGGGGGCTGGAGGCCATTGCGCAGGTCGGTCTGCAGCGAGCTGACGTGACCGACGGGCCAGGTGTGTTGGAGGCTTTTCGCCGGACCCGACCTCAGGTCGTCTTTCACCTGGCCGCATCGCTCGATCGCTCGCGCAGTCTGGCTGCAGTCGACAAGCTTACCCAGGCCAACGTGATCGGTACGCTGAACGTGCTGCGGGCGGCTGCCGCAGCCGGTACCGAGGTGGTGGTCTACACTGGTTCCTACGAGGAATATGGTCGCCAGACGCCCCCGTTTTCGGAAGCCCAGTCCTGTGGCCCCCTGACCCCTTACGCGGCCTCTAAGGCGACCGCGACGCTCTGGTGCCAGGCTCTGCACCAGGCTATCGGGCTGAAGGCCATCTCGGCTCGCCTGTACATGGTTTATGGACCCGGTCAACCTGCATTCAACTTCATTCCACAACTGGTGCAGGCCCTCAAGAGCGGGCAGCAGCTCAAGATGACGCCCGGCGAACAGACTCGAGACTTCACCTGGATCGGGGACACGGTCGAGGCTTTGCTGCGTCTGGGGCGCCGTCCCGACCTGGGCGGCCAGGTGTTCAATGTTTGCTCAGGCCGCGAAACATCTTTGCACGAGGTGTTGCTGCTGTTTTCTGCCGTTATCGGGCAGGAGATACCTGTCGAGATGGGGGCCCTGCCCTATCGGGAGAGTGAGCTCTACCGGGTCTGGGGCAGCCCTCAGACCCTGCTCGGGGCAACGGGCTATCGCCCAAGGACGGAGTTGCGTCAGGGCCTTGAGTTGCTGGCCCGCGAGGAAGGGCTGCTCTGACCCAGGCTTAGAACCAGGGGAAGATCCATCGTCCGGTTTCGGCCCGCACCATTCGTCGGCAATCGATCACCGCACTGAGGGCAAACCAGCCGTGAATGTGGCCTGACAGCGTGGTTCGACCCCCCGCCTTGACGGCTTCGGGCTGGAACTTGGCCAGATCGATCACCAGGACCGCAAGTGCCGGATCGGGCAGGTGGGCGAAGAGCCGATTGGCCATCATTTCAACTGCTTCCGGTTCCAGAGCGCACTGAATGAACTCTTGCGAGCCTTCCAGGTTTTGCCAGTGCTCGGGGTTGTCGAGGTCGGGCCAGCGGTCGACCCGCATCACGTAGTAGCAGAAGCCCGCCTCGTCCGGGTAAGCGGTGCGCCGATAGCCCCGCACTTTGGCCGCGTGGTGGTCGTAGTGCTTCCAGGAGATCTCCTGGGCCAGGGCCACCATGTCGGGCTCCTCCAGAATCTCGGGGTTGGCCAGGGCGGCCAGGAAAGTGCGATGGGTCTCGGCCAGACCGCGCCAGGCCTGCTGCAGGGTGTAGTGTTGCTTCTCCGCCCATAGCTTGGCGTTGATGGCGTCCCCGTCCTTGGCCCAGTCATAGTCGAACACTCTGGGTCGGCGGCCCGACAGGTACTCCTCGGTGGCGCGGATATACTCGGTTTCCCAGGAAGCAATGTGGCCCATGATGTCCTTGACCGACCAGAGTCCGATCGTCTTCTCGGCCACCACGAACTCGTCTGGCAATCCAGCCAGCGATTGCAAGTAAAGATGCCAGGATTGGTGGATCTTGGAGAAGACCTGCATGTGCATATGCGGCCGGCTTTCGCCCAGAGCTGAAACTAGCCTTCTTGCCTGCTGCTGAAAAGGCTATCGGGCAGGTTCTGGTTGAATCGGTAATTGCTGTACTGGGCGCGTGCGGTGGCTTCCATGGAGGCCGACGGGAAGTGGATCACGGCCCGCATGCCCTTGAGCACCAGGTACCCATCCACCGTCTGAAACTCGGTATCCACCGTGAGAAGGCCCTCTTTGGCGTAGGTGGTTTGGTGGCGCAACACCGCGTAGCTCGAGCAATGAATCCAGACGTCGAGCCGGCGCACGTCGCTCTTGAAGACCTTGGGGACGAGCTCAACGTGATGGCAATCCTCACCGTTCAGCTTCTCGCGGCCCACCACTCGGGTAGTATACTTCTCCAGATTGGGAAGATTAAAGCCGTAGATATTGGGGTAACGCTTCAAGAAGCCGGGGGCCTTCTCGAGCTCGACTTTGTTCTTGTCGGGCTTCTTGTAGTAGTATGTACCCTTCAGCTTGGGTTTGTAGGGCACAAAGGAAACCTTGGCGTCCAGGGCCAGGTTCATGTCGGCAGCATAATCTTGCAGGCCCGGATTGAGATTCCTGGCCCGCTCGAATAGCTGTTCCGCGTCCACCCCGGAGGGGGAGGCCGGCAGCACCAGCCAGACTGAGATGATGGCCATGAGCCAGAGTTGATAATATCTCATCACGGTGAATTAGTCTCACAGCCAGAGGATCCTGCTACGCTGCCGGGGGTGGAAGTGGACAGCCATTGCAGTCCTTCCTCGACCAGGTCCTCAAAGGCTCCCGCGATGCGAGTGCAACGAGGTAGAGACTGTAGAAAGCGAGGACCATACTTCCGGGTCTGCACGCGCTGGTCGAGTAGGAAGACCAGGCCGCGGTCGCTGGAGGTGCGGATCAGGCGGCCGAAGCCCTGACGGAGTTTGAGGATGGCCAGGGGCAGTTGGAGAAACTCGAAAGCGCTGTAGCCCTCGGTTTCCAGCAGGAGCGAGCGAGCCTCCACGACCGGGTCGGTGGGCACCCTGAAGGGCAGCCTGGCCAACACCACACACCGCAGGGCATCTCCCGGCACATCCACCCCCTCCCAGAAAGAGTCGGTGCCAACGAGCATCGCCCGCCCACGGGAGCGAAAGCGTTGGACGAGTTGGGCTGAAGGCAGATCTCCCTGGGCCAGAACCTCGATGCCCAACTCGGCCAGACGGGGACGAAGCTGGCGAGCGAACTGGTGCAGTTGTTGCCAGGAAGTCACAAGCAGAAAGGTCCGTCCCTCCAGGGTCTCGGCCAGGCGGAGCAGTCCCGGCAGGGCACGATGAACAAAGGCCTCGCCGGAAACCTCACCCAGGTCGGAGGCCAGCCCAAGAAAGGCCTGCTGGGGATACTCGAAGGGGCTGTCGAGCAGCATCCGGGCCACCCGGTCGTTGACTGCGTCGAGGCCCACTCGCCGCTCGAAGAACTCGGTACCGTGTCCTACCGCCAGGGTAGCCGAGGTCATTACCACGGTACGCAGTCGGGGGTACAGTTCATCCGAGAGAATGCGGCTGACGTCGAGGGGGGCAGCCGCCACTCCGGCGTCGCGTTTACCCGCTTCTGCCCAGTAGATCCACTGGTCCGAGTCAGGGAACAGGCAGAATTCCAGCGCTTGAGCCATGGAGTCCAGCCTCGACAGGGCACCGGCGAGCTCCGACGAGCCTGGATCCTGTAGGGTCCAGGCCTCATGGACCAACATGGTATCCTGCACGTGGTGCAGCATGTCGCACCAATGGCGCAGCTCCTGGACCAGGGCCAACCCCGCCTGGTGCAACTCGGCCTCGGCTAGCGAGCCGGGAAAGTTGCGTTTGAGGCGATAGCGCCCCTCGCTGCCCCCGGCCAGGGTTGCGGCCGCGTTTCCCAGCCGCTCGGAAAGCTCGCGCAGATCGATGGCTCGGGCCAGGAGTTGGTAGTCGATTTGCCTGAGCAACTCTCGTTGAAGCTCCGGGTCGAGCTTGGAGCGGGCCACCCGGGAGCGCACCGAGGCCAGCAGACCGGTCTCCTCACTGCGCGCGCGGGGCCGGTAGAGCCGTTGCAGCAGGAGCTCGAGCCCATGGCGGCTCACCCCCTGGCCCAGGTGCTCGGTGGCGACCTCTTCCAGGTGGTGGGCCTCGTCGAGCACGAGGTAGCGGTATTCGGGCAGCACTCCCTGGCCACCGCCAAGGCGCAGATTGAGATCGGCCAGCAGAAGCGAGTGGTTGGTGACGATCACGTCGGCCTGCTCGAGGGAGCGACGAGCCTTGAAGAAGTAGCAGTCCTGAAAGTGTGGGCAGGCCTGCCGGCTGCAGGCCAGAGGGTCGGCTACAACGTGGCTCCACAGCTCGTCTGGTAGCCGGAGCTGTTGACGCTCTCCGGTTTTTCCCAGCAGGGGGCGAATCTGCTCCAGGGCAACCTGCTCACTCGGCTCCAACTCGTCGAGCTGATCGAAACGCCGCAAGCAGGCATAGTTGGACCAGCCCTTGGCCAGCACCACCTGGTAGTCGCGCTCGAGGAAACCGGCCAGCCGAGGCAGATCGTGCTCGAGCAGTTGCTGCTGCAAGTTGATGGTGCGGGTGGATACCACGATGGGCCCGTCTGACTCTTCCAGAAATAGGAAAGCCGGCACCAGATAACCGAGAGACTTCCCGGTTCCGGTGCCGGCTTCCACCACCAGCACTTCCTGGTCGACCAGAGCGCGGGCTACGGCGGTTGCCATCTCGAGCTGGGCCGAGCGCACCTCGTAGCCCCCCGCAGCCAGAACGCGCGTGAAGAAGTCACGCACGCGGGCCTGGAGCGGGTGCAAAGTCGACTAGTCGCCGCGCGGGCGGCGCCGGCGCGGGGCGCGGCGGGCCCGATCTGGCTCGGAGGCAGAGGCACCGTTCTGGTCGCCGCCCTCCCACTCGGGAGCCGGACGGGGGCGGTCGTAGTCCTCGCGTGGACGCGGGGGGCGCTCCTCGCGCACGGGTCGGACATCCTCGCGCGAGCCGCGATAGTCGTCCCGGGGGGGACGCTCATAGCGGAAGTCGTCGCGGGGAGGGCGATAGTCTTCACGGCTGCTCTCGCCTCGGCGTGGCGGGGGAGGAGGGGCCTCACCCCGGCCACGGGGGGCACGGTCGAAGTCTTCCCGCGAGCGTCGCGGCTCGAAGTCGTCACGCGGCGGGCGCTGGTAACTGTCCCGCTCACGGGAGGGAGGGGGCGCGGGGCGCTCATAGCCTTCCCGGGAGGGACGAGGAGGACGCTCGGCGCTGCGAGGCGGACGCTCGTCGCGGAAACGCTCTTCGCGAGGGGGGCGCTCGTCGCGGAACTCGCGGGACGGACGGTCCTCTCGACTGCGCTCCTCGCGACGAGGCCGATCCTCACGCGGATCGCGCGGCGGGCGCGCGGCACGCTCCTCTCGAGGGGGGCGCTCTTCGCGAGGGGGGCGCTCTTCGCGAGGGGGGCGCTCTTCGCGAGGGGGGCGCTCTTCTCGAGGCGGACGATCGCCACGGTCACCGCGCTCCTCTCGGCCGCGCCCCCGACCGCGTTCACCACGATCACCGCGGTCGCCACGGTCGCGTGGGCCACGGTCGTCGCGGTCCTCACGAGGCTCCTTTTTGAGGCCAGGACGGGACAGATTGATGCGACCCATTGAGTCGATCTCGTCTACAACGATCTCGATGGTATCGCCCAACGAGACCACGTCCTCCACTCGCTCCACCCGGCCCGCGGCCAGTTTAGAGATGTGCAGCAGGCCCTCTTTGCCGGGTAGGAGCTCGACGAAGGCGCCAAAGCTCATGATGCGCATGACCTTGCCGGTGAATACTTCGCCCACCTGCACTTCGCGTGTAAGGTCTTCGATCATCTTGGCAGCTCGATCGCCGGCCAGGCGGTCCACGGAGGCCACGAAGATGCGTCCATCGTTCTCGATGTCGATCTTGGCGCCGGTTTCGGCTATGATCTTGTTGATCACGCGGCCGCCCGGGCCGATGATCTCCTTGATCTTGTCGGGGTCGATGGTGATGGTGAAGATGCGCGGCGCCAGAGGATTGAGCTCCGTGCGGGGAGCCGGGATGCAGGCTTCCATCACGTCCAGGATCTGGAAGCGGGCCGCCTTGGCCTGCTCCAGCGCCTGGCGCAGGATCTCCATCGTGATTCCCTTGAGCTTAATGTCCATCTGAAGCGCGGTGATGCCCTCGCGGGTACCGGCCACTTTGAAGTCCATCTCGCCCAGTGCATCTTCCATGCCCTGGATGTCGGTCAGCACGGTGAAGTCCTCGCCCTTGGCCACCAGTCCCATGGCGATGCCGCCCACCGGCGACTTGATGGGCACGCCTGCATCCATCAGGGCCAGAGTGCTTCCGCAGGTCGAAGCCATTGAGGTGGAGCCGTTCGACTCCAACACCTCGCTCACGATGCGGATGGTGTAAGGGAAGTCGTTCTCGTCCGGGATAACCGGTAACAGAGCTCGCTCGGCCAGAGCGCCGTGCCCGATCTCGCGTCGGCCCGGGCCGCGCATGAAGCGGGCCTCGCCAACTGAGAAGGGGGGAAAGTTGTAATGGTGGATGTAGCGACGCGACTCTTCCCCGATGACGTTGTCAAACAACTGCTCATCGCTAAGAGTGCTGAGTGTCAGCAGCGACAGCACCTGGGTCTGGCCACGGGTGAAGAGCCCAGTGCCATGCACACGTGGCAGGACGCCCACCTGGGACTTGAGGGGGCGGATTTCGTCGGCCTTGCGACCGTCCGGGCGGCGCCCCTCCTTGACGATCATGGTGACCAGCTCGTCCTCCTGGATCTTCTTGAGGACGTATTCGAAGTCGCGCCCGAAGGTGTCGGCCTGCACACGCTCTTTCCAGGCTGCCGAGGCTTTGGAGTCCTTCAAAACCTCTTCGACGAAGGCGGTCTTGTTGACCGCGCCCATGGCCTTGTTGCGCTCTTGCTTTTCGATCGTGCGGATAGCCTTGGCTACCCGGTCGGTGATGCGGTCGCGAACGAACTTCTCGAGATCCTCGGCCGGTTTGAAGAGCGGGAACTCGGCCTTGGGCTTACCCTTCTGCGCGACCAACTCGTCGATCATTTCGATGATCACACAGATGTTCTTTTGGGCTTCCTCGAAGGCGTCTAGCATGAGCTCTTCGGAAAGCTCGTCACAGCCGCACTCCACCATCATGAGATTGTCGCGGGTGCCGGCAACCACCAGGCTCATGCTACTCTCAGCCATCTGGGCGGTATCGGGATTGACCACGAATTCACCGTCGACGTAGCCGATACGCACGCCCGCCACGGGGCCTTCGAAGGGAATGTCCGACAGTGAGAGAGCCGCACCCGCGCCGGCCACCGCCAGCACGTCGGGCTCATTCTTCCCGTCGACCTGCAAGCACATGCCTACCACGTGGACATCGTTGCGGAAGCCATCGGGGAAGAGCGGACGGATGGGTCGGTCGATCAGCCGTGAGGTCAGAATGCAGCGCTCAGGCTGACGGCCCTCTCGCTTGATCCAGCCACCAGGCAGCTTACCGGCGGCGTACATCTTCTCTTCGTAATCGACCGTCAGGGGAAAGAAGTCGATCCCCTCGCGGGCTTTGTCGTTGGCGGTTGCGGTGACCAGCACCACCGTCTCGCCGTAGGTTACCA
>CAZWUN010000046.1:0-22101 GCA_964637145.1 uncultured Burkholderiales bacterium
CCGGGTTCTGGTGGAAGCGCCGCGAGATAGGCTCGTAGATGGGGTCCATCCGCAGCGCCATGTCGGCGGTGGTCATCATGGGAGCGTGGCGCTTGGACGGATCCTGGGCGTCGGGCACGTCCTGGGCCCCGGCCCCTCCCTTGGGCTTCCACTGGTGGGCCCCGGCGGGACTCTTGGTCAGTTCCCACTCATACTTGAACAGGGTGTCGAAGTAGCTGTTGTCCCACTTCGTCGGGGTAGGGGTCCAGGCTCCCTCCAGGCCGCTGGTGATGGCATCAGCGCCCTTTCCGCTCCCGAAGCGGCTGGCCCAGCCCAGACCTTGCTCAGCCATGGGCGCGCCTTCCGGCTCGCGACCGACCAGGGCCGGGTCGCCGGCGCCGTGGCACTTTCCGAAGGTGTGTCCGCCGGCGACCAGGGCCACGGTTTCCTCATCGTTCATGGCCATGCGGGCGAACGTCTCGCGGATGTCTCGGCCCGAGGCGACGGGGTCGGGATTGCCGTTGGGGCCTTCCGGGTTCACGTAGATCAGGCCCATCTGGACGGCGCCCAGGGGATTCTCGAGCTGCCGATCGCCCGTGTAGCGCTTGTCGCCCAGCCACTCGGTCTCGGAGCCCCAGTAGATGTCCTCCTCGGGCTCCCAGACGTCCGCGCGTCCGCCGCCGAAGCCAAAGGTCTTGAAACCCATGGACTCCAGGGCGCAGTTCCCGGCCAGGATCATCAGGTCGGCCCAGGAGAGCTTTCGGCCATACTTCTGCTTGATAGGCCAGAGCAGGCGGCGCGCTTTGTCCAGGTTGGCGTTGTCGGGCCAGCTGTTGAGAGGGGCGAAGCGCTGGGTGCCCGAGCCTCCTCCCCCCCGGCCGTCCGCAATGCGATAGGTGCCCGCGCTATGCCAGGCCATGCGGATGAAGAGCCCACCGTAGTGGCCGTAGTCCGCCGGCCACCAGTCCTGCGAGTCCGTCATCAAGGCATAGAGGTCTTTCTTGACGGCGTCGAGATCGAGCGTCTTGAATTCCCGGGCATAGTCGAAATCCTGGCCCATCGGATCGGACAAGGACGAGTGCTGGTGCAGAATCTTCAGATTTAGCTGGTTTGGCCACCAGTCTCGATTGGATGTGCCGGCGGCGCGCTTTTGAGCCCCGTTCATGACGGGACACTTGGTTGTTTCCATCGATCAACTTCCCTAAGTCAGATTTTGTGCCCCCCACGACTGGCAGATACAACAGGCACAGCTGGAGATACCTACTTGAGGGCGTCGTGAGGGGCTAATATACTCCCTCGGGGGGCCAGGTTCCCTGTTGGGCGTCAAAAACGAGTCAGCAACGGTTGCGCAGCCGCGAACCCCCGACCACCAGGTAGCCATCCACCGTTCCCACCGCCTTGCCATCGCCCGCCACGCTGTCCAGCACCAGGGGAGCGGCCACCTGCTGGAAAGCGATCTCGGGCTCCATCCCGCCGTCGATTCGGCGGCAAAGCTCCTGGTGGGCCTGCAAACTGATGCGCAGAGGCGCGATCTGCTCGAGCCTGGTGAAGAAGGCGGGTGAGCGCAGTACCTGCGTGGCGGCCTCCAGGCGCTCGGCGGCGGGCAGTCTGGCCAGGCTGGTCAGGCAGCTGAGATCCCCCTCCAGCTCCCTGCGGTGGGCCAGAGAACTCACCAGGGCGCTCTGGTCCTCGCCTGTCATGTCTTTGAGCAGCGGTTGGAGCCGGGCCATCTCGCCCGGGTAGCGCTCCTGGGCTGCCTGCAGCCAGGTGGAGCCGGGCCTGAAGGCGGTCAACAGCTCACGCAAGTCGCTGGCCTGAAGCAGCTGCTCTCGCACCTGCAGGTCCTTGAGGCCGTGGAAAGCCGTGGCTGCTTCGGTCCAGGCCGGGGCCTGGTCGCGGTCGAGCCAGGGGGTCAGCTCGCTGAGCAGGGCTCGGGCCAGAGCCGGGTCCTGGTTGGCGGCCTGGAAGGCCACGACCAGGCGGGCTTGCGACTGCACCGTGTCCATCGAGTCAGCCATCCCGGCCAACCACTCGGGCTCAACGCTCACCACGGCGGGCTTGCAGCGGGGGGAAAGGGGCTCTTCGCGCGGGGCCAGCGCGTAGTAGCGCTCGCCCAGCGCCAGGTGCGGCTGCAGAGCTTCGTCAGCGGTGGCGCAGGGCTGCTCGAGCCAGAGTGTCAGCACGTGCAGCAAGACCTGGTCCGCCCGGGCGCTCTCGGGGGCGCGCGCGAACTCGGGCTGGAGCTGGCGGCCCAGCCGTTCGGCTCCCCCGGTGAACGTCATCGAGCCCGCCAGCACGAGCAGTGCATTTTGCTCCCCCTGACCCACCTGCGAGAGCAGCTCGCCCTCCAGCTTCTCGTCCGGGAAGGCCAACTGGTAGATGGGCTGGGAGAGGAAGCCCCGATTCGGCCCCCCCGCGAAGGTGTAGAGCGGAGGATCGGGTTCGGCCAGCAACCGCTCGAGCAACTCGCGGCCAAGAGTGGGGGGGATCTCCTCAGGGCGGGACTTCTTCAGCTCCACCAGCACCGCCAGCAGATCCTGGCCTTCCCTCTCGATGAGGTCTACGCTGCCCAGTCGCTCCAGCAGCATGCCTTTCTGCTCAGGGCTCGGAATCCAGCCTCCGCTGACCAGATCCCTCAGGCAGACCAGTTGGGCGGGGGTGAAGCCTCCTCCGGGGGACGGATCGAGCAGCCGGGTGGCGGCCTCGTCCACGAATTCGGGGCGATGGACCAGGATCTGCTCGAGCGAGCGGCGGGCCGCTCCGATGCTGGGGCCTTCCACCGCCAGTCGTTGGCCGTACTTCCCGAAGAGCCAGTCCAGGCTCTCGGGGGGAGGGCAGTGCGGGGCCAGGCGCTCCACCAGATGGATGTTGGCGTAGTCGCTGCTGGGGGGGAGGCTCCACAACTCGGCCTGATGGCGGCCCAGGCATTCGGAGATATCGCTTCTGTTGCGCGCCTCAGAGCACAGCTTGAGGAGTTTCTCGAGTCGAGCCGAGTCATCCGTCTCGGCCAGGGCCTGGCAAACCGGATCGTGCTCAGGCGGCGCCGTCGCCCGGGTGGGCCGGACGAAGAGGGCAGAGGTCGACGGGAGCACCACCATGAGGGAATGGTAGGGGCTGACCCTCAAAGATTTTGGAAGGCGTAACTTACTTGTGCTGCCAGCCGTCCTCGGGCTCGAGCACACTCCGCGGACCGGCCCCGTCCAGCCACGCGCGGGCGGCTGGATCGTCCTTGAGGTAGGCGTCCCAGAAAGCCGTGCTCAGGGCCAGAATGGAGCGGTGGTGGTTGGGATTGCGCCCCCCGCTGTCGCCCGGCAGGGGACGGTTGGTGAAGGCCGAGTGCCTGGCTCCGTTCAGCAGCAGCTCGTACTTCCCGCCCGGCGGCAGGGCCGGGTAGACGGCCAGCCGCTCCGCAACGGTCAGGTTCACGATGCGCGAGTTGTCCTCGGTGCCGGTCATCAGCATCCAGGGGATCTTGACCTGCCCGAAGGCTTTCTGGACATCGCCGGCCCGAGGGGCGCTGGGGCTCATGGGCAGGGCGGCCCGGATGCGTCCATCCGTCCCTTTGGCTCCCAGCAGGGGGAAGCTCTGTCCGCCCACGGCCTGGGTGGTGAGGGCTCCGAAGGAGTGGCCGGACATGCCGACCCGACCCAGGTCCAGCCGACCGGCCAGGGGGTGGCCCGGCTCCCGGCTCCAGACGGTGAGCTGATCGAGCACGCGGGGCACGTCCTCAACCCGCAGACGCAGGTTTTCGGCGCTGGCCGCGCTCTTCATGGCCGCCAGGCGTCCACCCCTCTGCTGTTTCTTCCAGACCGAGTCATCGCTGCCGGGATGCTGGAGATAGACCACCACGTAGCCTCGTCCGGACCAGTGCTTGCCCAGGAAGCTGCTGCCGTGGCGCGAGCCTCCCAACCCGTGGCTGAACAGCACCACCGGGGCCGGTGCGCGACCGGGAGGCAGGTAGACCAGCAGAGGCAGCTCGCGCTCTCCGGCCACCTTGAGCTCCAGGGTCGTGGTCTTGCCGTCCGGGAGCACGAGCGGGTCGTAGGGCGGGGCGGCCCGGGCCACCGCCAGGGCCAACACGATCATGAGCAGGGCGCGGATCTTCATGATGGGGGTGAAACCGGCCAGGGGTCGGAGAGTTTCCAGCGGATGGCCGCGGCGATCGAGCGGGATCGCACTCGATCGCCGCGGCCATCCCAGCGTTTGAAGCTGAGGCTGCCACCTCAGGGCGCATGTTGGAGGTTGATCGAAAGGTTGCGGGTTTTGCCAGCCGCCACGTCCACCGCTCCGACGTACTCGAGATAGCCAGGTTTGACCACCAGCACTTTGAAGCGCCCGGGGGGAAGGCCCTTGAGCTCCAGCGGAGAGACTCCCTTGAGTCGGCCCTCGAGATAGATCTTGGCCCCCTTGGGTCTGGTGGAGAAGCGGACCGCGCCTGAGGCGCTCTCGAGCCGCGCCACCAGCTTGAAGCTCTGGCCGGCGGCCAGCTCCACCCGCTCGACGTGGGACTTGTAGCCCTGTTGAGCCACCTTGACTTCGTGGCTGCCGGGCGCGAGCTTGACGGTGCACGGCGCCTGGTGGCGCTGACCGTCAACCACCACCACGGCGCCGGGGGGGTGGGACTCCACCTGCAGAATGCCAGGGCGGGGCCAGAACACGAAGAGGGCCAGGACCACCACGCTCCCCAGCCAGGGTAGAAGCTTTCGAGGATTGACCGGCAGCGCCGGGCGCGTCCGGGTCGTGCGCCGGATCCGCCGGGCCTCCTCTACGCTCAGCCCGGGCACCTGGCGTAGAGCCCCCTGCTCGTGCAGGCGGGCCAGAGCCTTCAGCAACCTGGGGTCCTCGGGGGAGAGTCCCCGTGCCTCCTCCAGGGTCTCCTGAGCCCGGCTCCACTGCTGGGCATCCACCGAGAGCTCTCCCAGAGATACCAGCGCCCGAGCCAGCAGCTCGCTGGAGGGGGCCGCGCGAGCTTCTGTAACGGCCCGCTCGGCCACAGCCATGGCCTCCTGGTCGGCTCCCTGGAGGCGTTTGGCGGCGACCAGCTCGGTCAGGAGCTCGGCCAGCTCGTTTCCCCCGGCCAGCTCGACCGCCTGGCTCAACGAGTCCACCGCCTCGGCGGCTCGCTCGTTCTCGATCTGAAGGCGGCCCAGCCGCAGGCGCGCCCGGACCCGCGCCCCCGACTCGTCCAGGACGTCGCTGACGGCCACCAGCTCACGCAGAACGGACTCGGCCTCAGAAGGCTTCTTCTGCTCCATCCGCAGACGCAGGAGCTGCTCCAGAGCCTCGGTCAGAACCAGGCTCTCTCCCGCGGGCCGCAGCAGGGTCACGGCCTGCTCGCAGGCGTCGGCCGCCCAGACCAGGTCGCCCTCGTCGCGCAGGGAGTTGGACTGCAAGAGGTGCACCCGGGCTTCGCGCTCGGGCACCTTCTCCTGGGCTGCCAGCGCGGCCGCCTCCTGCAAACGCTCACGCCCGGCCGAGCCTCGTCCGCCCATCTGCTCACCTTCGGCCAGCAGCAGCAGGGCCTCGAAACGCAGCTCGGGATGCTCGAGCAGGGGCTGGACGGTGGCGCGCAGCCGACGCACGTCTCCCGTGGCCAGCGCGAGGCGTCCCAGCGTCAGGCGAGCCTCCGGGCCCACCTCGGGCAGGGCGCGCTCCAGCGCCGCGATGGCCCCCTCGCGGTCGCCCCGGTGGGTCAGCACCCGGGCCAGTCGGAGCTCGAGCTCGGCCTTCATCGGAGTGGTCTCCAGGGCTTGCTCGCAGAGCCGGCCTGCCTCCTCCCAGTCTTCCCGAGCGATGAGGACGTCGATCTGGGCCCGACGCACCTCGGGCGAATCGTTCAGCCTGGCCAGCCCACGCTCGGCTTCCTCGGCCCGGCCGAGCGCGAGCAGGGTGTCGGCCCGGGCCACTCCCGGGATGGGATCGCCAAGCAGCAGGCAACTCGCAGCCGTCTCCCACAGCTGCAAGGCCTCCTCCAGGAGGCCCCGGTCGTGGGCCTGCCGCCCTCCTTCCATCAGCAGCCAGGCGGCGTCCGAGCTCTTGCCGGCTCGGGCCAGTTGCCGTCCGCGCTCGGCCGCCGTGCCCCCCAGCGCCTCCAGGGCATCGGCCAGGCGTCCGTGGTGACGGCGCCTGGTCCGGTCGGGGAGGGCGGTGGAGACCAGCTTACGCAGCTCGGTGGGCCCGATGCGGTAGTCTTCCAGCAGGCCGCCGTCACTGAGCAGCCCGGCCGCGCGCTCGGCCACCTCGCGTCTCAGGCCGCTGGCGTGCACCAGGACCTCCAGGGAGAAGGGCTCGTCAGCCAGGCAGCCCAATTGGAGCAGGAGGCGCGCATCCTCGTCCAGAGACTCCAGGGCGGATAGCACGTCGGCCATCGGGTCGGCGGGCAGGCGGGGAGCCTCCAGCTGTCCCCCCCGCTTCTTCAAAAGCCCGGTCACGGCCAGGATCAGGGCCAGCAGCCGCAGACGACGAGGAGAGCCGGCCGCTCGGGCCACCAGCCACTCCTCTAGCTCCTCACCGGGCTCGCCCTTCAGCTCCATCCGAATGAGAGCAGACATGTCGCTGTTGGAGAGGGCCGGCAAAGTTTGACGTGCGCAGCGCGGAAAGCGTGCCGCCGCGGGCGGCGTGACGGAGAAGATCCAGCCTGACCCGGCCGGCGGCGTGAGCCGGGCCAGTTGCTCGAGCGTGCGCTGGGTCAGCGAATCGAGCCGCTCGAAGTCGTCCACCAGCAAGAGGCACGGGCTGGCGGTCAGACCCCGCCGGAGAGCCCCCGCCAGCGAGCCCGGCCGGGTGGGGTGCTCGGCCTTGACCGCCAACGTCTCGAGCAGCTCGCTCACCGAGGTGCCCGGACCGAGCTCGTGCACCCTCCTGGTGGAGCGCAGCTGATCGGCTAGCTCGGCCATGACCGCGCTGCGCCCGATCTCGCTCGCGCCCACCAGTAACAAACCGACCCCCCGGTCGGAGCGGCAGAAGCCGACCAGCGATTCCAGATCGGAACTGCGGCCGATGAGCAGCGCGCTCTTCATGGGGGGTCTGTTCTCTGGGCCGGGAAGGAGACCCTATGCCCGGCGGTTGGAGGGGAGCTCCTTAGTAGCGGTCGCGGCCGCCACCGCCGCCGCGGCGCCCACCGCCACCGCCGCCTCCACCCTGACGGGAGAAGCAGTCGCGGCAGTAAACCGGACGGGCACCGGTGGGAACGAAGGGAACCTCGGTCTGCTTGCCACACTCGGCGCAGGTGGCCGGGTGCATTTCGCGGGCTCCACCGCCACCGTAGCCACCGCCACCGCGGTTGTCGGAATAGCCACCGCGGTCGCCACCGCCGCTCCGCTTGCGGGCCGCGCGGCAGTCAGGGCAACGGCCCGGCTGGTTGGTGAAGCCCTTGGATGCGTGGAACTCCTGCTCGCCGGCAGTGAAGGTGAAGGACTGTTGGCAATCGGAGCAGGTAAGGGTCTTGTCGCTATACGTCATATAGCCTCCTTGAGTTGAATGAAAATGAGGCTATCGACGGTCACAAAATGAAACGACGGACAACCAGGAGAGCATCTTTTCGCCTCGGGGACGAAAACCCTGCTGAGCGATCCAATTTTCAGGCGGTCAGTTTTTGCGGGCGCGGTGAGAGAATCGCAAGACTCACGTCCCGTGCCTGCAACTGGGTTTCCCCGGGTCGAACCAACTCGCTGCCCTTCACCCCACGCCTCTGGTCGAGCCACAGCCCTCCTACGTAGGAATTCGAAGGCTTCTGTAACGGACTTCGAGCTCAGGCCGGCTGGGCCTGGCTCTACTTCTTCCCCATGACCGTCTTGATCTGCCCGCTCATCCGAATGGCCGACCGCATGGCTCCGTCCGAGTGGCTGCTCTCGGTGAAATCTCCCCCGAAGTAGATCCGCCCGTGCGGCTTGCGCAACCCCTCCGACAGCTCGTCGAACCGCGACCGCCCCACCGGCCAGGACGCGATGGCCCTCGGGTGATACCGATAGAAGGTCCACCGCTTGATCATCGCCTTGCTTCCGGGCCAGGTCTCCTCCATGGCGGTCTCCATCGCGGTCTGCACGTCATCGAGCGATTTCGTGCGGCTGTTGAACTCCTCCGCGTGGGGACCGGTGACCAGGAAGTTGAGCATCACCGTCTCTTTGGGACCGACGTCGTGGCCGGGGTAGATGCACCCCAGCGCCCCTCCGCTCAGGATGGGCAGCACGATGTTTCCGTCCACGGTCCAGAACTTCTCGGCGGCTCGGTCCAGCAGGCAGTGGGCGGTGAAGTAGGCCCCCCAGGCCTGGGTGTGGATGGCCTGGTACACCTTGTCGTCGAGCCGCGGCACGAACTGGATCTCGAACAACCGATAGAGCGGCACGGTCAGCACGACATACTTTGCTTGGAAGACCTTGCCGTCAAAGTTGGCGGTGTCCACGGCCCGGACCTCAACCCCTTCGGGGCCGTCGATGACATTGGTGACCTGAGTGTTGAGGGAGATGTTCTCCTCGCCGATCGCTTTCGCCAGGGCCAGGGGGAGCTTCTCGTTGCCTCCCACGCAGTGCTGCGGGGTGGCGCCCTTGCCGACGAACAGGTGCCACTCGGCGATGCCGTCCAGGGCGCTGATCCTCTTGATGCTGGTTCCGATCTCGGGTTCGATGACTGCTTTCACGAGCTTGCGGGCGAAAGGGGAGAGCTTCTCCTTCTCCAGCCAGGCTTCGAAGGACTCGTCCTTTAGCTTCATCAGCTCGGGCGGGATCTTGCCCGACTCGACCTGGTGCACCAGCTCCTCCATTCGCTTGTCCCAGGCCTGGTATTCGGGGTAGTCCTTGCCCAGAGTCGCCTTGATGAAGTCCTGGTTGGAATCGTAGTCGGTGAAGGGGTAGAGCTTTCCGTCCACCATGAAGCTGGACATGCCGGGCTCGACGAGTTCGAGCTCGACGTTCAGCTCTCTGGCCAGGTCTATGGCGGGATTGCCGGTCCAGAACTCGGCCAGGCCCACCTCGGCCTGGGTCTCATCGGGGTAGCTGGCGGTGCGGGCGCGACCGCCCACGCGGGGGGTCAACTCGAGCACTCGGAAGCTGATGCCCGCCTGCTTCAGGTGGTAGGCCGTGGTCAGTCCGGCGAGACCGGCTCCGACGATCAGGACGTCCACCGGCTCGGCAGCGACTGTGGGAGAAGCTGCAGGGCTCGCAGTGGCGCTGGGCACGAGCTTGCTCGCGCTGGGCGTCGGTCCACCCGTGGGAGGCGGCGTCTGCTGGCATCCCAGCAGCACGGCCAGGAACAGCAGCGGGAAGAGCTTTCGGAAAGCGATCAAAGATTTTCACCCCTGTTCAAAGTTGCCCCCTATTCTTAGCACGACCGGTCAACAATCTTTCAGTCCCCCGGTCTATCCTGGCCTCGTGGAGCTGAGCCGACTCTCCCAGGAGGCCAACCGCGGGCTGCAAGCATGCAGCTCGTGGCGGCTGCAGTTCTGGAAGAAGCAAGAGTTGCAGCTCCAGGCCGGCGAGGAGTGCCTGACCCGGCTCGAGCAGATGGACGCTCCCCCGGACAAGCAGGTGATGCTGGCCATGGCCCGGGTTGCGGCTCCCCCCGACGCCGCGCCCACGAGCCGCCTGGCGGTGATGCGGCGCTCGCTGGAGGCGCTGGCGCTGGACACGACCGCCAGCTTGACGGGGCTGGCGGGGCTGGCCCTGGCCTTGCGCGACCTGTCCGATCCGGCCCTGCGCGGTCAGGTGGAGAAGGGGCTGGAGCAGGCGTTGCCGGCCCATCCTGCCCTCAAGGCCTCGGCCCCCTCGGCAGACTGGTTGCTGCACCAGGCCGCCCGTCCCGAGCCGCGCAAGGGTGCCGAGTGGAGCCAGGCGCTGCGCGATCTGCCGGTGCGCCCGGCCCTGAACGAGCTGGCCGACTCCGAACTGAAGAGCTTTCTGCATTCCCTGGATGGCCTGGAGCTGACCCGGGAAGGCCGCCTGGCGGCCGAGCGCTGGTGCCTGACCAACCTCGAGTCCAAACCCCCGGTGGCGCATCTCCTGGACGTGCTGCCCCCGAGCGACGCGCGGGTGCTCGGGTCGTGGATGCTCGCGCAGCTTCCGGAGGAGCATCCCGTCAGCACCCTGTTCGGGGCTCTGCCAGATCCGCCCTATCAGGCCGCGGGCCACCTCTTGCTGGCGCCCGAGTTCACCCTGAGCGGGGCCAGCCGCGAGCTGAAGCACAGGGTGCCCGAGCGCGAGCTGGTGCAGGCCCTGACGGCCGTGCAGCCGGAGAATCCCACCCTGAGGCTGCTGGGCCAGGTCTCCCAGCTTCCGGCCCTCCAGGAAGGGCTGGAGCACGTCGAGCTCGAGCCCGGGGCGTTGCTGGCGAAGATCCACCCCCTCTTGCCGCCCTCCGAGAGCGAGGCGCTGGCGCGTCAGCTGGCCACGCCCGCCATGCTCGAGTTTCTCGACCAGGTGCCCGAGCTCGAAGGGCGGGCCAACCTGGCGCTCCTGACTCTCTCGACGGCCGAGCAGACGCACCCAAAGCGAGCCGCCGAGCTGCTGGGCACGACCCCGCTATCCGATGAGGATACGGTCCGGCTGGGCCAGTGGATGCTGGCGCAGAGCTCTGCGCAGGCGGTCACGCGCCTGGTCGGTGCCGAGCCGCAGGCGGCTGTCTACCGGGCGGCCGCGGCCCAGCTGGACCAGCCGTTTTCGGCCGCCCGGGCGGCCCGCGATCTCAGCGAGCACCTTCCGCCCGAGCGGCTGGTGGCCGCCCTGTCCGCGGCCGAGCCCTCGCCGACACTGACGGTCTTGGGCAAGGTGAGCGATCCCGAGGTCCTCCGGGTTGGCCTTCGGCACCTGGAGGACCCCATCACCTTGCTCGAGAGCCTGAGCCCGCTGCTGCCTCCCGCCGAGGTGGTGGCCCTGGTCAGCTCGGACGACCCGCTGCTGGAGGCGGTCCGCAGCCAGCCCTGGCCTCAGGCGGCCAACCAGGCGGCCGTGGTGCTGGCCGGCTGCCGGGCGCTCGAGCAGGCTCCCGCCGATCCCGTCCGGCGCACCGCTCAGGTGGCCCTGATGATGGCTCGCGCCACCCCCGACATCAACGAGAAGCTGTGGCTGGCCCGGGCTGGCCTGAAGGCCATGGACCACCCGGCCGCCCCCATACTGCTGCAGCTGACCACCGTGGCGGGACCCAACGCCACCTGGAGCCAGGCGGCGCTGGCCCTGGGCGCGCTGCGCTGTCTGACGGCCGAGCGCTCGAGCGGGCTACGTCCCGTGCTCGAGACCGTGTCCCTGGCCGCGCGCAGTTGGGCCGGTCCTGACTGGCGCGTCAATCTGCACAGAGCGCTCGAGCAGACGCCGGGCAAGCTGGGCGCCGTGGTGCGTGGCTCGGGCGACCTGGACCGTCTGGCCATGCTGCTCGATGATCCCATTCTTTCGGCCGTCAGCGAGGATCGGCCCGTGGCTGCCATCGCCGAGACTCCCACCCACCTGGTGGTGGCCGGAGTGCGGGTTGGAAAGCGCAACGCCGGGCTTGTCCAGGCCCGCGCGGCGGAGCCTTCGCAAACCGCGCCGGTGGCCCCCCGGACCACTCCCGTGCTCGAGCTCGGGCCGCCCCCCGAGCCCGGCGAGCAGGTCCGCGTGGAGCGGAAGACGTCCTATATGAACGGCATTGCGGTGGTCTACAATCCGATCAGCGGAGAGTTCGAGGAGAAGACCTCCTACAAGAACGGCGTCGGGGGCCTGTTCGTGCCCGAGACCGGCAAGGTGGAGTGGCAAACGTCCTATCAGAACGGCGTGGGGGCCGCATTCAACCCGGCCACCAATCAGGTGGAGTGGCGGACGTCGTATCAGAACGGCGTGGCGGGGGTTTACGACCCTACCCAGGACAAGGTGGAGTGGAGGACCTCTTACAAGAACGGCGTGGCGGGCCTGTACCAACCGGCCACGCGCTGCATCAGGTGGGAGACGTCTTACAAGAACGGGATCGCGCTGGCCACCAACGATCCCGAGTACCCGGTGCGCCCGCTCGGGCCGGGCTTCTGACAGCTCTTCAAGCCGAGGGGCGGAAACTCTCCGTGCCTGGAGAATCTGTAGAACGATGACCCTGGCAACGCGCAAATGGACTCGGGCAGAATATCAGAAGATGGGCGAGACGGGCCTGATTGGCCCGGAGGAGCGGGTCGAGCTGATTCAAGGAGAGATCGTCCGGATGACCCCCATCGACCCCCTGCACGCTAATGCCGTGGATCTGGCCACTGAGATCATGGTGAAGAACTTCAGCGAGACCCATCAGGTTCGCGTCCAGGGCCCGGTCGGAATCGGCGACCACTCCGAGCCTCAGCCGGATCTCTGTCTCATCCCGAAGGCCCTGTTTCGCGCGCTGATGATGCAAGGCGTGCATCCCGAGCAGGTCGACCTTCTCATTGAGATTGCCAATACTTCGTTGTCCTATGATCGCGGGCGCAAACTCCGGTTGTATGCCTCCGGCGGGTATCCCCTCTACTGGATCGTCAACCTTAAGCAGGGGCAGCTCGAGGTCTATTCGCAACCGCAGGGGACCCGCTACGCCTGCTCGACCTGCCTGAGCCTGAGCGACCACGTCGAGCTCCTGGGCAGGAGCCTGCCTGTCAAGGACTTCTTCCCCCCACAGGTTATCAGAAATTCTTAAGCACGGGCGACTAGGCTGGCCCCATGCGGGTCCTCCCCCTGAGTCACTCCGTGCCCTTCAGCCGCCCCCGAGCGGCCGTGCCGACGGCCACCAGCGCCGCCAGTGGCGATCAGGTCAGCCTGTCCGGCGCCAGAACCAACTCGAGGGCCTGGCTGTGGAGCTCGCTGGCCACGGCCGGCTTCCTTTCGGCCAGACAGACTCCAGGGCCGACCGGGGTGGTGCTCTCGGCCGAGCAGCGCCAGGGCCTGCTCGACCAGCTTCAGCAAGTGCAGGCCGAGGGGGGCAAGCTCCTGTCCGAGCGCAGCTGGCTGGGTCGCCAGTGGAACGGCAGCGCCTACCAGGACCTGACGCCCGGCGAGGCGCTCGAAAAGGTGACGGCCAACCCCCGTCAGATCGACAACCTGCTCTGCCAGCCGCCGGGCGAGTCGAGCCCCACGAGGGTCCGCTCGATCGCCACCCTGGCCGCCCTGGACACGCTCTACTTCCAGGCCGACCCCACCGGGCCCACCGAGAACAGCCTGCGCAACCTGTATGACCATGGCTACGAGGTGGTCGAGGACAAGAAGAAGCTCTCGCGACTGGAGGCCTTCGAAGCGGCTCACTCCGAGGGCTATCGAAGCACCGAGCTGAAGGGGCCCACTCGGCTGGGGGGCTGGAACCACAAGCCCGAGCACTACCAGAAGGCGGACTTCTTCCATGTCACCCACGATCCGCGCTCTCTGGCAGACGCCGAGCTCGGCCAGTCGCTGCGCGACCTGCAGGCGCAGGGTTGGGTTCAAGATGCGGAGGCGACCTACAACGCGCTGCACGGCAAGAACAAGGTCAGCCTCTTCCACCACAAGATCCCGGTGGCGAGCTTGAACGAGGCCAGCACCGAGGCGGTTCAGGGGGCTCTGGAGAGGGCTCGACCGGCCTGCGAGCTGGCCGATCGCATCCTGGTTCCGCTGGTCAGGTCGGGTCGGCTGAGCGGCCCGGATGCCGCCAATGTGCTGGCCACGGCCCTGCGTCCCGACTGCGACGTCAAAGACCTGATGCGCCTGGTTGAGGCCTCGATTCCCCACGCCCGATCGCTCTCCAACAACCTGCCGGGCCAGTTCGCGGCCACCCAGTTCGGCAAGCTGCTGGATCAGAAGAAGACCGACCGCGTGGACACCTTGATCGAGCTGGTGGGCAGCGTGCAGAACGAAGCTCCGGAGACCCTGGAGTTCCTGGACGACCCCAAGCGCAGCCAGGGGCTGTGGGCCTTGCCTCTGCCCGATCGAACTCGGAGTTTCCAGATGCTGGCCCGCCGCGCCGGGGCGCGCGAGGCACGGACTCTGCTGGCCCTGTTGGACAAGCCCATGAACGCCAGCGAAGTGGCCGGCCGGGTGGAGCTGTTGACGCGCCTGGTGGCCACCGAGAAGCTGGATGGCAGCTTCTCCATCTCGACCCACTCGGTGGAGCGCGATTACAAGCTTCTGGCCGAGCACGATCTGGAGCGCGCGTTATCAGCCTACAAGAAGGTGGCCGACCTGGCCATCCTCAACGGGGGCACCGAGCACGTGCCGGCCATGACCCTGGCCGAGCTGCGGGGCTGGGATGCGGCGGTCCTGTGCCAGGCGGTGGACCGCCTGGGCCGCTACGAGGGAGTCAAGCCCGAGGCGGATCTGGCCGCCCTGGTCTCAGGGGCCGGCTCTGGGGAGGCGGCCGCCCCTGCCGCTGAGCGCTACCTCAAGCTGGTGGAGGGCCTGGTGCCCAGCCGCCAGACATCCCAGGCCCGGGCCGTCTTCGCCCAGGTCAAGACCGAGCAAGACCTCAAGGATTTCCTGCTCCTGGTCGAGCACCTCACGCCGGACGGCCACCAGGAGCGGGCAACGGAAGTGTTCACCGAGCTCAAGCAGGCCTACCCGGGGGATGCCTTCCCGGCCGCCCTGCGTTCGGCCCTGGAGTCGCTGGCCCTGGGCCGCAGCCCGGACGACCTGGTGCGCTCGGCCAATACGGCCAGCGCGCTCGAGGTGCAGGAGGGCCAGTTGCGGGTGGGCGGGGTGGTCTTGAAAACCAAGACCATACCATAGTAGCTAGCGGTGCTCGGCGTACATCCGGTGCACGAACTGCCCGGCCGGGGTGTCGCGCCATTTTTCCGCCTGAGAGCGCATCTCGGCCGGAACCTCCGCTTCGCTGGCGCTGCTGCCCCGAAATCCGGTAGCCCCGGTGGGGGGAGCGGCCAGCGCAGCCCAGGTCAGATCAGCGGCCGTGAACTGATCCCCGAACAGATACCGCCGCCCGTCAGCGAGCATCTCGCTCACCCTGTCCACGTACTCCTGGATGCGAGCCGTGGCCCGCTCCGCCGCCTCGCGGTTGATGTTCAGTCCCTTCTTCATGCCCAGTCCGATGATGGGAGCCATCATCCCGAAGGCCAGGCGCTCCTTGCCGGGCGCGCCCTGGCAGCACAGACGCACGTACAGCGAGCGGTGGGGGATGATGTGGAAGTAGGCCCAGCGCGGAATCGCGGGGCCGAACTTGCCGCTGACCTCCTGCTCGAACTCGGCCACCTGCTTCCCCAGGTCCCCCTCGGGGTAGAGCTTGAAGGCTGAGTTGGCGTCCACGTAGCGAAGGATCTCGCACGAATCGCTCAGGGTGCCGCTGTCGGTGACCAGGGCTGGCACGGTGTTGCGGGCGCCCGCCTTCTTGAGGGCGAAGCGGTGGAAGAGGGGAGCGTGGCGCTCCTCCACGTAGGCAAGTCCGGAGCGGTCGAGGGCCCAGCGGGCCTTCTCGGAGAAGTGACTGGGAGGCATGGTGATCAGGCGCAGCATGGCGGCCCCTTCGACGGGGGTTGCAAGATGACCCTCGCCCACTGGGCGGCGCTGGTGGCGGTGGGCTTCATGGCCGGCTTCGTGAACACGCTGGCCGGCAGCGGCTCGCTTTTGACGCTGCCGCTCTTGCTGTGGATGGGCATGCCGGTGCACCTGGCCAACGGCACCAACCGCATCTCGGTGCTGATGCAGAACGTGGTGGCGGTCTACAGCTTCCGGCGCCAGGGCAATCTGGAGCTGAGCCGCGCCCTCTGGCCCACGGTCTGGGCCATCCTGGGCTCCTTCGGGGGAGCCGAGCTGGCCGCTCGCATGGACGCGCGCCACCTGACCTGGAGCCTGGCGGTGCTGATGCTCTTGCTGGTCCCTTTCATGCTGGTCAGCCCGCGCTCGTGGACCACCCACGCCCCGCGCCCCTGGCGCTGGTATCACGCGCCTATCTTCTTTGCCATCGGGGTCTACGGGGGGTTCATCCAGGGAGGAGTGGGGATCTTCTTGCTGGCGGGCCTGGTGCTCGGACTGGGCACCGATCTGGTCCAGGCCAACGGCATCAAGAACTGGATCGTGCTCTGGTTCACGGCCCTGTCGATGTGGGTGTTCGTGGCCCATGGCCAGGTGGACTGGCTGGTGGGGGTGGTGCTGGGTCTGGGCAGCATGCCGGGCGCCTGGGTGGCCGCCCGGGTGGCCCAGAAGCACGGCGCCCGCTTGGTGCACAGGGTGGTGGTGGGCGTGGTCATCCTCTCGGCCCTGGACATGCTGGGCCTTTTCCGCTGGCTGGCCTCCCAGCTCAGGTGAGCTGTCAGCTGCTCCCGATCAGGATCCCCGCCCCGAACACGATCACCCCGCCCAGAATGATCTGCAGCGCCGCCGAGACCAGTGGCGTGTCCATGTAGCGGTGGCGCACCCAGGCGATGATCAGGAGCTCGAGCACCACCACGGTGATGGCGGCGATCATGGCCGTGCGGAAGTCCGAGAGCAGAAAGGGCAGGGTGTGGCCCACCGCGCCCAGGAAGGTCATGCCTCCGCAGACCAGTCCTCGCACCCAGGGACTGCCGCGCCCGCTGAGCTTTCCGTCGTCGGAGAGGGCCTCCGAGAAGGCCATGCTGATGCCCGCCCCCACGGCCGTGGCCAGGCCCACCAGGAAGGTGGTGCGGCTGTCCTGGGTGGAGAAGGCGGCCGCGAAGAGCGGCGCCAGGGAAGAGACCGAGCCGTCCATCAGTCCGGCCAGGCCGGGTTGGATGACGTGCAGAATGAAGTCGCGGCGCTTGTTGTCGTCCATGCCGCGAGGTTCGCTGAGCCCGGGGCCCGAACCCCCCCGGCCATGAGCACCGGCCTGCGCATCGCTGTCGGATCCACTCTCGGCTATCTACTCTCGAGCGCGCTCGACCTGCAGGGGGGCACCTGGGTGGTCATCACCGTGGTCATGGTGCTGTGCACCGAGTCGCGCACGGGCGGAATCCTGCGAAAGTCCCTGCAGCGCTTCTCGGGCACCGTGCTGGGAGCGGTGGTGGCCATGGCGCTGCTGGCCCTGTTTCCCCAGCAGCGCGAGTGGGGGCTTCTCTGCGCCTTGCCGGCCCTGCTCGCCTTTGGCGCCCTCTCGGCCCGACCCGATCACAGCTACGTGGGAGTGATGGCGGCGGTGACCCTGGTCATGGTGATCCTCGAGCCCACCAGCGATCTCTTCTTTGCCCTCAAGCGGGTGCTCCAGATCGTGCTGGGCCTGGGGGTGGTGCTGATCGTCTCGCAACTCGTGCTGCCCGACCACGCTCGCACCCGCCTGCGGCGCTCGCTTGCCGCGGTGCTGGAGGACCTTTCCGAGATGGCCCGCGAGTCGGGTCCCAGTGAGGCCATCGAGGCCCGCATCGTGTCCAGCCTCTCCGAGCAGCGCAAGCTGGCCCCGGAGGCGCGCATGGAGGGAGAGCTGGTGGGCCCGGAGGAGATCGAGCGCTTCATGACCGCCGAGCGGCGCGCCTTCCGCTACCTCTACATTCTCTCGCAGGCGCCCGATCCCACCGGCTTTCTGCCCCGGGTGGCTCAGGGGCTGAAAACGCTGGCCGGCCGCATGCACGGGGTGGACGCTCCCCCCGAGTGGCCCACGGGGGAGTACTCCGACGATCCGGTCCACCGGGTCTGTGCCCAGCGCCTGCTGGAGGCCTGTCGGACTCTGGAAGGTTGTCTGGAGGCAAAGTAGAGCCCGCGTCGCACAGGGGCGCAGGGAACTGACGCCAGAGCGGGAAATCTGCCCCGATGAACACCTTCGAGATCCTTTACCAGGTTTATCGCGCGCGTTACTCCTTGAGCAAAATTCAGGAGGGCATGGGTCAGGAGTATCTGCTGGCCCTGATCGGGGACGGGGAGCACCCCGAAATGGTGCGCCATATGCTGGGGGGAGCGCCTCTGGAGTCCGGGCAAGATCCTCCGGCCGACGAGGTGCGCTACTTCCGCCTGCCCCTCCAGGAGAGCGATCACGACTCGCTCAAGGAGTGCAGCTCGGCCATCGTGCACCTGGGCTCGGAGGAACGCTCGGATGAGGAGCTGCGCGCCATTGCTGAGAAGATCCCCCTGGGCGTCAACTGCCTGTGGGTGCGCGAGGGCCTGAAGACGCCCAGGCCCGAGACTGCCGAGGCGCCCGACACCACGCTACCTTCAGTGCACGTGTTGGAGGCGTCCAAAGCCTCCCCCCAGCTGTGCCGACTGGTTTTGAAGGCGTTCCCCGACCTGTCCATCCGCCTGGCCCGCGACTTTCCCCGAGTGCGCTTCGAGTGCGCCCGCCGCATGATGGCCCGAACGGCGGCTCGCAATGCGTTGCTGGCGGCCGCTTCCAGCGTGACCTCGTCCATCCCCGCAGTGGGCTTTCTGATCACGTTGCTGGCCACGGCCGGCGAGACGCTGGTGATCACCGCCTCGCAGCTTCGCCTCTGCTTGCTGATGGCAGCTCTTTACGGTCGCTCGATCGACTTCTTCGATCGGGTGGGCGAGCTCTGGCCGGTGGTGGGCAGCGCCTTCGGGTGGCGTGCCCTGGCCCGCGAGTTGGTAGGAGTCGTGCCGGGAGCGGGCTGGGCCTTCAAAGCCGGGGTGGCCTACTCGGGCACCTGGGCGGTGGGGGAGGCGGCTCGCCTCTACTACGAGCACACCCACGCCGCTCCGGCCCACATTCGCAAGCAGGCCAACAAGGCCGCCATCGAGGCGGCCCGGGCCTTCGTGGCCGACATGAAGGCAGCCACCGAGGAGGGGGACGATCCCCACGATCTGACCCGCCCTGACCATCCCGAGGGGGACAAACAGCCCTGAAACGCACCCTCTGGGTCTTTTTGCTGGTTGGCCTGGTGGCCGCCGGCGCCTTGCTCGTGCGCCGCCACCAGCTCGAACAGCTCAACCGCACCACGGAGCTGCTGCTCGACTACCAGGCGGTTATCGACCTGGCCCGGGCCACCGGTCAGGAAGAGCACGGGCGGGACCTTCTGGCTCACTATCGCTCGCTGGGCGTGAGATCTTTGGCGGTGCCCGAGTGGACGCTGGATGATCTCGAGCTCGAAGGCGTGGCCCGGGTGTTCAACGGGTTACAACTCCGCGCCCTGAGCGAGGTGAGCGTGCCGGCTCGACCCGGCCACGTCTACCTGGTCTTCGAGCGGGAGGGCGAGCGGGCGGCCATCGAGCGAAACCTGACCCTGGCCCTGGGCAAGGAGCGTGTGCAGAGCCACGGGATGGTGCTGGACGTGGCCATCGATCTGCCCACCCTGCGCGGCATGGGGCTCGGTTTCTTGCCCGAGCGGCTCAATGCCCTGGCCGACCAGGGCTGGCAGCTGTGGCTGCGGCCAGAGAACAAGCCCATCCCGGCTACCCTGATTCTGGACAACCTGACCGACATCCGCAACGTGCGCGGGGTGATCTTCGGCGGACTGCCCAACGAGGCGGTGGGCTATCCGCGCGAGCTGAAGGAAGCCGCCCTCTGGCTCGACGCTCACAACCTGCGGGTGGGCTACGTGGAGCTCAGCCCCGAGGTGCAGCAGAAGGGCATCCAGACCGTGGCCCGGACCGTCCCTCACCGGGTGGTGCGGGTGATGGCGGTGGTGCCGGCCCACCAGGCCCGTCTGATGCCCGAGACGGTGGTTTCGATGTACAGTCTGGGGGCGCGCGAGCGCAATCTGCGCCTGCTTTATCTGCGCCCTTACACGACCCCCTGGCGCGAGGTGGGCGATCTGACCGCCACCAACCAGGCCCTGATTCAGGGTTTGAGCCAGGAGCTGTCCGGGCGGAGCGGACCCGCCTCCACCTTCCCGCTCACGGACCAGCGCCCCGGTCCTCTGCTGGCACTGGGACTGGGATTGGTGAGCATGGGGATCTTGTCCGGTGCCTTCCTGCTGCTGCTCGAGATTGTGCCTCTGCGACCCACGCTGGTCTATGGCCTGATCGGCCTGGGAGCCGGGGGCGTGGCGGCCTGGAGCTTCCTGGGCCTGCCGCCGGTGGGCCGACTTCTGCTCTGCCTGCTTTCTTCCATCGCCCTGCCCGTGCTGGGGATGGTGGTCAGCTTCCCCTTCCTGGAGGCGGTGGGGGCGCGCAAGTCGCTGGGCTCGGTGCTGACCGGCTCGGTGGGACTGACGATCCGGGTCACTCTCATCTCCCTGGCAGGAGCCCTGATGTCGGCCGCTTTGCTCTACGAGACCCCCGTGCTGCTCGGGTTGACGCTCTTTCGGGGGGTCAAGCTGTTGAGCCTGGCCGTGCCTCTGGCGGTGCTGGCCTTCTATGTAGCCCGGCTGGGTGGTCGCAAGGAGTTGATGCAGGTGCTCAACCTCGATCTCAAGCTATGGCACGCCCTGGGACTTGGCTTGCTGGCCATGCTGGGCCTGCTCTACGTGCTGCGCACCGGCAACGTGGGCGCTCCCGGCTCGGAGGGGGCGGCTATGGAGATGGAGCGGGCCCTGCGTCGCTTCCTGGATGCCGTCATGGGCGTACGCCCGCGCTTCAAAGAGTTCGTGCTGGGCCACCCGGCCATGATGTTGGCTCCGGTGCTGCTCTGGGTAGGCTGGCGCCGACTGGTGTGGCTGGCCCTGGGGGCCGCGGCCGTGGGCCAGGCAAGCCTGGTGGATACCTTCGCCCACCTGCATACCCCCGTGGCCGTGTCCCTGGTGCGCACCTTCCTGGGCCTCGTGGTGGGCTGGGCGATCGGTCTTCTGGCGGCCCTGGTCGTGGTGGCCCTGGCGCGCGCCCTGAAGCGCTTCTGGCCTGCTCCTCCTCAGGCTTCCCCCGGCAACGGAGCAACTCACGCTCCGATCGCCTCGCCTGAGCAGGCCGTGACCGCCTGAGCAGCGTATACATTGACGCGCATCTCGAAGGTGCGCTTGGGAATCTCCCCGGAGGAGGAACGAATGACCGACCTTCAGTCGCCTCAAGAAGGCACTTTAGAGCGCCTCATGCGCAGTATACCCGGCTTTTCCGGCTATCTCGACCGCGAGCGCCGGCGCGACGCCGACAAGCTCCAGCGTGATTTCATGGCCAAGCAGCTGGGCACGATCAAACGCAAGATGCAGGCCGCTCAGGAAGACATGCTGGCTTCTGGCAACCTGTCCCTGGTGGAGCGCTTCGACAAGGTCGGCAACAAGCTTGACCGCGTGGTGGAGCGCATTGGCCACGCCAGCTATGGCTACGCCGGCTTCTTCGACGCCCACGAGGTGAACGAAGCCGAGCTGCAGGCCGTCTACGAGCACGATCTGGGCTTGATCAACCTGATCACCGTGCTCGAGAGCACCGTCAACAGCCTGACCGGCTCTTCCGACCCGGGAGGGCTGCTCGGAGAGCTGCAGCAGAACGTTCAGGCGCTCGACACCAGGCTCGACGAGCGCGAGCGCATCCTGAAGGGAGTTCAGTAGCATGCCAAAAGTCATCGACGTCATCGAGTGGCGCGACTACAACCCGGCGGCCATCGTGCAGCGGGTCCCCGAAGATGGCCCGGCCGACATCAAGTTCGGCGGCCAGCTCATCGTGCAGGAAACCCAGGCGGCCGTGTTCTTCCGAGACGGCAAAGCGCTGGACGTGTTCGGCCCTGGGCGCCACACGCTCTCCACCGCCAACCTGCCGATGATCACGGATGTGCTGCAAGGATTTCTCACCGGCGGCAAGACCGTGTTCCCGGCCGAGGTGGTCTTCGTCAATACCCGCGTCTTCACCGACCTCAAGTGGGGCACTCCCAACCCCATCGACATGAAGGACCCCGACCTGGGCTGGGTGCAGCTGCGGGCTTTCGGCACCTTCTCGGTCAAGATCGTCGAACCCACGCTGTTCGTGAACACGCTGGTGGGCGGCCAGGGCTTCTACACCACCCAGGCCCTCAACACGTTCCTCAAGGGCAGCCTGCGAACGCGCCTCAACGACCTGATCGGCACCTCTTTCGAGTCCTACGCCAAGATCCGCTCCAACACCGAGGAGCTGGCCGCCGCCATGAAAGTCAAGGTGCGTGACGACTTTGCCAAGTACGGCATCGAGCTGCGCGACTTCTTCATCGAGGACATCTCGGTGCCCGAGGAGATTCAGGAAGCCTTCCGGATGCGCGCCAAGATGGGAGCGCTGGGAGTGCAGAACTACATGCAGCTCAAGGCCGCCGACGCCATGGGCGACATGGCGAAGAACCCGGGCGCCGGGGGCGCGGCCATGCAGATGGGAGCCGGCATGGGCATGGGGATGATGATGCCCCAGATGATGCAGCAGCAGATGTATCCCGGCATGATGC